>NZ_JBEYZK010000039.1:0-41439 GCF_040646035.1 Streptomyces sp. NPDC046465
GTCACCGCCCCCGGCGGCTACAAGACCCGCCTGGTGGACACCGTCTCCCGCGAGATCACCGGCTTCGTCGAGGCCGTCCGCGCCGCCGGCGGCGTGGCCGGCGGACTGCACCTGGAGACCACCCCCGACGACGTCACCGAATGCGCCGCCACCGAAGCCGGCCTGCACACCGTGGGCGAGCGCTACACCTCGTGCTGCGACCCCCGCCTCAACCCCGCCCAGGCCCTGACCACCGTCTCCGCCTGGCCCGCCTGAGCGCCCCCCATGTCCCGCCCGCACACCCGCAGCCACGCACCAAGCCGAGGACTGGAACCATGACCGGCATACCCCCCATCAGCCCCTACCCCCTGCCCGCCGAGGGCGACCTGCCCGCGGCCGCCGTGTCCTGGACCGCCGACGCCGACCGGGCGGTCCTCCTTGTCCATGACATGCAGCGGTACTTCCTCAAGCCCTTCCCCGCCGGCCTGCGCCAGGACCTCGTCGACAACGCGGCCCAGCTGCGCGACCGGTGCGCCGGCCTCGGCATCCCGGTCGCCTACACCGCCCAGCCCGGCGGCATGAGCGACGCACAGCGCGGGCTGCTCAAGGACTTCTGGGGCCCGGGCATGCGCCCCGCCCCCGAGGACCGCCAGGTCGTCGACGCGCTCGCCCCCACCGAGCAGGACTGGCTGCTCACCAAGTGGCGCTACAGCGCCTTCTTCAAGACCGACCTGCTCCAGCGGATGCGCGCCGCGGGCCGCGACCAGCTCATCCTGTGCGGCATCTACGCCCACGTCGGGGTGCTGGCCACCGCCGTCGACGCCTTCACCCACGACATCCAGCCGTTCTTCGTCGCCGACGCCACGGCCGACTTCTCCCAGGACTACCACCGCTCGGCCCTCACCTACGCCGCCGAGCGCTGCGCCCAGGTCACCACCGTCAAGGGGCTGTTCACATGACACCGATGCCGCCGCGTCCCGCCCCCCACCCGGCGGGCGACCTCCTGCACCAGGCCCTGAGCGGGCAGGCCCCGGCCTTCGCGCTGCTGCACCGGCCCACCACGACCGGGCCGGACGCGGTGGAGGTCCTGACCGGCGCGGTGTCCCTGCCCGCCACCCTCGCCGACATCCCGCTGCCCGACCCGGGCCCTGCGAACGCCGGCGCCCGCCACGAGGTCCTGGTCGTCATGCCCTACCGGCAGCTGAGCGAGCGGGGCTTCGCCTGCGCCGACGACGGCACCCCGCTGGTGGCGATGACCGTCACCGGCCAGCAGCAACTGCCCCTGGCCGAAGCGCTGGCCCGCATCCCCGACGTGCCGACCCCGCTCTCCGGCGGCGACTTCGACGTGGACGACGCCGCCTACCAAGACGTCGTACGCCGCATCGCCAAGGAGATGATCGGCACGGGGGAGGGCGCCAACTTCGTCATCAAGCGCACCTTCGTCGCCGACATCACCGACTACGGCCCCGCCAGCGCCCCGGCCCTCTTCCGCCGCCTCCTGGAACGCGAGAGCGGCGCCCACTGGACCTTCCTGATCCACACCGGCAGCCGCGTCCTGGTCGGCGCCTCCCCCGAACGCCACGTCAGCCTGCAGCGCGGCACCGCCGTGATGAACCCCATCAGCGGCACCTACCGCTACCCGCCGGCCGGCTCCACGCTGGAGGGCGTCCTGGAGTTCCTCGGCGACCGCAAGGAGACCGACGAGCTGTACATGGTGCTCGACGAGGAACTCAAGATGATGGCCCGCATCTGCGACGGCGGCGGCCAGGTGGTGGGCCCCTACCTCAAGGAAATGGCCCGCGTCGCCCACACCGAGTACTTCATCGAGGGCCGCACCGACCGCGACGTGCGCGACATCCTGCGCGAGACGATGTTCGCCCCCACCGTCACCGGCAGCCCCCTGGAGAGCGCCTGCCGCATCATCCACCAGTACGAACCCGGCGGCCGCGGCTACTACAGCGGCGCCGCCGCCCTGATCGGCCGCGACGAGCACGGCGAGCGGGCGATGGACTCCGCGATCCTCATCCGCACCGCCGACATCACCCACCAGGGCCGCCTGGCCATCGGCGTCGGCGCCACCATCGTGCGCCACTCCGACCCGGCCTCCGAGGCCGCCGAGACCCGCGCCAAGGCCGCCGGCCTGGTCGCCGCCCTCAACGGCGACACCACCGAACGCTTCGCCGACCACCCCCGGGTGCGCCGCGCCCTGGAGGGCCGCAACGACACCATCGCCGGCTTCTGGCTCTCCGACACCCGGGCCCGCACCGCCGCCCGACCCGAACTGGCCGGCCGCCGGGTCCTGGTGGTCGACGCCGAGGACACCTTCACCTCGATGATCGACCAGCAGCTGCGCTCCCTGGGCCTGGAGGTCACCCTGCGCCGCTACGACCAGGACTACACCTTCGAGGGCCACGACCTCATCGTCATGGGGCCGGGCCCCGGCGACCCCCAGGAGGTGGCCCACCCCAAGATGCGCCACCTGCACACCGCCGTGGCCACCCTGCTGCGCGAACAGCGGCCGTTTTTGGCGGTCTGCCTCAGCCACCAGGTCCTGGGCCTCCAGCTCGGCCTGCCGCTGCGCCGCAGGGACGTGCCCAACCAGGGCGTGCAGAAGGAGATCGACCTGTTCGGCGCCCCCGAACACGTCGGCTACTACAACACCTTCGCCCTGCTCAGCCACGCGGAGGACGTCCGCCCCCGCGGCGTGCCGGGCCTGCCCGAGGGCGAGCGGGTCCAGGTCAGCCGGGACCCGGCCACCGGAGAGGTCCACGCCCTGCGCGGGCCGGGCTTCGCCTCCCTGCAGTTCCACCCCGAATCCGTCCTCACCCGCGAGGGCCCCCGCATCGTGGGCACCACCCTGGCCGGACTCCTCGCCCCGGCCCGCACCCCCGACCCGGCCTGACCCGCCCCCCCCGCACCGGGCCGGCGCCCTCCCCCGAGCGCCGGCCCGGCCCCCGCCCGCCCGCACGCCCCCGGCACCGGCACGAAGCGAAGGACGCAACCACCATGTCTGACCTGGCCCAGCACAACGGGACACCGGCCGCGCCGGGCGCGCCCACCGGCGCCGCGCCGCGGCGCTCGGAGACGCTGACGGGCACCCTGGACGTGGACTTCCCCCAGTTCCGCACCCCGCCCGCCGAACCGATGCAGCTGCTGGCCGCCTGGCTCCAGACGGCGACCGAGCAGGGCGTGCGCGAGCCCCGCGCGCTGGCCCTGGCCACCGCCGACCCCCGCGGCCGGCCCTCCTCCCGCATCGTGGCCGTCAACCAGATCACCGCCGCCGGCCTGCTCTTCATCACCCACACCGGCAGCCAGAAGGGCCGCGAACTGGCCGCCAACCCGTACGCCTCGGGCGTGCTGTACTGGCGCGAGACCAGCCAGCAGATCACCCTGGCCGGCCCCGTCGAACAGCTCACCCGCGCCGAGTCCCAAGCCCTCTGGGCGGCCCGCGCGATCTTCACCCACCCCATGTCCAGCGTCGCCGCCCAGAGCGAACCCCTGCGCGACCTCGCCCATGTCGAGGAACTGCGCACCCGGGCCGCCGAACTGGCCGCCCTCAAGCGCCCGCTGCCCTGCCCCCAAGCCTTCGTCGGCTACCGCCTGCGCCCCGACAGCGTGGAGTTCTGGGCCAACGGCACCGACCGCCTCCACGAACGCCTGCGCTACGACCGCACCCCCACCGGCTGGCAGCCCACCCGCCTCCAGCCCTGAACCGCCACCGAAACACGGCACACTGACGCCCCGTCAGGCATGAGGGGCCGCCGGCCCGTCCGGCCGGCGGCCCCTCATCCGCATGCGGCGGCGCGCACCGCGCCGCGCCCGTTCACACGGCGGCGCGGCCGGCCTTGAGGGCGGCGGCGGTGTCCACCACGCGCCGGGCCTGGTGGCGGGCGGCCTGCAGGGCGACCTCGCCCGGCGCGCCGTCCCCGGCCACGTGCGAGGTGCCATACGGGTTGCCGGACTGGAACTGGATGGGGTCGGTGTAGCCGGGCGGCACGATGATGCCGCCCCAGTGGTAGAAGGTGTTGGACAGCGCCAGGATCGTCGACTCCTGCCCGCCGTGGGCGGTGTTGCTGGCGGTGAACGCGGAGAACACCTTGCCCGCGATCTTCCCGGCGAACCAGAGCGGCCCGGTGGTGTCGATGAACGCCCGCAGCTGGCTGGCGGGATTCCCGAACCGGCTGGGCGTGCCGAACAGCACCGCATCGGCCCAGGCCAGGTCGTCGTGGGTGGCCTCGTCGAGGCCGGCGGTGGCCTCCCGGTGCGCCACCCAGGCCGGGTTGGCGCTGATCGCCGCCTGCGGGGCGGTCTCGGCGACCCTGCGCAGCCGCACGTTCGCGCCCGACTTCTCCGCGCCCTCGGCCACGGCCTGGGCCAGGGTGTGCACGTTGCCGGTGGCGCTGTAGTAGATGATTGCAACGTTCACAGGTTCCACAACTGTTTCCTTTTCCTTTGCGTGTCTATCGGGTGGTGCCGCGGGATCCGGCCGCTCCCTTCGGGGAGAGCCGGACACCCGGTGGTAAAAGTCGGTAAAGAAAGAGAAAAACGCCCGGGACGGCGACCGGTGGCCGGCACACGGACCCGGTCCGCGGCCCGGTCCGCGGGGCGCCGCCGGCCTCGGCGGCCCGGCCGGCACCCCTGCGAACCGGGGCCTTCGCGGCCTTTTCAGCCGCCGGCGGCCCACCGGCCCGGCCCGCCCGCGCACCGCGGTGCCGCCGCTCGCAAAGGCCGCGTCCGAACGCCTGCTGGTGACCCGCGGATCGAAGTGAGGTGCACGGCAATTCTCCTGACAGGTGACAAGCGACTTCACAGCCCGAAGCCGGGGCGGGAGAGCGGGGATTACCGATCCGGACGACCGGGGGAGGGGTCCGGCGGGAATTCGATCTCCAGCAGTACGACGACACAGCCCGTTGTAATGTGAGGTGACGAGCGCCACCTTCAGTGCGATGCCTCATCGAACTGCTCAAGCCAGGGCGCGGCCAAGGGAGTTGGCGACACCATGAGCATGCACCGGGAGCCGCAGGACAGCCGGCTCGACCCCGCACTGAGCGCCGTCCTGAGCGAGCGGCGCCAACTGATCAACCTCGCCTACCGGTTCCTCGGCTCCCTGGCCGACGCCGAGGACGTCGTCCAGGAGACCTACACCCGCTGGTATGCCATGTCCGAACAGCGCCGGGACGCCGTCGCCTCGCCCGGCGGCTGGCTGACCCGGGTCGCCAGCCGCATCTGCCTGGACCTGCTGGGCTCGGCCCGCGCCCGGCGCGAACGCTACGTGGGGGAGTGGATCCCCGAGCCGCTGCCCGACCGCATGGAGTGGCCCGGCGGGCCCCCCGGCGCCGCCGGCGACCCGGCCGACCGCATCACCCTGGACGAGTCGGTCAACATGGCCTTCCTGGTCGTCCTGGACTCGATGACCCCGGCCGAACGCGTCGCGTTCATCCTCCACGACGTCTTCCACTACTCCTTCGCCGAGATCGCCGAGATCGTCGGCCGCAGCCCGGCGGCCTGCCGCCAGCTGGCCTCCTCCGCCCGCCGCCGCACCCACGCCCAGCAGGCCCCGGCCCCCGCCACCGCCCAGCGCGCCGACGTGGTACGGGACTTCAAGCAGGCCTGGGAGGCCAAGGACATCGACGCCCTGATCGGCCTGCTCGACCCCGACGCCACCACCATCGCCGACGGCGGCGGCCTGGTCAGCGCCCAGCTGCAGCCCGTCACCGGCGGCGAGCAGATCGCCCGCGTCTTCGCCGACGTCGCAGGCCGGGCCCCGGACCTCACCCTCCTGGAGCGCACCGTCAACGGCCAGCCCGGCCTGGTGGCCCAGCAGGACGGCGTCACCGTCTCGGTCCTGGCCTTCGACTTCGTCGGCGACCGGATCACGCACATCTGGGCGGTGCGCAACCCCGAGAAGCTGCGCCCCTGGACGGCCGGCTGAACCCCTGCGCCCGCGCGGACGCGCTTTCCGGCCACGCGCACGGCCCCGCCACCGCCCCGGGACCGTGCGCACCCGGCTCGAGCCGCTCTAGCCGCGCGGCGGCGGCCCGCCCAGGGGGACCTTGTAGCTCTCCAGGTGGCTGATCGCCTCCCCGGCGAAGGTGAACACGTCGCAGAAGAGGAACTCCGCCTTCGCGCCGTTGGGCAGGGCGAGGGCGGCGCGGCCGGTGGCGACCACCGTGTCCCCCTCCTCGATCAGCCGGTCCACGGTGATGTCCGGCCGCCGCACGACGTCCTTGGCGGCCTGGCCCTCCTTGTTCTCCACGATGCCCCGCAGGGCCTCCTTGCCCTGCACCCGGGTCTGGCCCAGGCTCTCCCACACGACGTCGTCGGTCACCAGGGACAGGACCAGCTCGTGGTCGCCGCTGAGGACCCCGTCGCGGTACCGCTCCACGATGGCTTTGTGTTTGCTCATGCCACATGACTATGGGATACGCCTAGGAGAGCGCTGGAATCCCGACAGAAGGGGACGCACCCTCCCGCCCCATCCGGAACACAGCGCCACGAAGCGGGCAGGCCGGCCTCACATTCGCGGGGGCTGTCTCGTCGTACCGATGACAGCAGTTTCGGCCAAGGGAGCAAAGGGAGCACCCGAGCGATGAGGACGCAGACCGAGCCGGAAGACGACCAGCTGCAGGCGGGCCTGAGCGCGGTCCTGAGCGAGCGGCGTCAGCTGATCAACCTCGCGTACCGGTTCCTCGGCTCCCTGGCCGACGCCGAGGACGTCGTCCAGGAGGCCTACGCCCGCTGGTACGCCATGGCCCCCGCCCAGCGCGAGGCCGTCACCTCGCCCGGCGGCTGGCTGACGACGGTGGCCAGCCGCATCTGCCTGGACCTGCTGGGCTCCGCCCGCGCCCGGCGCGAACGCTACGTGGGCGAGTGGATCCCCGAGCCGCTGCCCGCCCACTCCGAGTGGGCCGGCGCCCGCACCGGCACCGCCGCCGACCCGGCCGACCGCATCACCCTGGACGAGTCGGTCAACATGGCCTTCCTGGTCGTCCTGGACTCGATGACCCCGGCCGAACGCGTCGCGTTCATCCTCCACGACGTCTTTCGCTACTCCTTCGCCGAAGTGGCCGAAAGCGTCGGCCGCAGCCCGGCCGCCTGCCGCCAGCTGGCCTCCTCCGCCCGCCGCCGCATCCGCAGCGCCCAGCAGGCCCCGGCCACCGCCACCGCCCAGCGCGCCGACATCGTCCGGAACTTCAAGCAGGCCTGGGAGGCCAAGGACATCGCCGCCCTGATCGGCCTGCTCGACCCCGACGCCACCGGCCTGGCCGACGGCGGCGGCCTGGTCAACGCCGCGCCCCCCACCGGAGGCGGCGACCAGATCGCCCGCTACCTGGTCACCATCACCGGCAAGGTGCCCGGCCTGCGCATCCTGGAGCGCACCGTCAACGGCGAGCCCGGTCTGATCGTCCAGCAGGACGGCGTCACCGTCTCGGTCCTTGCCTTCGACTTCGCCGGCGAGCGGATCAAGCACCTGTGGGCGGTGCGCAACCCCGAGAAGCTGCGCCCCTGGACCACCGGCTGACCCGCACCGGCCGGGAGCCGGACAAGGCAGGTCACATGGGGTGCTGTCACATCTTGCCGGGCTATGTCGTCTGAACTGTGTAACCACCAGCACGGCAGAGGAGCCCGACATGGACGCTCGCTTGAACCTCTTCGACAACCCGGTCTCGGCCAGGTTCCTGAAGCACCTGGCCTCGGCGGGCAAGGTGGCCGCGGGCACGTCACTGCCGGCGGCGACCGCGGAACTGGTGCGGCTGCGCGCCAGCCAGATCAACGGCTGCGGCTTCTGCGTGGACATGCACACCAAGGAGGCCACGCACGCCGGGGAGAACGCGGTCCGCCTCCACCTGGTCGCGGCCTGGCGGGAGGCCACCGTCTTCACCGACGCCGAGCGCGCCGCGCTGGAGCTGACCGAGCAGGGCACCCGCATCGCCGACGCGGCGGGCGGCGTCAGCGACGCGGCCTGGGCGGATGCCGCCAAGCACTACGACGAGGACCAGCTGGCCGCGCTGCTGTCCATCATCGCCGTCATCAACGCCTTCAACCGCCTGAACGTCCTGGTCGAACAGCCCGCCGGGGACTACCGGGTCGGCCAGTTCGGCTAGTTCGGCCAGCGCCCGGCGCCGGACCCGCCGCGGGGCCCCGGCCCGGGGCCCCGCGGCGGGAGGGGATCAGCTGATCTTCATGGTGGCCATCATGCCCATGGCCGAGTGGTCGAGCATGTGGCAGTGGTAGGGGTAGGAGCCCCGGTAGGTGTCGAAGGTCGCCTGGACCTTGACCGTCTCGCCCGCCAGGACCATCACCGTGTCCTTGAGCCCCGACTCCCCGGGCGCCGGCGGCTTCCCGCCGCGCTCGATCACCCGGAACTGCACCAGGTGCATGTGGAAGTTGTGCGGCACCCGGGTGTTGGTGTTGGTGATCGACCAGACCTCACTGGCGCCGAAGCGGATGCTGGAGTCCACCCGCGAGCCGTCGTAGACCTTGCCGTCCAGGAACGCCTTGGGGTGCTCGACGCCCTCCTCCATGTGCATCTCGATGGCGCGCTCGTTGGTGGGCGTGGGCAGCGGCGGCAGCGCACGCAGCACCTCGGGCACGGAACTGGGGTCCTCGGCGGTGCGCACCACGTCGAAGCGCATCACCCGCCCGACCTGCTCCGCGGTGCCGTTGAAGATGACGTTGTTCTCCAGCACCACCGTGTCGCCCACCGCGTAGCGGGAGAAGTCGATGACGACGTCGGCGCGCTCGCCCGGGGTGAGCACGAACGACTTGGTGGTGTGCGGGCGCGGCAGCAGCCCGCCGTCCGAGCCGATCTGGATGATGTCGCTGCCGTCCGCCAGCTGCAGGCCCAGGAAGCGCTGGTTGGCCATGTTCGCAAAGCGCAGCCGGTACTTGCGGGCGGCGACCTTGAAGTAGGGGTAGGGCACGCCGTTGGTCAGCAGCGTGGTGCGCTGCAGGTCGTCCATGATGTAGACGAGCTGGCCCGCCGCGTCGAAGTTCGCGTCGCGGATGCCGATCTCCACGTCGTACTCGCCCTTGGGCAGCGGCAGCCGGTCCTCGATGCTGTCGGTGAGCAGGTAGCTGCCGTGCATCCCGCGGTAGACGTTCTCCGCCTCCCGGTGGTGGGCGTGGTCGTGGTACCAGAGCGAGGCGTGCGGCTGCTTGTTGGGATAGGTGTAAAGACGCTCGCCGCCCGGGGCGAGGGTGTCCATCGGGTCACCGTCGTTGGTCTGGGTCACCGAGGCGCCGTGCAGGTGGACCGAGGTGGCCACGTCCAGAGCGTTGTGCTGGCGCACGACCACCTGGCGGCCGGAGCGCGCCTTGATGGTCGCGCCGGGGAAGTTCCCGTCGTAGGTCAGCAGGTCGGTCTGGATGCCCGGCAGGATCTCCTTGCGGGCCGGGCGCATGGTGACGTCGTAGTGATCGGTGGTCAGGGTGCGGAAGGTGGGTCTGAGCACCGGCATTCTGGGCATGGCAACGGCGAACACCTCGGGGGTGGCCGCTGTGGACGGGCTGGCCTTGGCGTCGTCCACGGCGAGCAGGGGAGTGAATGACGCCCCGGTGAGCCCTACGCCCGCGGCGGCGAGTCCGGTGCCGAGCAGACGGCGTCGGGTGACCATGGTGGCCCTCCTAAATAAGTCAAGTACGGGGATGAGAACGGGGCACCCGCCGGTCCGCCGCGCCCCCTTGAGGAGGCGCGCGGCAGCCTCTGGCCGTGCGGTGCCAGCCGCAGTCCAGCAGGGGCGGCTTGAGGCTCACTCGGGCCTGGTCCGGGCGCCTTTGACCGGATTGGCGGCTTCCGCGCCGACCACCGCCCGCCCCGCCCCGCAGCCCCGGTCCTCCCGGCCCGCCGCCCCGGCCTGCCCGGCCCGCCGCCCCGGTCCTCCCGGCCCGGCGCACACTGGACGAGGACCCTTGCCCCGCCCCGCGCCCGCCGAGGAGCCCCCTCCGTGAACGACCCGGCCACCCCCGACCAGACCCACCCCGGTCCGGCGCCTGCCGCCCCGGAATCCGCCGCCCCGGCGCCCGCCGCTCCGGCGCGTACTGCCCCGGCGTCTGCTGCCCGGGGGCCTGCCGACCTGGTGTCCGCTGCCCCGGAGTCCGCGGCTCCGGTGTCTGCCGGTCCGGTGTTTGGTGCCCCGGAGCCCGCGGCCCCGGAGCCCGCGGCCCCGGAGCCCGCGGCCCCGGTGTCCGTGGGTCCGGTGTCTGCCGGTCCGGTGTCTGGTGCCCCGGAGTCTGCCGGTCCGGTGCGTACTGCCCCGGTGTCTGCTGCCCGGGGGCCTGCCGACCTGGTGCCTGGTGCCCCGGAGTTCGCGGCTCCGGTGTCCGCGGGTCCGATGTCTGGTGCCCCGGAGTCTGCCGGTCCGGTGCCCGCCGCTCCGGCGCGTACTGCCCCGGAGCCCGCTGCCCGGGGGTCCGCCGACCTGGCGCCTGCTGCCCCGGTGCCTGCCGCCCCGGAATCCGCCGCCCCGGCGCCCGCCGCCCCCGTGTTCGCCGCTCCGGAGCAGACCCTGGCCGGCCGGCCCGGGCAGATCAGCCTCGTGTGGTCGCTGGCGGCCGGCGCCGGGCGCGACCTGGATGCCTCCGTCGTGCGCCTGGCCCCCGGCGCGGACCTCGGCGAGCCCACCGCGACCGCCTGCGGGACGCTGCTCACCGTGCTGGCCGGCGACGGCGAACTCCGCCTGCCCGATGCGGTGCTGGCCCTCGCCCCGGGCGCCCTGGCCTGGCTGCCCGCGCACACCCCGCACACCCTGCGCGCGGGGGAGCGGGGACTGACCTGGACCACCGCCCACCGCCGCCCCGGGGCCACCGGCCCCGACCGCGCCGGCGAACCGGTCTGCCTGCTGGAGCGGGTCTGCCCGCACTGCGGCCGCCTGGCCACCGACCGCGACGCCCGCTACTGCGCCCGCTGCGCGACCGCACTGACCGGCCCCGGCTGAGAGCCGGTGTCATACCCCGGCCAGGCGACGCCCGCCCGGCCGGGGACATGACACCGGCTCTGCCACACCGGCCCCGGCCCCTTCTCATCTGCGGCACCCGCCCCCACAATCACCCCTGCGCCCGGCCACCCGCGGGTGACGGCGCACCGCCGTGTCCGCCCCGAGGAGGCCCCATGCCGATGCTCACCAGGGCCCGCAGGACGGCCCGCCGCGCGGCCCGCCCGGCGGCCTGCCTGTGCGCGCTCGCCGTCCTGGCGCTCGCGGCGCCCGCCGCGGCCGCACCGGACCCGGCCGCCGCCGCGCACCGGCCGGTCATCCTCGTGCACGGCTACAACGCCGACCCCGGCGTCTGGGGCTCCCTGCGCCAGGACCTCACCGCCGCCGGATACGACGAGAGCGAGCTCTTCTCCTGGGGCTACGACACCAGCCGCTCCGTCAACGAGGTCCTCGCGGGCCAACTGGCCGCCTACGTCGAGCAGGTGCGCGCCCGCACCGGCGCCGACCGCGTCGATTTGGTGGCGCACTCCTTCGGCAGCCTCGTCACCCGCTGGTACGTGAAGTACGGCGGCGGCGCGCCCGCCGTCGCCCACTGGGCCTCCCTGGCCGGGCCCAACCACGGCACCACGACCGCCTGGGCCTGCGCCGCGTGGTCGCAGGCCTGCCGGGACATGACCCCGGGCTCCTACGTCGCCGACCGGCTCGCCGCGGGCGACGAGACCCCGGGCCCGGTGGCCTACGCGACGTGGTGGTCGAACTGCGACGAGGTCATCAACCCCGACACCAGCGTGGCACTGACGGGGGCGGCCAACCACGCGGCCGGCTGCCTGGCCCACAACGACCTGCTGGGCGACGACGGCGTCTCCCGCGGCGTGCAGGCCTTCCTGCGCACCCCCTGACCGCACCCCCCTGACCGCCCCCGGCCGCGGCATCACGTGCCCGGCGCCGGGCGGGAGCCGGGGGGTCGGCTTCGCCCGCTCCATGGCCCGCGAACTCGGCTCCCGCGGCATCACCTTCAACGTCGTCATGCCCGGCCTCACCGACACCGACATGCTCAAGACCCTCAGCGACGAGCAGCGCGCGGGCATGCTGGCCCAGATCCCGCTGGGCCGCCTGGCCGCCCCCGAGGAGACCGCCGCCGCCATCGCCTTCCTCGCCTCGCCCCAGGCCGGGTACATCACCGGCGCCGTCCTGCCGGTGGACGGCGGCGCGGCGATGGGCCACTGACGGGCCACTGATGGGCCACTGACGGGCGGCCAGGGCCCGTGCCGGACGTCCCGCCCCGCCGCAGGGCCCGCCCGCCCGCGCCGCGCGCCGGAACACCCCCATGGGATGAATGTGGCGAAATGGGTACGTTCAAGGTCGGCGGGCGCCGGACGGTCCGCCCGCTGTCCCGTGCACCGAGCAGAGAGCAGTTGTCATGGCCGAGTTCCTGACCGACATCAAGACCATCCGCGAGCGGGCCCGCCAGCAGATCGAGAAGGGCCCGGTCACCGACGCCTACGGGGCGGACCTGGAGCGCGTCCTGGGCGTGCTCAACGAGGCCCTCGCCACGGAGATCGTCTGCACGCTGCGCTACAAGCGGCACTACTACACCGCCTCCGGCCTCTACTCCGAGCCGGTGGCCGCGGAGTTCCTGGAGCACGCCCAGGAGGAGCAGGAGCACGCCGACAAGCTGGCGCAGCGGATCGTGCAGCTGGGCGGCGAGCCCGACTTCAACCCCGACACGCTCACCTCCCGCTCCCACGCGGAGTACGACGCCAGCACCGACCTGATCGAGATGATCAAGGAGGACCTGGTCGCCGAACGCGTCGCCGTGGCCGTCTACACCGAGATCGCCCAGTGGCTGGGGGAGGGCGACCCCACCACCCGCCGGGTCTTCGAGGAACTCCTGGCCCAGGAGGAGGAGCACGCCGACGACCTGCGCGGCCTGCTGGAGCGCATCCCGGGCGACCACCGGTCCTGAAAACCGCCCCCGCCCCCGCCCCCGCCGCGGGCGCGGGCGCGGGCGCGGGCCCGGCGCACCGGCCGGGCCCGCACCCTTGACGTCAGCGGCTCTCCAGGCGCAGCGTCACATCCTTTTCCTGGTCGCCCGAGGCGGAGCCCTCCTCGGCGACGGTGAAGGCCGCCGAGAGCACCGTGACCAGCCGGTCGACCGCCACATAGCCGCCCTGCACGGTGGCGGTCACCGGGCCGCTCAGCGACGGCGCCGCGCCCGGCCCGCCGCCCGCCGGACGGGCGGTGTCGAAGACGCCGCTCCAGACGGTCGGCCCGTCGGCCGGGCCGGGCCGCGGCGCCGCACCGGCGTCCCGGTCGGAGGCGAACGCCGCCCCCAGCACGGTAAAGACGCCGCCCGCGTCGTCCGCCGCACCGCTCAGTTCCACCGTGACCTGCGCCGAGGGTTCTCCCGCACCGCTCACCGTCGTTCCTTTCCATCGCGTCGTCACGCCGGGCCGAAGACCGGCCCGGCCGGCCGGGCTCGCCGGCCTCACCCCGAGGGCTCCTCCGGAGCCGGCGCCGGAGAGGGGCTGTCCGCCTCCGGCGCGGCGCCGGCGGTGCCGCGCCGGCCGGTGCCGGCCTCGTCGGTGTCGGGCACGTCGTCGCTCCCGGCGCCGTCGCCCCCGGTGTTCTCCTGCGGCTCCCAGGGGTCCGCCCCGCCGTCGGCCTGCTGGTCGGGCGGGTCCCGGGGGACCGGCGTGCTGCCGTCCGCGCCGGGGGACGCCGGTACCTGCTCACTCATCGATGTCTCCTCTCGACCGCCGGGCCCCGGAAGATTGCCGGCCCGTGCCGGCGGGTGTCCGGGGCTGGGGTGCAGGTACCCGCGCAGGGCAGGACAACTCGTACTGATCACCGTGGACCACCCGCGCCCGATCGGCGACACGGGCACGCCCCCCCCCGGGCGGAGGGCCCCCGGCGCCCGCGCGGACCCGGCGGGGCGGTGTGAGACTGCACGTGTCGCCCCGCCCCGCCGCGGAAGGGATGAAGAGGTGCCGTCAGCGCAGCCGCCCAGCGGACTCGAGGAGTTCCTCGCGGACCCCGACAGCGCCGTGCTGGACCTGGCCACCGCCGTCGCCCGGTGCGCGACGGCCCTGGGCGTGCCCCAGGCGGTCGTCTACCTCGCCGACCTCCAGCAGCTCCGGCTCGTCCCGCTCAGCGATGAGGAGGGCACGGGGCCGGCCATGGACGGCTCGCTGGCCGGCTGGGCCTACCGCACCCTCTCCCTGCGCGTGGAGGAATCCCCCATCGGAGGCATGACCGCCTGGCTGCCCCTGCTGGACGGCGCCGAACGCCTGGGCGTGGTCGCCGTCCACGCCCCCTTCCTGGACGCCACCCTGCTGCGCCGCGGCAGAGCGCTGGCCGCCCTGCTCGCGATGATGATCACTTCCAAGCGCGCGTACAAGGACAACCTCGTCCAGCGCACCCGGGCCGAACCCATGCGCCTGCCGGCGGAGATGCTGCGGGCCTTCCTGCCGCCGCGCACCATCGGCAACGCCCATGTGGTCTCCACCGCCGTGCTCGAGCCCGCCTACGAGATCGGCGGCGACGCCTTCGACCACTGCCTCACCCGGACGGACCTGCACGCCACCATCGTCGACGCGATGGGCCACAACCTGCTCTCCGGCCTCACCACGGCGGTCGCCCTGGCCGCCTGCCGCAACGGCCGGCGCACCGGCGCGGACCTGCCCGAACTCATGGACGAGGTGGACACGGCGCTGGGGGAGTGGCTGCCCGACCAGTTCTGCACGGGCGTGCTCACCCGCCTCGATCTCACCAGCGGGGCGCTGCGCTGGAGCAACTGCGGCCACCCGCCGCCGCTGCTGATCCGCGGCAACCGGCTCGTCGAGGGCGCGCTGGAAGGCGAACCCGACCCGCCCATGGGCTTCTCCGCCGACTTCCGCAGCGGGGAGCGCCAGGTGCACGAGACGGTCCTGGAACCCGGCGACCGCGTCCTGCTCTACACCGACGGCATGACCGAGGCACGGCTCCCGGACGGCACGGAGTTCGGCCTGGAGCGGTTCGCCGACTTCGTCACCCGCGCCTCCAGCGCCGGGGAGGTGGCGGCGGAGACCCTGCGCCGGCTCATCCACTCGATCCTGGACGCGCAGACCGACCGGCTGCGGGACGACGCCACCATCCTCATGATCGAGTGGCAGCCGCCCGGCCGGTGAGCAGCCGCCCGGCCGGTGAGCAGCCGCCCGGCCCGCCGCGCGCTCAGGGCAGCGGGGTGCCGCCCGTGGCGTTCACGATCCCGGCCGTGATGAAACTGGCGTGCTCCGAGGCGAGGAAGACATAGGACGGCGCCATCTCCGCGGGCTGCGCGGGCCGGCCCATCGGCGACTGCGCGCCGAACTCCGCGGTGTCCGGCAGCGTCGCGGGGATCAGCGGCGTCCACACCGGGCCCGGCGCGACCGCGTTGACGCGGATCCCGCTCTCCACCAGCATCTGCGCCAGCCCCTGGGTGAAGGTCACGATGGCGCCCTTGGTCATGGCGTAGTCCAGCAGGTGCGGACTGGGCTTGTAGGCCTGCACCGACGTGGTGTTGATGATCGAACCGCCGCGCGGCATGTGCGGCACCGCCATCTTGCACAGCCAGAACATGCCGTACAGGTTGGTGCGCATCACCCGGTCGAACTGCTCGGTGGAGATGTCCTGGATGCCCTTGGGCTGGGACATCTGGTAGGCGGCGTTGTTGACCAGCAGGTCGATCCGCCCGAACTCGGCCACCGCCCGCTCCACGAGCGCGCGGCACTGCTCCTCCTCCCGGATGTCGCAGGGCACCGGGATCGCCCGGCGCCCGGCCTCCGCCACCCAGCGGGCGGTCTCCCGCGCCTCCCCGGCCTCGGCGGGCAGATGGGTGAACAGGACGTCCGCGCCCTCCCGGGCCAGCGCGATGGCCACCGCCCGCCCGATGCCGGAATCACCGCCGGTGAGCACCGCGACCCGCTCGCGCAGCAGCCCGGAGCCGCGGTAGGAGTCCTCGCCGTGGTCGGGCGGCGGGTCCAGGGGGCCGCTCCAGCCCGGCGGCTCCTGCTCCTGCTGGGGAAACGGCGGCCGCGGCCCTTTGGTGGTGGGGTCCTGCGGGCCCTGCTTCCCGGGAGTGTCCTGCATCTGCCGCCGCCTTTCTGGTGCCTGTCCCTACCCTCCGCGCGAGCGGCGCGCCCCACCACCGGAAGCCCGGTGCCCGGGCGCCCCGCCCACGCGGAGCCCCGGGTGCCCTGGCCGCCGGGGACAAAACACCCCATGCGGGTCTCGGGGGGGCGCGGCAGGCATGTCCCGGGCGATCGAGGGGAGCTGAAGACCATGAAGATCCTCATCGTGCTCGTCGTCCTCGCCGTCGCCGCCGCCTGGTACATGAACTCCCGCAAGAAGCGGTGAGCCCAGGGTGCGGAGACCGGCCCTCAGCCCTGACCGATGCAGCCCCGGCCGATGCAGCCCTGGCCGATGCAGCCCTGGCCGATGCAGCCCCGGCCGATTCAGCCCTGGCCGATACGGAAGCCCACCCCGTGCACCGTGACGATCCAGTCGCGCGAGCCGAGCTTGGCGCGCAGGCTGCTCACATGGGTGTCGACGGTGCGCCGGGACCAGGAGCCCGCCCACACCTCCCGCATCAGCTCATCGCGCGTGACGACCGTCTCGGGCTGGGTGGCCAGCAGGTGCAGCAGGTCGAACTCCTTGCGGGTCACGGCGATGCTGCGCCCGCCCAGGCGCACCTCCCGCAGCGCCGCGTCGATGCGCAGCGCCCCGATCGACAGGACGGGGGAGAGCGGGCGGGGCCGCATGCGGCGCATCACCGCCTCCATCCGGGCCAGCAGCTCGCGCAGCCCGCAGGGCTTGACCAGGTAGTCGTCGGCGCCGGCCTGCAGGCCAAGGACCACGTCCAGTTCGCCGCCGCGGGCGGTCAGCGCGAGGACCGCGGTGCGCCCCGAGGCCCGCAGCCGCCGGCACACCTGCAGGCCGTCGACGTCGGGCAGGTCGAGATCGAGCAGCGCCACATCGACGTCCAGCGCGCCGCAGGCCTCGAGCGCGGCCCCGCCGTCGCGCGCCTGCTCGACGTGGTGCCCGTGCCGACGCAGGGCATCGGCCAGCGGCTGGGCGTCCTCGGCACACGCGTCCACGATCAGGACGCGCCAGCGGGGGGCGGGCGCTCCGGCGGCGCCCGTCTCGGGGACGAGAGCGGGCAGGAGCGCCTCCCGGCCCGGTAACGGGCGGGCACTGAGCACATCGGCCGACGCCTGGACCATGGATCGCCTCCCAAGCGAAACGGACCTCAAAGACGGTTACGGGACGTCGGCCACCGTAGGAAACACCGTGCCAGCTCCCGGTCATCGCACGTACAGAGAATCCTCAAGCGCCCGCAGAGAACGTTCAATTACGGGCCCGGGTCCGGGCCCTTCCCCGGGGCGCCGGGCCCCTGCGGCGCTGCGCAGAGTTGCCGCACCGGTGCACCGCACCTGACACAGCCGTGCACCTGCGCTGGCAGAGAACCGCCGATGCTGACAGCAGCACCCGACCCGGGCACCACCACCCCGGTTCCCCCGGCCGGAGCCTTGACCAGCGGCCGCGGCAGGCCGCCCGGTGCCACGCAGACACCCGGCAGCACCGCGGCCCGCTCCTGCGGCCGGCGGGACGGCGGCGCTCAGCACGCCCGGGCGCGGACCGCGCAGGCCTGTCGGTGCCACGTACGGATTCCTCCTGAGGGGCGTGAGCGCGATGAACGTAGGGGCCGTCGACGACGACGCAGTGCGCGGGGCCTGCGCCCCACAGCCCGCCCGGCCCGGCCCGCACGGGCGCCTGCCCGGCCCCTGGCCCGCCCCGCCCATCCCGCCCGCCGCGGCCCGGGCGGCGGCACGCGGTGCGGGGCACCGCCGGTGACCGCCGTCGCCTACGACCTCGCCTCGGCCGCCGCCCACCAGGTCCGCGGCCCGCTGGCCTCGATCCGGCTGCGCCTGCAGATGCTGCAGGACCAGCGGCCCGACATCGCCGAACTGCCCGCCGTACTGGGGGAGGTGGAGCGCCTGGCCGCCCTGCTGAGCCAGATCCTGGCCTGGGGCGCGGCCCGCCACCCCGACCCCGCCCCCGAGCCGGTCGAGGCCCTGGACGTGGCCGCCGCCCGCCTGGAGGCGTGGAGCGTGCTCGCCGACGCCCGGGGCGTGGGCCTGGACCTGGGCGGCACCGCCGCCACCGCCCTGCAGGTGCACGGCGCCCTGGAACACACCCTGGACGTCCTGCTCGACAACGCGCTGCAGGCCGGCCCGCCCGGCACCACCGTCACCTGCACCGTGCACGTCACCGAGCGCCGCGTGCACGTCGCGGTCACCGACGAGGGGCCGGGCATGACGGGCGAGGAGATCGCCCGCGCCCGCAGCCCCTTCTGGCGCGGCGCCACCGCGGCCGGCCGGATGGGCACCGGCCTGGGCCTGTCCATCGCCGCGTCCCTGCTCACCGCCTCCGGCGGCCGGCTCAGCCTGGCCCCGGCGGCCTCCGGCGGCCTCAGCGCCACCGCCGTCCTGCCCATGGCCCCCGACTGACCCGCCCCGCCCGCCCCGCTCGCCCCGTACGTCCTGTGCGCGGCTGGCCGGGAAGTTGCTGCCGCGCAGCTTGTGACCGCCGCCCGGGCGCCCAGGAACGCCCCGGCCCCCCGAAACTGACACCACAGGTGGGGGAGGCGGGATGCTGTTTCTCGAACGTGAGGCGGAGTGGGACCGGCTGCGGGGGGCGTGGCAGCGCTGCACCGCCGGGGATACGGCGGTCGTGCTCGTCGAGGGCGCGGCCGGCTGCGGCACCACCCGGCTGCTGCGCCGCCTGGCCCGGCACGCCGCCGGCCACGGCGCGTACGTCCTGCACTGCGAGGCGGGCCCGGCCGCCCCACCGCCCTTGGACGCCCCGCCCTTGGACGCCCCGCCCTTGGACGCCCCGGCCGGCGGCGTCCTGCGCCGTCTCCTGCACGCCCTGCCGGCCGGCGCCCTGCCGCACCCGGTGACCTCCGCCTGCTCCCCGCAGGAATGGGCCGCGGCGCTGGGCGCCCTGGCCGCGCGGGCGCCCGTCGTGGTGTGCGTGGACGACCTGCAGGACTGCGACCCCCACTCCCTGGGCCACCTGGCGCACCTGAGCCGGAGCCTTGCAGACGTGCCGGTGCTGCTCGCCCTGGGCCAGGTCCTCGGCGTGCGCCCGCCGCACGCGCCCGCACCCGGCGCCCCCTTCCTGCGCCACGAGGCCTTCCGCCGGATCCGGGTGGGCCGCCTGAGCCCCGGCGCCGCCGCCCGGGCCGCCCGGCCGGACGACGGCACGGCCCGCGACCTGCCCCCCGCCCGCCTGTACGACCTCACCGGCGGCAATCCGCTGCTGTGCAGGGCCCTGCGCGAGGAGCAGCCGCCGCCGGGGACCGGACCGGGGCCGCGGCCGGCCCCGGACGGGCCGTTCCTGCAGGCGGTCACCGCCTGCCTGCGGCGCAGCGGCGCACCGGCCCGCCAACTCGCCGAGGCCCTCGCGGTGCTTGGGCAGGACGCGAGCGCCGAACGCGTCGCCGCGGTGGCCGGCATCACCGCGCGCACGGCCGCGCACGCCCGCGACGTCCTGGACGCCGTGGGGCTGGTGGCGGGCTGGCGGCTGCGGCATCCGGCCGTCGCGGCCTCGGTCCTGGCCGCGGCGGCCCCCGGCGACCTGGCCGCCCTGTACGTGCGGGCCGCGCGGGCGCTGCACGCGGGCGGGGCCGGGGCGGCGGCCACCGCCCGCCGCCTGCTGCTGGCCCACCCCCCCGGCCACCCCCCGGCGCCCGCGCCCGCCCCGGAGCCGCCCGGGGCAGGCCACTGGGCGCCGCCGGTCCTGGCGGAGGCCGCCCGCCAGGCGCTGCTTGAGGACGACGGCGCCCTGGCCGTCGACTGCCTGCGCCTGGCGGTGCGCCTGAGCCCGCCCGGCCCCCGGCTCTGGCCCCTCACGCTGCAGCTCGCCGCCCTCGTGCGCCGCACCGACCCCGCCCAGGCCGAGGAGCTGCTCACCGAACCCCTGCGGGCGCTGGCCCGCGGCGAGTTGGGCTGCGCACCGGCCGCCCTGCTGGGCCGGATCCTGCTCACCCAGGGCCGCATCGAGCAGGCCGGGGCGGCCCTGGAACACGCCGCGCGCCGGCGCGCGGCGGGCGAGCGGGGCGAGGACCCGCTGCGCGGCCTGCTCACCCCACCCCCCGCCGCCGCCCCCGCCTCCGCCGCCCCCGCCGCCTCCGCCGTCCCGGGCCCGCCCGGGGGGGTGCGCGCCGAACTGCGCGCGGCCACCGCCGCCCTGTGGCCGGCCGCCCCCGCGGGCCAGGACGAGACGGCCGTCGAACGCGTCCTGAAGGACACCCCGCTCACCCACGCCACCTTCGACCTCGTCCTGCGCGAGATCCGCACCCTCGTCCACGCAGGCCACGGCGAGCGGGCCGTCGTGTGGTGCCAGAAACTGCAGGCCGAGGCGGACCGCCACCGCACGCCCGGCTGGTTCGCCGCCCTGGGCCTGCTGCACGCCCAGGCCCTGCTGCGCCTGGGCGACCTGCGCGGCGCCCGCCAGGCGGCCGCCGCGGCCACCGCCGCCGTGGAGGACCGCGGCGGGCTCCTGCTGCCCGCCCTGGTGGCCGTCGAGATCACCGCCTGCACGGCCGCGGGCCACTACGACGAGGCGGCCCGCCGCCTCGAACTGCCCGTGCCCGACGCCCTGTTCGACAGCGTCCACGCGCTGGAGGTGCTGCGCGCCCGCGGCCACTACTACCTGGCCACCCAGCAGCCCGCCGCCGCCCTCGCGGAGTTCCTGGACGCCGGCCGGCTGGCCGGGCGCTGGGCCCTGGACCACCCGCGCCACCTCCCCTGGCGCACCGACGCCGCCGCCGCCCTGCTGCACCTGGGCGAGCACGCCCGCGCCGCACGCCTGATCGCCGACCAGGCGGCCCGGCCCACCGGGCGCGACGCCCGGCCGCACGGCACCGGCCTGCGGCTGCGCGCCGCCCTGGCACCCGCCGCCGAGCGGCCCCGGCTGCTGGCCCGCGCCCTGGAGGAGCTGCGGCGCTGCGGCGACCGCCTCGAGCACGCCCGCGCCCTGGCCGACCTGGCCGGCGCCCTGCAGCTGACCGGGGAGGGCAGCCGGGCGGGGATGCTGGCGCACCGGGCCTGGCAACTGGCCGCCGACTGCGGGGCGCAGGCGCTGTGCGAGCGCGTCCTGCCGGGCCGCACCGGCCTGCCCGCCAAGCACCCCGCCGGTACGGGCGCGCTCCGGGCCGGGCAGCTCACCGGACCCGAGCAGCGGGTGGCCGGGCTCGCCGCGTTCGGCCACACCAACCGGGAGATCGCGGCGCGGCTGTACGTCACCACCAGCACCGTCGAGCAGCACCTGACCAAGATCTACCGCAAGCTGGGCATCAGCCGGCGCAGCGAACTGCCCCTGGACCTGGAGTACGACGACACGCCGTGACCGCCCGCCCGTTCACGCTCCGGCGGCCGCCGGAGCGGTGCGGGGTGCGGTGCGCCCGCACCAGATGCCCGGGCGGATCTCGGCCCAGGCGGGGTGGCCGGTGCCGTCCTCGCGCAGCCGGTCCAGCCAGCGCCGGGCGTAGGCCTCCAGGTGGCGGTTGCCCAGGACGCCCGCGAGCGTCAGGCACTGCTGGAAGTGGGGGCGGGCCGCGGCGCTGCCGGTGGTCCGCAGCGCGTGCAGGGCCAGGATGCGGCGGGCCTCGTAGCAGCCGCGGACGTCCTCGGGGGCTTCTCGCAGGGTGGGCAGGACCAGGCGGGCGGCGGCGCCCGGGGCGCCCGCCTCCAGGTGCAGGTCGGCCAGGCCCGCCAGGACGCGCCCGCGTTCGGGGGCGCCCGCGCCGCTCTCCGCGGCCCGCAGGGCGCGCCGGTAGAAGTCGTGGGCGGCCGCCGGGCGGTGGCGCTGCCAGGCCAGATCGCCGAGCGAGCGCAGCATCCGTACCGTCGCCGTGCGCTCGCCGAGGCGTCCGGCGGCGTCCAGGGCCAGGGTGTGGGTGTGCTGCCAGGCCTCCCAGGCGGCCGAGATCTCCAGAAAGGGGGTCATGGCGTCGGCCAGCTGCAGGGTCTGGGCCCACAGGCCTGCCGCGTGGGCCTGGCCGGCCAGGGTGACCAGCGCGTCCTGGCGGCGGGCGAACCAGTCCAGCGGGGGCAGGTGCGCGCCGCGGCCGGTGTGCTGCGCGGCCAGGGACCGGCCGGCGGCGGCGCACAGGCGGGCCAGCGCCGCGCGCACGGCCGCGGTCGGCCCCTCGGCGGTGCGCCGCTCGGCGGCGAGCAGCCGGACCAGGACGGGGAAGCGGTGGCCGGCCCCGTCCGGGCAGGGCCCCAACAGGCCTGCGGCCACCAGGGAGTTCAGGGTGTGCGCGGCGGCCTCGGGCCGGACGCCCAGGGCGGTGGCGGCCTCCTCGCCGGTGACGGGCCCGGCGGGCAGCAGGCTCAGCAGGCGGGCCGCGCGCAGGTCGGCCTCGGGCGCCGCGTCGTAGAGCCCGCTCAGCTGCCGGTGGCAGGCCTCGTCCAGCGCCCGCAGTTCCCGCAGGCGGGTGGCCTCCGGGCGCAGCAGGGCGGCCAGCTGGGCGGGGGAGCGGTGGGGGTGTGCGGCGAGGTGGGCGGCCAGGGCGCGCAGCGGGCCGGGGAAGCGGCCGCACAGCTCGGCCAGTTCGTCCGCCCCGGCCCCGGCCCCCTCGTCGGCCCCCTCGTCGGCCCCCTCGTCGGGCCCGTCATCGGGCCCGTCACCGGCCCGCGCGGGCCGCCCGGGGTCCTGGCCGTCGCCGGGAGGGCGGGCGGCGGCCAGCAGCCGGCGGGCGTCCTGCGGGGCGAGCGCGTCCAGCGCCAGGGCGGGGCCCTCCAGGCCCTCCAGGGCGGGCCGGCCGGTGACCAGGACCGCGCACGGGCCAAGGAGCGGCAGCAGCGCCCGCAGCTGGGCGGCGTCGGCGGCGTCGTCCAGGACCAGCAGCATCCGCCGGCCCTGCGTCAGCTCCCGCAGGTGCGCGCGCACTTCCCCGGCCGAGCGGGGCGCGGGGCCGGGCGCGCCCAGGGCGCTCAGGAGCTGGATGAGGACCTGGGTGGGATCCAGCGGCCGCCCGTCGCCGCCGCGCAGCCCCACCAGCACCCGCCCGTCGGGGAAGGCCGCGGCGGCCCGGTGGGCGGCGGCGACGGCCAGCGCGGTCTTGCCCGCACCGGCGGGCCCGGTGATCTGCAGGCAGCCGCCGCCGGTCCGGCCCAGCCACGCGGCGATCCGCGCCAGCTCCGCCGCCCGGCCGGTGAAGCGGGCATCGGCGGCGGGCAGGTGCTCGACGCCCGCGGCCGCCGCGGCCGGCGAACGGCCGGCCGCGCCGGCCGTGGCCCGGTCCGGGCCCGCCGCGGTGCCGGAGCGGCCCGGGGCGCCCGGGCGCAGCAGGCTCCGGTCGCCGGTCAGGATGCGGTGCTGCAGGCGCTGCAGCCGCAGCCCGGGCTCGATGGCCAGCTCCTGGACCAGGGTGCGGCGCAGGGAGCTGAACGCGCGCAGTGCCTCCGCCTGCCGCCCGGCCCGGTACAGGGCCACCATGAGGTGCGCGTGGAACTCCTCGTGCAGCGGCAACTCCGCGGCCAGCGCCTGCAGTTCCCCCACCAGTTCCTTGTGGTGGCCCAGCTGCAGCTCCGCCCGCATCCGCTGTTCCAGCGCGGCGATGCGCACCTCGCCCAGGCGCACGGCCACGGTGGCCAGCAGCTGGCCGTGGGCGGTGTCGGGCAGCAGCGGGCCGCGCCACAGCGCCAGCGCCCGGCGCTGCAGCTCGGCGGCGGCCGCGTGCTCGCCCCGGTCCAGCGCCTCGCGCCCGCGCTCGTGCAGCTCCTCAAAGACGACCAGGTCCAGCTGGTCGGGCGCCACCTGCAGCAGATAGCCCGGGGCGCGGGTCAGCAGCGCCTGCCGGCCGAACTCCGGCGCCACGCGCAGCAGCAGCTTGCGCAGCTGCGAGATGTAGACCTGCAGGGTGGTCATCGCGGTGCGCGGCGGGTCCTCGCCCCACAGCTCATCGACGAGCGTGTCCACCGAGACCACCTCGTTGGACCGTACGAGCAGGGTCGCCAGCACGCTGCGGAGCTTGGCCGCGCGCGGCGTCACCTGCGGCCCGTCGGCCGCGGCGCGCACCTCCAGTGGTCCCAGCACCCGAAATCGCATCCGGCCCCCGCCCCTCGGCTCCGCGCAGGACGCCCGGCCCGGCGGCACGCGCCCCCGGCCCCCGGGCGTACGGCGAGGACCCACGCTAGGCGGACCGCACCCCCTGACATCGGACGCCGCCGCCCCTGCCCGCCCCGGCCCGGCCCCCTGCCCCGGACGGCCCCCGCGCGGGCCGGGGCGGCACAGCGCACACACAGAACCACCACAAGCCGCGCTTTAGCCGTACTGGGCAGGGTGCGAGCGTCGGCACCGTATGCCTCCTGCCGGCGCCGTCGTCCCACCGCGCCCCGAGGGAGCCGATGCTGACCAGCCAAGCCGCCGCGCCGGCCCTCCGCTCGCGGGCGCGGCACGGCACGGGGCGGACCCCGGCGCCGGGCGCCGCGCCGCGCGCACCACGCCCCGGCCCGCAGCCCGGTGGGCCCGGCTTCGCGCCGCGAGCACCGCGGTGCGGCGCCGCACCGCGCGCACCACGCCCCGGCCCGCTACCCGGCCCGTGCGGCGCGCATCTCGGTCTGCGTCCTGGCGGGCCCGGCGCCGCGCCGCGAACACGGCGCCCCGGCCCGCTACCCGGCCCGTGCGGCGCGCATCTCGGCCCGGGTCCAGGTGCGCCCGGCGCCGTACCGCGGCCACCGCGGTCAGACGGCACGCCACGAGCACCGCACCCCCCTCGGCACCCCGCACCCGCGCCGGAGAAACGCCTTCGGCGAACACCGGCCGCCGCACCCGGGCACGGCGGCCGACACCCGGCCCCGCCCGTGGTGCGGCTCGCCTCTCTCGTGTCGTACGTCGCCCTCGCCCCGCCTGTGGTGCGGCTCGCCTCTCTCGTGTCGTACGTCGCCCTCGCCCCGCCTGTGGTGCGGCTCGCCTCTCTCGTGTCGTACGTCGCCCTCGTCCTGCCTGTGGTGCGGCTCGCCTCTCTCGTGTCGTACGTCGCCCTCGTCCTGCCTGTGGTGCGGCTCGCCTCTCTCGTGTCGTACGTCGCCCTCGCCCCGCCCGTGGCGCCGCCCGCCCCCCTCGCCCCGCCCGCCACGGCCCCCGTACCGACGGCGCCCCCGTGGCCGGGGTGCGGGGAGATCACCGAAGGAGACACCGGTCCATGAACACACCGCCGCGGCCCTCGCCCGCGCAACGGCTGCGCGCCCTGCACCAGGAAGGGCGGCTGGCCGCCGACTGGCCCGCGGTGGCGTCGTTGCTCGCCGAGGCCGACGACGCCGCGGGCCGCGACCGTGCCGGGGGCCTGGAAGAACTGCTGGCCTGCGGAGGGATCCTGGCGGCCGTGGACCCGGCCGAGGTCCTCGCCCGGCACCCGGCCGCCCCCCTGGCCACGATCGCGCTCACCGGACCCGCCGCCACGGCCCGGCTCACCCCCCCGCTCACCGCCGAACTCGCCCGGCACGGCATCCTGCTGCGCCTGGTCACCGGCGAGCGCGGCGCCCACTGGCGCGACCTGAGCGACCCCGGCAGCCAACTGGCCCACGCCCGCCCCGATCTGACGCTGTGTCTGCTGGACGCGGGCGCCGTCTTCGACGAGCTGGCTGCACCCTGGGACGTCACCGACGCCGAGCTGGCCTGCACCCGGCTGGCCGCCCGGCTGCAGGCGCTGGCCGCCGCCCACGCGGAGCGCGAGCCCGGCACCCTGGTCCTGAACACCCTGCCCCTGCTGCGCCGCCACACCCACCAGCTCCTCGACGAGACCCGGCGCACCCAACTGTCGGCGATCTGGCGCGACTTCAACGCCGGACTGCTGCGCCTTGCCGCCGCCTGCCCCCAGGTCACCGCCGTGGACCTGGACCCGCTCATCGCCGAGACGGGCGCGGCCCGGGACGCCCGCGCCGCGCCCTTCACCGACGCGCTGCTGGCCGCCTATGCCCGCGAGGCCGGCCACCTGCTGCGCGCGCGCCGCGGCCTGACCAAGAAGTGCCTGGTCCTGGACCTCGACGATCCCCCGGGGAGCGGGGGGCCCGGCGGCGGCGCGGGCCACGGACCGCGCAAGGCCGCCTCCCGGGCCGAGCTGCAGGCGGTGCTGCGCCAACTGGCCGCCCAGGGCGTCCTCCTGGCCACCACCACCGGCAGCGGCCAGGACGGTCCTGCGCCGGCGGGCGACGGGCTGCCCGCCCGCCCGCACCCGGCGCCGCGCGAGGACGGCTCCGCCGGGGTGCGGGGGATCGCCGAGCGGCTGGGCCTCGGCGTCGGCGACCTGGTCCTGGCCGGCCCCGGCGAGAGGGGGCGCGCCCTGCCCGGCGTCACCGTCCTGCCGCTGGGCGGCGACCCGGCGCTGCACGCCGAACGACTGCTGCAGGACAGCTGGTTCACCGCTTCGCCACCGCCACTGCCACTGCCACCGTCACCGGCGAAGAGCGAGTGGGAGCAGCCCGCCCGCCGCCCGGGTGAGAGCGCGCGGCGCGCCTCCCCGCGCCGTGCCGCCGAGCGCCGTGCCGCCGAGCGCCGTGCCGCCGAGCACCGCGCGGGCGAACGGCGCAGATGTTCCTACGAGGAGCCCCCGCACGACCTCGCCGTGCACGTCACCCTGGCCACCGCCCCCGCGCGCGACTACGCCCGCCTGGCCCGGCTCTCCCTGCACACCGACCAGTTCAACCTCACCGGCCGGCGGCTGAGCCGGCGCCGGCTGACGGAGCTGGCCGCCGGGTCCGCCCACCAGACGCTCGCCGTGCGCGTCCGCGACCGGTCCGGCGACGACCGCCTGGTGGGCGCGCTCGTCATCCGCCGGGCGGCCGACGGACTCCACCTCGAGACGTTCCTGCTCAGCCGCCGGGTCCTGGCCCGCGGCATCGAGGAAGGCATCGTCGCGGCGCTCCTGGCCGCCGCGGCCCGCCGCGGCCTGCCCGCCGTGCACGCCTGTTACCGGGCCACGGCCGCCAACGGCCGGGCCCGCGCCCTCTATCCGGGCCTGGGCTTTCGCGCGCGGCGCCCGCCCAGCGCCGCGGCGGCCGCCCGCGGCGAGCAGTGGTTCACCCACGACCTGAGCGCGCCGCCCCCGCCGCCCGCGCACCTGACCCTGGACCTGGACCTGCGCCTGGACGACCCGCAGGGACCGCCCCCCGGGCGGCCGCCGGGGGGTCCAGGCACCGGCTAGCCCGCCCGGCCCGCGGACGGACGGGGGGGGCAAGGACCAGCTCTCAGAAGTCCTCGGTGACCGTGGCGACCGCCTCCAGGACGGCCCGCCCCGCCTGCGCCAGCGTCAGGGTGACCGGCGCCTGCCGGCGGCCCCCGTCGTCCCGGCCGCACCCCCCGGCCACCGCCGCGCACCGCAGCGCCGCCCCGGGCTCCACATAGCCGCGGAAGTGCACCTCCAGCGAGGACAGGGCGCAGCGCTCGGCGGCGAACCGGTGCACCCGCCCCACCGTCAGCAGCGCCGTCTGGCGCAGCGCCTCCAACTGCAGGGCCGCGGGCACATGACCGTGCTCGGTGACCGGCGGCAGGGGCCAGCCGGGCGGGACGGCCACCCCCACCGAAAGCCGGCCGTGGGCGGGCCCGGACGGCCCGTGCACCAGCACGTGGCCCGGCGCGGTGCGCCCCACCTCGGCGGGGTCCACCGCCTGCCGCGGGCCCGCCGCCCCGGCCGGCGCGGCCCGCACCGCGGCCCGGCTGAGCACCCGGTGGTTGCGGTGGACCGCGGGCGGCAGGAACACCACGTTGGCGGTGCCCGCGCCGCAGGGCACGTCGTCGATCCGCAGCTCGGTACGGAACTCCAGGGCGCGCGGCACCCCGTCGATGACCTTGTCCGGGCGCACCCGCAACAGCGTGGTCAGCAGCGCCGCACGGGCCCCCTGCGCCCGCCAGGCGGAGATGTCGGGGGCGGCGACGGTGAAGCGGTAGAAGATGCCGGTGCGGTTGGCCGGCACCCCGAAGTGGCTCTGGCCGAGGAACTCGCCGATCTCCCGGACCATCTCGGCGCTCGCCTGCAGATCGTAAAAGCGCGGCCCCTCGCCGGACCCCGGGTGGGGGTGCGGCAGTTCGCCGGTCAGGACGAACTCCGCCTCGCCGCCGGAAAGACCGGCCGGGCCCACCGGCTCCCACGACCGCGGCCGGTGCACCAGGCGCAGCATGCCGCCGCCCTGCGGCGCCGGTGCGCCCACCGGCAGACCCTCGTCGCCGCCCACGCGCTCACCCCCTTCGCGCCCCGCGGCGCCGCGCCGGCCGGCCCGTGCGGTGCCCGTGCCCTGGCGACAGCCTCGCCCCCGGGCGCCGGACGGAGCCAGGAAGATCAGCTGGCAGCAAGCTGTACGGCATCAAGTCTCCCCGTCCCCCGGAGCCGCCGCGGCCCGCTGCGCCTCGCCCCGGGGCGCCCGGCCGACGGCCTCGTCCAGCGCCCCCGACAGGGCGACGTTCACCCCGGCCTGGAAGCGGCTGGTGGCGTCCAGGTCCTCCATGATCTCGGCGATGTGGCGCCGGCAGGTGCGCACGGACATGCCGAGGCGGCGGGCGACCATCTCGTCCTTGTAGCCCTGCGCCATCAGCTTGATGATGGAGCGCTGCACGTCGTCGGTGATCGCGGTGCTGTCCTCCGCGTCCGGCTCGAAGACGGTGCCCTGGGCCCACTGCTGGTCGTAGAGCTTGCACAGGAAGGCCACCAGGGTCGGCTCGCGGACGACGATGGCGCCCGGGCGGCGGTCCAGCTCGCCCTGCTCGGGCAGGAACACGATCTCCCGGTCGTAGATGATCATCCGGTCGATCAGCTGGTCGGTGGTGCGCACCTCCGCGCCGGCCGCGGTCACCTCGCGTATGTAGGCCGTGGAGGCGGGGTCGTTGCGCACGGTGTGCTGGTAGAGGTGCTCGACGCGGATGCCGCGGGCCAGGCGCTCCAGGGTGCGCCGGCGGGCGCCCTGCAGCAGGTGCGGGGGGCGGGGGCCGCCGGGCTGGACGGTCAGCGCCTGCGCCTGGCAGCGCGCCCCGTAGTCCTCGATCATGACTTCCAGGACGCTGATGTTGGTGATGACGTCGAAGGCCTCCATGCGATTGCGGCTTCTACGGCTTTCGAAGTACACCGGCAGCAGCGACAGCAGGCTGTTGCGCGTGCTGGAGACCGACTGCTGCAGCTCCCTGATCCGCTGTTCGGCGGGGCCGACCAGGTCCGCGGCCGCGGAGTCCGGGCTCGCCGGTGCCAGGGTGTCCCGGTCCCCGGGCACGGGGTGCAGCAGCCGCAGGTCCAGCAGCGTACGGGCGATGCGCGCCGCCTCCTGCGGGCTCAGCCCGAGGGTGGCGGCGATGGCCTGGGGTGCGTACTTGCCCGCCCGGACCGCGGCGCGGTAGGCCGCGATGGCCTGTTCATCCAATTCATGAAAACAGGGGTCAGATGGGTCAGTTGGGGAACTTTCAGACATCGCTGCAACCGCCCCCGACGGAAAGAGAATTAGTTGCCATGCAACTTTACGCCACTGGCCGACTCTTAGCCGAGATTAGCCGGAGTGGGCAGACTGGCGGCGAACAACTCAACACCGACTGGGGGATAGTGATGAGGATTTCCGGCATGCGGAGAGAGGTTGTTGGGACGCTCGTTGCCACCGGCGTATTGGGGGCGCCGGCGGCGGGGGCCGGCCGTGCGTCCGGCGGCGCCCTCACCGTGGCGGCGTCGCGGGAGACGCCGCACCGCTCCGGGCCCGAGGACGACGGCTGGGGATGACCCGGGCCGATGTGACGGAAAGTTGAATGGGCAGGCCACCGGGATCCCCGGTGGCCTGCCTCTTTGCGGATTCGCCCCCTCCGGCTCCCGCCCCCGGCGGGAGGCGCCCGCCCGGGCGCCCGCCCGCGGGCCCGCGGGCGCTGCCCCGGGGTGCGGCCCTGCGCCTTTTCCCTTTCCGCGGCCCGCGCCAGAACGAATCGAGCCAGAATCCAGTGGTTCTCAAGTGCGTGCTGCGGGGGTCCGGCGCGAATGCGTGGCGGGGTGGGGGCCTTGCCGGACGGGCCGGTAATCCGCCCGCCGGAATAGCGTGTTCTTCTCGGATATTCGCCGCGGCGGGGTGATCAATTGACGTCCGCTTGTGGTGCCCGGACCCCGATAGCGGGCAGTTGCCGGGATTTCCCGTACGGGTCCGGCGGAAAGCATTCCGGATAGCGTGCCGTTCCGGTCGGGCCGCGGAATAACGGATACCGCACCGCGTCCGGCATGACCAGCGCCTTCACCGCGGCCCCCCGCCCCGCCCCGCGGCCCGCGCCGGGCCCACCGCACCGTTCCGTCCGCGGCGCGCCCACGGCGCCCGCACGGCGGCGCCGGCACCCCCTGGCACACCCGTGGACGCTGCTCCCGGCGCGGGCCCGCGAGCGGCCCCCCGGGGCCGGGCCCAGGGCCCCGCCCGGACGGGCCGCGGCCCACCCCCCGCCGGGCATCGCGCCCTGTCAACGGCCCGCACCCCAGCCGTCCACCGGCGGCCGCCGGCCCGCGCGCGATGGCCGGAACACGCGGCCCGGCCCGGCCCGGCCGCCGGGCTGCCGCGCGCCCCCGGCCCCACCGCTCAGGCCAGCCGGGCGGGCGCCTCCCGCCGGGCGGCCGGCGCCGCGGGCCGGCCGTCGGCGGGCACCACGAGGACCGGGTCGGCCCCCGGCCCCGCCACCTCACCGACCACGGCGGCCTCACGCCCGCACGGATGGGCGCGCAACACGGCCAGCAGCGCGTCGACGGCGTCGGCGGCCACCACCACGCACACACAGCCGGCGGTCGCCGCGTCCAGGGGATCGACCCCCAGCATGTCCAGGGCGACCCGCGCCTCGTACTGCACCGGCAGCGCCGCCTCCCGCACCCGCAGCCCCAGGCCCGTCTCCTGCGCGTACGACCGCAGCACGGCCGCGAGCCCGCCGCGGCCCACCGACCGCACCGCGCGCACCGCCCCCGCCGGCATCGCCTCCCGCACCCGCCCGAGCAGCCCGCTCAGCGGCACGCACCCGCCCGAGACCACGCTCTCGTGGCCCAACCGGTCCCGCACCGAAAGGACATGGGCGCCGAACCCGCCGAGCCGGGCGCTGACCACCAGGCGGTCGCCCGCCCGGGCCGCCGCCCCGGGCGCGGGGGAGCGGACCAGGCCGATCCCCGCGGTGTGCAGATAGATCTGGTCGGCCTCGCCCGCCCGCACCACCCGCGCGTCGACGTCCACGACGACCACCCCGGCCGCCCGCGCCGCCGCCCGCACGGAGCCGGCCACCTGCCGCACCCGCTCCAGCGCAAGCCCCGCCTCCACGACCGCCGACACCGAAAGACCCAGCGGCACCGCACCGGCCGCCGCCAGCTCGTTGACGGTGGCGCACACCGCGGCATGACCGATGTCGCCGTCCCCGTAGAACGGCGGATCGACGACATGGGCCCCCGCCCGCACCACCGGCACCCCGTCCCCCAGCGCCGGACACGGCCCGCACACGTCACCGAGCGCGGCACGCAGCACCGAGCGCAGGCCGCCCGCCCCGCCCTCCCCGTCGTCCGCGAGCCCCACCTGCGCGGTCCACAGGGACGCCGGGGCGGGGGCAGGACGTGACGTCATGAGGCTCACCCCCCTACTCCTACGGGGACCGGCCCAACCCGGCCCGGCCCGGCCCGTATCGATGGGGTGGCCCCGCCGCGGACAGGGGTCCCGCCGGGGCATCCCGGGGTGGGGCGGGCCGGCCCGTTCACGGCCTCGTGGCCGGTCCGGCCGGTCCGGTATATTCAACCGCTCAAGTAAGCAGGACGCACGAAAAACCTGCCCCGCAATGGTGTTTCCCGGCAGCACGCGCCCCGGCGCGTGACATCCCTCGCGGATCCAGTGCTCCTTCGTTGTCGTAGCGAAGGCAGTGGACCGTTTGAGTTTTCGTGCAGTCATCATCGGGGCGGGGCTGAGCGGGCCGGCCTGCGCGCACGGCCTGCGCCGACTGGGCGCCGACGTCGCCGTGTACGAGCGGGATCCCGCCGCGGACGCCCGCCCCCAGGGATACCGGATCCAGCTGGACCCGCCGGGGCTGAGCGGCCTGCGGCAGTGCCTGCCCGCGGAGCTGTTCCGGCTGTGCCTGGCCACGGCCGGCACCCCGTTGCCGCCCCCCAGAGTCGTGGACCAGGCGCTGCGCCCCGCCGCCGAGCACGCCCGCAGGGCGCAGAGCCACTCGCCGCAGACCCAGGCCTACCCGTTCAACCGGGCCACCCTGCGGGAGATCCTGCTCACCGGCCCGGCCGACACGGTGCGTTTCGACAAGGAGTTCACCGCCTACCGACGAGAGCCCGGGGGCCGGACCGCGGTGCGTTTCGCCGACGGCCACCGCGACACCGCCGACCTCCTCATCGGAGCGGACGGGGTCGGCTCGGCCGTACGACGCCAACTGCTGCCGCGGGCCCGCGTCCAGGACACGGGCCTGCGGCTGATCTACGGCAGGATCCCGTGGACCCCGCACACCGCGCTGCCCGCGTGGATGCGCGAGGCCATATCCACCGTTGCCACCGGACCGGGCACGCCCATGTGGGCCTCGGGCCGGTGATCTTCCAGAACCGGCCGGACCGGGCGAGCCCGGCGGCGCCCGCGCCGCCGGTGCGGCTGTCACCGGTCGCCGACTACCTCGCCTGCATGGTCGGCGCACCGGCCGGCCACCCGCGCCTGCCCCCGTTCGCCGAGCCGCGCCGGCTCGGCCCGGCGGGCCTGCGCCGGGTGGCCGCCGGCCTGATCGGGCCGGACTGGCACCCCGGCCTCCACCGCGCGCTCGAGCACTGGGACACCGCCTCACTCTTCCCGCTGCGTATCGCCACCGCGGCTCCGGCCGGGGCGTGGACCGCCCCCGGCCTCACCCTCCTGGGCGACGCGATCCACGCGATGAGCCCCGTCCTTGCCATGGGCGCGAACACCGCACTGCGCGACGCGGGCGAGCTGACCGAGGCGGTATCCGCCGCCCTGACCCGCAACTCCTGCCTGGAGCAGGCGGTGACCACCTATCAGGACCGCATGCGGGCCTACGCGGTGCCGCTGCTCAGCGCCTCCCGCCGGATCGGCCGGCAGCGCGTGGGACAGCGCTGACCGCCGGAGCCGCCCCGCCACCGCGCACCCCGTAGGCGACCGGCACGCGCCGGCCCCCGCGGCCGCCCCCGCGCGCTCACCACAAGTGCCGCTTTAGCCGCGCTGCCGACTCTGTCCGAACCCCCGACCGGCAGCCCGTCCGAGGAGCCTGGCCATGACGACCCGTATCTCCGGGCAGACGGCGTACGCCACCGAACTGCGCGGGTGGCTCACCGCCCGACTCGCGATCTATCTGGCCCGCCCGGAGAGCTCCATCGACCACGACACCCCGCTCGCCCAGTACGGCATGGACTCGGTGTGGGCGCTCAGCCTCTGCGGCGATCTGGAGGAGGAGAAGAACCTGATCGTCGACCCGACCCTGGTCTGGGACCACCCCACGGTCACCGGCATCGTCGCCCACCTCGCCCCGTGCCGCACCGCCGCCCGCCCCCTCCACGGACAGTCACGGCACCCGGGCGGGCAGCCGCCGGGCACCGCGGTGCGCCCCGGGTCCCGGCGGGCGGGCGAGCCCGCCCCCGAGCCCGCCCCCGAGCACGGGGCCGGGCCGCCGGATGCGTAGGGAACCGCGCACCGCACGGGCCACCTGCGGGCGGCGGCTTCAGGGCGCCTTAAGTCACAGTCCGTAGCTTCCGGGCGCACGCCGCGGGGGGCCGGAGCGTGGCCCGGCGCGGTGCCGTTCAGTCATGAGGGGGAACATGTCGACGGATCTGCAGACGTCACAGCCGACGGCCGAACTGGTGGGCCGGGAACTGGACCTGGTCGGCGTCCAGGGCAGACTCCAGGACCCCACCGCCCGCCTGATCACCCTGACCGGGACCGGCGGCGTGGGCAAGAGCCGGCTGGCCGCCGAGGCCGCCCGCAGCGTCGCCGACCTGTTCCCCGGCGGCATCCACCCCCTGGACCTGCCCGCCGGCCCCGGCCTGGAGAGCGCCCTCACCCACATCGATGAGGTCGTACGCGGCGCGCGCGGGCGCACCCTGCTCCTGCTGGACGGCGTCGAACACCTCGCCGCCGACCTGGCCCCCGCCCTCGCCGGCCACCTCGCCGCCGCCCCCGCGCTCACCGTCCTGGCCACCGGCCAGGAGGTCCTGCGCCTCTACGGCGAACGGGTCGTGCCCGTCCCCCCGCTGCCCGTCCCGGGACCGCTCCTGGACCCCGACGTCGCCGACGTCCAGGACAACCCCGCGGTGCGGCTCTTCATCTGCCGCGCCCACGCGGCGAACCCCCGCTTCGCGCTCACCGCGGAGAACGTCGAGGCCGTCGTCGACATCTGCAACCTCCTCGAAGGCGTCCCGCTCGTCCTGGAACTGGCCGCCCGCCGCCTGCGCCTGTACCCGCCGCAGGAACTGCGGGCCTGGCTGCGGCGCGGCGGCGACAGCCACCTGCCCGGACCCGTCGACGTCCCGCCGCGCCAGCGCTCCACCCTGGCCATCGCTGACTGGAGCTGCCGCAGCCTGAGCCAGGACCAGCGCGCGCTGCTCGCCCGCCTCGCCCTCTTCCAGGGCGGCCTGACCCTGGCCACCGCCGAGAAGGTCTCGCCGCTGGGCGCGGCCCAGACCGCCGTGGCCCTGGAGGCCCTGCTGGACCGCAACCTGCTCACCCTGCAGGAGAATCCGCGCACCGACAGCCGGCTGACCATGTCGCGCCCCCTGCGCGCCTGGGGCCTGGCCCTCCTGGACGCGGCAGGACCCGCCCAGGCCACCGCGGCCCGCCAGGCCCACGCCCGCTTCTACCAGAAGCTGCTGCACACCCTGGAGGGCCGCTTCCACGGCTCCGAGCAGCAGCGCTGGCTGCGCGCCGCGGCCGCCGAACACGCCAACGTGCTGGCCGCCCTGCACCACCTCACCGACGCCCCGGCCCCGCAGAGCCCGCACCGCACGCCCGGCGCACGCCCCCACCGCGGCGCACGGCCCGAGCGCGCCCGCCCCACCGCCCTGCTGGAGCGCGCCGCCCTGGTCACCGCCTGCCTCCGCCCCTGGCTCATCCGCGGCGAACTCACCGAAGGCCTGCGCTGGTTCGACTCCACCGAACGGGCCCTGCGGGGCGAGGACGGCGAGGAGGACGAGGAACGGCTGCGGGCCCGCGCCCGCCTGAGCACCGGCGCGGGCCTCCTGGCCGCGGCCCTGGGCGACCACGACGGCGCCGCCCACCGCCACCGCCGCGCCGTCGAGGCCTGCAAGCGGCTGCGCGACCCCGGCGCCGGCGCCCTGGCCGCCGCCCGCCGCGGCTACGCCCTCTTCCGCTGCGGCGACCGCGCCGCGGGACAGTCCCTGCTCTCGGCCGCCCGCACCACCCTCAACGTGCAGGGCGACACCGCCGGATCCGCCGAGGCCGCCACCGCCCTGGCCGAAGTCCTGCTCGCCGACGGCGACAGCGCACCGGCCCGCGCCCTGCTGGAGCGGGCCGACCGCATCCAGCGCCAGAACGGCGCCATCCGCGATCTGGCCCGCACCCTGTGCGTCACCGCCCGGCTCTGCCTGCACGAGAGCGACGAGAGCGGCGCCCGCGCCGCGCTGCGCGAGAGCATCGGCCTGTACGAGTCGATCGACGAACGCACCGAACTGCCCGCCGTCCTGGACACCTTCGCGCTGCTGCTGCTGCGCACCGCGGGCCAGCCCCAGCGCGCCGCCCGCCTGCTCGCCGCCGCCCAGTCCCTGCGCGCCCGCACCGGGGCGGGCCCCGACGGCGCGGACCGCGACCAGCTGCGGGACGCCGCCGCCGAACTCCGCCGCCAGCTGGGCCGCACGGTCTTCGCCACCGCCTGGGCGGAAGGCCTGCGGCTGCGCCCGGAGGCGATGGCCGCCGAAGCCCTGGCCGTCGCCGAACCCGGCCGCGCCGAAGAGCGCGGCGAGGCCGGCGCCCTGACCCCGCGCCAGCTGCAGGTCGCCCTCCTGGTCGCCGACGGCATGACCAACCGCCAGATCGCCCACCAGCTGGACATCGCCGAATGGACCGTGGTCAACCACGTCCGCCACGTGATGCGCAAACTGGGCTGCAACTCACGCGTCCAGGTCGCCTGGGCCGTCGGCAGGAGGCAGTGATGACGGCCGCCCACCGCACCCCCCACGCCCCGCCCCCCGGCGCCCGCCGCCCCCCGCAGCCCCCGGCCCCCCTCGCCCCCCAGCTCGGCGCCCTGCGCCCGCCCGCCGAGGTCACCCGCCTCTTCCAGCAGCAGGGCCGGTGGCGCACCGAGACCGTGCTGCACGACCTCTACCGCGGCGCGGCCCGGCACCCGCACCGCACCGCGATCGTCTCCCACCGCGCCCACCGCCCCGCCCCCAGCCGCGTCACCCGCCTGACCTACGGCCAACTCGCCGCCTGCACCGACCGGTTCGCCCTCGCCCTGGACGCCCTGGGCGTCCGCCCCGCGGACCCGGTCGCCTTCCAGCTGCCCAACCGCTGGGAGACCTGCGCCCTGTTCCTGGCCTGCCTGCGCATCGGCGCCGTGGCCGTCCCCCTCATGCCCGGCTACGGCGCCCACGACCTGGCCGCCGTCCTGGGCGCCGCCCAGCCCCGGCTGTGCGTCGTGCCCGACCGGTGGGAGGGCGTCGCCCCCGCCCGCATCCTCGCCGGCCTGGCCCCCGGCCTGCCCTGGCTGCGCCACCGGGCCGTGCTCGGCGACACGGTGGACCCCGGCGCCGTCGACTTCGCCCAGCACTTCCTGCGCACCCCCCACGAACGCCACCGGCCCGCCGCGGGACTGCCCCTGCCCCCCGACCCGGCCGACCGGATCTGCCTGGCCGTCACCTCGCTGGGCCTGCACGCCGCCCACAGCATGGCCCTGCACACCCCCAACTCCCTGCACGCGAGCCTGCCCCCGGCCCCCGACCAGGCCGGCGCCGGCTTCTCCGCCCTGCCCCTGGCCACCCTGCCCTCCCTGCTGCACGCGGTGCTCGGCCCGCTCACCCGCGGCTCCACCGTCGTGCTCCAGGACCTCTTCGACCCCGAGGCCGCCCTGGACCTGATGGCCGCCGCCGGGGTACGCCAGGCCTACGCCACGCCCGCCCAGTGGGCCGAGCTCGCCGCCGCCCAGCACCGCCGCCCGCGCCCGCGGGCCCAGCTGGCCCTGGCCCTCACCTCCGATCCCGCTGGCACCCCCGCCGCCCTGTCCCAGCAGGTCCACCAGCTCCTGGGCGCACCGCTGCGCACCCGGCCCCAGCCCCGGCCCCGCCCCACGACGGCCGCCGGGGGCCTGGAGCGGCGGACCCCGCGCGGGCCGTCCTCCCCGACGGCGGTGTGGCGGCGCGAGAGCGGCCGGCTCAGCCCGACCTGGGGGCCGCAGGGCCGCCCCTGCCCCGGCGACCCGGTGGACCTGGACGAGAGCGGCCAGCCGCGGCTTCGCACCGAGGAGGTCGGCGGCGTCTTCCTCGTCCCCGTCACCGAGATCGAGGAACGCCTCCTGGCCCACCCCCGGGTCGCCGAGGCCGCCGTGGTGGCCTGCACCGACCCCCAGCACGGCGAACTGGCCTGCGCCGCCGTGGTCCCCGACGGGGACCCGCCCACCCTGCTCGAACTGCGCGATCACCTCCTGGGCCAGGGCGTGCCGCCCGCGCACCTGCCCGCCCGCCTGGAACTCATGGGCGGCCTGCCCCGCGCCGCCACCGGCGAACTGCACCGCCGGCGCCTGCAGGGGGCCCTCGCCGCCCGCCGCCCCACCCGCTCGGCCTGAGAGCCTGTCTTCGCGCCCCCGTCGTTTGCGCGGAGCGCGGGCTCAGGCCGGATCCGGCTCGGCCGCCACCCCGTCGAAGACGAGGATCCGGCCCCGGGTGTTGCGCACCCGCAACGGCGCGATCGCCCGGTAGGCGGGCGAGTCGTACCAGCGCCGGGCGGCCTCGGCGGAGGGGAACTCGATCACCCCGGTGAAGGCCTGGCTCTCGCCCTCCAGGATCTGGCTGGGCGCCCCGCGCACCAGGTAGCGGCCGCCGTGCGGCTCCAGGGTGGAGACCAGCTGCGCGCTGTAGGCCGCCACCTCCTGCGGGTCGCCGGTCAGCTGGGCTTCGGCTATCACGTACGCGGTCATCTGCGGTGTCCTTTCGATGCGGTTACCCGGACTGCTCGGATTACTGGGACTGCTGGGACTGCTGGGACTGCTGGGACGGCACGCAAAAGTCCCCCCGCTCCCCGGGAAAAGGGGTGCGGAGGGACTGCGGCCCGGTGACCGGTGACCGGTTACCGGCGGCCGGCGGAGAGGGGGTGGGAGGTGGGCCGGGGCAGCGCGGAGGCCGCCGTGCGGGTCAGGGCGGCGACGATCAGCAGGGCGAACGCGCCCAGGGCCGCGACGACCCGCACCACGTGCGCGCCCTGCCACTTGTCGCGCACGTCGGCCCAGTCCGAGGGCGGCGCCGCCACGTTCCAGTCGTTCTGGTCACCGTTGATGGGCAGGTTGACGGTCAGCGTCACCACCAGGACCACCAGCATCAGGGCGAGCGCCGCCACCGGCAGCCACAGCTGCCGGTCGCGGGAGCGGCGCAGCGTGACGATCAGCAGGACGGTGGTGAGGATCGCCGGGATCAGGGTGGCGGAGGCCAGGGTGTCCAGGGCGTCCAGCTCGACCTGGCGCACCTGCGCGTACACCGTGCCGTCGTAGTCGCGCAGCGAGGTCTCCAGGACCAGGACGGCGACGAGGAACCCGGTGAAGATCCCCAGGAAGATCAGGCTCGCGAAGCGCGAGACGGTGGCCAGGGGGCTGTGTTTCATTCCAACTCCTTGCAAGGGGCGGCGTGTGCGGCGTGATCGGCGTCGGTGTCGTGCCGGCTTTGGCGCGCCGGGCCGGGACGCACGGCCAGCGAGGCCGCGACGGCCCGGCCCACCGCGGCGGTGAACTCCTCGGTGGACCACGGCCAGCCCTCCGGGGCCACGTGGGTGAGCGTGGCGCGCTGGAAGCAGACCCCCAGCAGCAGCGCGGCCGCCGCCCCCACGTCCGCCTCCGCGCGGATACCGCCGCGCTCACGCAGCGCGCGCAGGTGGCGCACCACCGCCTCGAGGAGCTCGTCGGGGGCCGCGGCGGTCCCATAGGGCAGCGGGCGCAGCCCGGCCAGCAGCGCGTGGTCGGCGAACAGCGCGCCGATCAGCGGCATGGACTGCTCGTAGAACCAGACCAGTTGGCGCACCAGGCGCACACAGCACGCCTCGGCGTCCTCCTCGCGCACCGGCTGGGAGAGCAGCGCCCCGGCCGCCGGCAGCCGCTCGCGCAGCAGCGCGCCGAGCAGGTCCACCTTGCCGGTGAAGTGCTTGTAGAGGGCGGCCTCGGAGCACTGCGCGTCGGCGGCGATGGCCTTCGTGGTGGCCCCGGCCAGCCCCCGCTCGCGCAGCAGGTGCTCCGCGGCGTCCAGGAGGCGGGCGCGGGTGGGGTAGCCGTGTGCCGTAGTGGACATTCACTCACCCTTCCGCGTACGGGCACCGGCCGGCCGGCCGGCACCCCGGTGGTGCGGCACCCCGCCGCACCACCGCTGCCCTTGCTCCGCTGTCAGCTGCCCGTCTTGGCCACCGGCGGCTGCCCGGACTGCCACACCAGGTCGAACACGAAGCGGCGGATGCGCCAGCCGCGCGCGGTGCGCACCGTCTCCGCCTCCAGATGCCCGCCGATGTCGAAGTGCCCGGCCGGCTCGTCCCCGTCCGTGACGTGCACGGCCATCAGGTGCGAGCGCACCCGCGCGGTGTCCCCCTCCACCTCCACGACGTGGTTGGCGCACAGGTGATGGGTGCGGGCGAACGTCGTGCGCGCCATCTCCTGGAACCCCGCCAGCCCCTCGATGCCCCTGAACTCGCCGAAGGGGAAGGTCAGATGCACGTCGTCGGTGAACACCGAGTCCAGCCAGGCGTCGTGGGAGCGGTCCTTGTCCAGGTGCATGACGTAGCGGTCACACAACTGGGCCACCTCCAGGCGGTCGTTGAGCAGTCGCAGCTGATCGCGCAGCGCCGCCACGGTGGCGTCGTCCTCCAGCAGGGACATGGTCGGTCCTTTCTCCGGCGGGCGCGAGGCCCGTGAACGCCGGACAGGGGGGTGCCCCGGTGCTCCAGGGGGTGGGAAGGGGGAATACTCAGGCGGCCCGCCGGAAGGCGCTGCTGCGCCAGGCGCGCGGCTCGAAGGCGGTGGGCTGGGCCCGGTACCAGCGGGCCGGGGCCCACCGCGCCTGCGCCCGCTCCTCCTCCTGCGCGGCCAGGCGCAGCTGCAGCACCGCGATCAGCGCGGCGAGCTCCTCGGGGGTGGGATCGCCCCGCTCGACGCGCACCAGCGGTGCGGGTGCGTCACTGGGGCCGGGTGTGGCGTTCAGGATCGATGTCACTGCCTTGTCCTCACTGCCTTGTCCTCACCTGTGTTGTCCTCACCTGTGTCGCGTCCGCTGCTGCGGCTACTGCGGCGGGTTGCCGTGCTTGCGGCGGGGCAGGCCCGCGTCCTTGGCCTCGAGCATGGACAGGGCGCTGATCAGGGCCGCGCGGGTGCCGGTGGGGTCGATGACGTCGTCGACCAGGCCGCGTTCGGCGGCGTAGTAGGGGTGGACGAGCTCGCGCCTGTACTCCTCGATCTTCTGCGCGCGCATCGCCTCGGGATCGTCGGCCGCGTTGATCTCGCGGCGGAAGACGACGTTGGCGGCGCCCTCGGCGCCCATCACGGCGATCTCGTTGGTGGGCCAGGCCAGGGCGATGTCGGCGCCGATGGAACGGGAGTCCATGACGATGTAGGCGCCGCCGTAGGCCTTGCGCAGCACCACCGAGATCCGCGGCACGGTGGCGTTGCAGTACGCGTACAGGAGCTTCGCGCCGCGCCGGATGATGCCCTCGTGCTCCTGGTCGACGCCGGGCAGGAAGCCGGGCACGTCCACGAGGGTGACCAGCGGAATGTTGAACGCGTCGCAGAACTGCACGAAGCGGGCGCCCTTCTCGCTGGCCCGGATGTCCAGCACCCCGGCCATGGCGGCGGGCTGGTTGGCCAGGATGCCCACCGTGGCGCCGTCGAGGCGGGCCAGCGCGCACACCAGGTTGGGCGCCCAGGCGGCGTGCACCTCCAGGTACTCGCCGTCGTCGACGATCTCCTCGATCACCTCGCGGATGTTGTACGAGCGGTTGCCGTCGGCCGGCACCACGTCCAGCAGGGCCGGGCACAGCCGGTCGGTGGAATCCTCGCCGCGGACGCGCGGGGGCAGTTCGCGGTTGTTGGAGGGCAGCATGGACAGCAGGTAGCGGACCTCGCCGATGCAGGTCTCCTCGTCGTCGTAGGCGAAGTGGCACACCCCGGAGGCCGAGGCGTGGGTGTCGGCGCCGCCGAGCCCGTTCTGGGTGATCTCCTCGCCGGTGACGGCCTTGACGACGTCGGGCCCGGTGATGAACATCTGCGAGGTCTCGCGGACCATGAACACGAAGTCGGTCAGGGCCGGGGAGTAGGCGGCGCCGCCCGCGCACGG
>NZ_JBEYZK010000040.1:0-40680 GCF_040646035.1 Streptomyces sp. NPDC046465
AACGCCCGGTTACATTCCGAACCCGGAAGCTAAGCCTCACAGCGCCGATGGTACTGCAGGGGGGACCCTGTGGGAGAGTAGGACGCCGCCGAACTTCTTTTATAGCCGTGGTCCCTGGATTAAATTCCAGGGACCACGGCTTTTTTGTTTTGTGCCGGTTGCCCGACTACCCCTCTGCACGGACATGCGGCAACTGAGGGTAAGGTCAGGGGGCATCATTGACTCTTTCCCTCACAGGAGGCCCCCGGGTGGAGGTCCAGGAGACTCGCGTCCAGACGGACCGGGTCCTCACCATCCCGAACATCCTCAGCATGGCGCGCCTCGCCGGCGTGCCCCTCTTCCTGTGGTTGATCCTCAGGCCTGAGTTCGGGGGCCCCAACAGCGACGGCTGGGCGCTGCTGGTCCTGGCGTTCAGTGGGATCAGTGACTACCTCGACGGCAAGCTCGCGCGCCGTTGGAACCAGATCAGCAAGCTCGGCCGACTGCTCGACCCTGCGGCCGACCGGCTCTATATCCTCTCGACGCTGGTCGGTCTGACGTGGCGGGAGATTCTTCCGCTCTGGGTGACCGGGGCGCTGCTGCTGCGTGAACTGGTCCTGCTGGTGATGGTCGGGATCCTCAGGCGGCACGGCTATCCGCCGCCGCAGGTGAACTTTCTGGGCAAGGCCGCGACCTTCAACCTGATGTACGCCTTTCCACTACTGCTCCTCAGTGATGGAAGTGGCTGGATCGCCACACCCGCTGCTATTTTCGGATGGGCGTTCGCCGGATGGGGTACAACCCTGTACTGGTGGGCAGGGATCCTCTATGTGGTTCAGGTCCGCCGACTTGTCAAGGCGGACAGCACGGCCGATTGAGCTTGCCGATTAGGCGGCTGTAGAGGCTCGAAGGCCCGCGCGGGACATATGCGGGCCATCCTCGGTGAGCTGAGTCGGCCAGTTCGTCGTCTATTGAGGAGGACGTTTCCGACATGAAGGCCGTCGTGATGGCCGGCGGTGAGGGCACGCGCCTTCGCCCCATGACCTCGAGCATGCCCAAGCCGCTCCTTCCTGTGGCCAATCGGCCGATCATGGAGCATGTGCTGCGCCTGCTGAAGAGGCACGGGCTCACCGAGACCGTAGTGACAGTGCAGTTCTTGGCGTCGCTCGTCAAGAACTACTTCGGCGACGGCGAAGAGCTTGGGATGGAGCTCACCTATGCCAATGAGGAGAAACCGCTCGGCACCGCCGGCAGCGTGAAGAACGCCGAGGAAGCGCTGAAGGACGATGCCTTTCTCGTGATCTCCGGTGACGCCCTGACCGACTTCGACCTCAGTGATCTGATCGCTTTCCACAAGGAAAAGGGCGCGCTTGTCACCGTCTGTCTGACGCGCGTACCCAACCCGCTGGAATTCGGTATCACCATCGTCGACGAAGAGGGAAAGGTCGAGCGCTTCCTTGAGAAGCCGACCTGGGGGCAGGTCTTCTCCGACACCGTGAACACCGGCATCTACGTGATGGAGCCGGAGGTCTTCGACTACGTCGAGGCCGACGTGCCGGTCGACTGGTCCGGAGATGTCTTCCCGCAGCTCATGAAAGAGGGCAAGCCCGTCTACGGCTATGTCGCCGAGGGCTACTGGGAGGACGTCGGCACGCACGAGAGCTACGTCAAGGCGCAGGCCGACGTGCTGGAGGGCAAGGTCGACGTCGAGCTCGACGGCTTCGAGATCTCGCCCGGAGTGTGGGTCGCCGAAGGAGCCGAGGTGCACCCCGACGCCGTACTGCGCGGGCCGCTGTACGTCGGGGACTACGCCAAGATCGAGGCGAACGTCGAGATCCGTGAGCACACCGTCATCGGGTCGAACGTCGTGGTGAAGGACGGTGCCTTCCTGCACAAGGCCGTCGTGCACGACAACGTCTACATCGGGCAGCACAGCAATCTGCGCGGCTGTGTCGTCGGCAAGAACACCGACATCATGCGTGCCTCGCGCATCGAGGACGGCGCGGTCATCGGTGACGAGTGCCTGGTCGGCGAAGAATCGATCGTGCAGGGCAACGTACGGGTCTACCCGTTCAAGACGGTCGAGGCCGGCGCCTTCGTCAATACGTCGGTCATCTGGGAGTCCCGGGGGCAGGCGCACCTCTTCGGGGCGCGTGGGGTGTCCGGGATCCTGAATGTGGAGATCACGCCGGAGCTCGCCGTACGCCTGGCGGGTGCGTATGCGACGACCCTGAAGAAGGGGTCCACCGTGACCACCGCGCGTGACCACTCGCGGGGTGCGCGTGCGCTGAAGAGAGCGGTGATCTCGGCGTTGCAGGCCAGCGCCATGGACGTACGGGACCTGGAGAACGTGCCGCTGCCCGTGGCGCGGCAGCAGACCGCGCGCGGCAGTGCCGGCGGGATCATGATCCGGACGACGCCCGGAGTGCCGGACTCCGTCGACATCATGTTCTTCGACGGGCAGGGCGCGGACCTCTCGCAGGGCAGTCAGCGGAAGCTGGACCGGGTCTACGCGCGCCAGGAGTACCGGCGGGCCTTCCCCGGCGAGATCGGGGATCTGCACTTCCCGTCCAGTGTCTTCGACTCCTACACGGGCTCCCTGCTGCGGAACGTGGACACCACAGGCGTCGCCGAGGCGGGCCTCAAGGTCGTCGTCGACGCGTCCAACGGAAGCGCGGGACTCGTACTGCCGAGCCTTCTCGGGAAGCTCGGGGTGGACGCGCTGACCATCAACCCCGGGCTCGACGAGTCGCGGCCCACGGAGACCGCGGACGCCCGCCGGTCCGGGCTCGTGCGGCTCGGGGAGATCGTGGCGTCCGCGCGGGCCGCCTTCGGGGTGCGGTTCGACCCCGTAGGCGAACGGCTGTCGCTCGTGGACGAGAAGGGGCGGATCGTCGAGGACGACCGGGCCCTGTTGGTGATGCTCGATCTCGTCGCCGCCGAGCGGCGGAGCGGGCGGGTGGCGCTGCCGGTGACGACGACGCGCATCGCCGAGCAGGTCGCGGCGTACCACGGCACTCAGGTGGACTGGACGACCACGTCGCCGGACGATCTGACGAGGGTGGGCCGTGAGGACTCGACCATCTTCGGCGGTGACGGGCGGGGCGGTGTCATCATCCCCGAGTTCAGCGGCGTCTTCGACGGAACTGCCGCGTTCGTGCGGCTCATCGGTCTCGTCGCGCGTACCCAGCTCACCCTGAGCCAGATCGACGCGCGTATTCCGCGTGCGCACGTGTTGCGGCGTGATCTCGCGACTCCGTGGGCCGTCAAGGGCCTGGTGATGCGGCGCGTGGTGGAAGCGGCCGGGGAGCGGTCCGTGGACACGACCGACGGTGTGCGGGTGGTGGAGACCGACGGGCGCTGGGTCCTCGTGCTGCCCGACCCCGCCGAGGCTGTCACTCATCTGTGGGCCGAGGGGCCCGACGACGCGTCCGCCCAGGCGCTGCTCGACGAGTGGTCCACGGTGGTGGACAGCGCAGGTCGCTGACCTGTTCCGGCGTCGGGCAGCACCCGCAACAGGTGCTGCCCGGCGCGCCGGTGGGGCCATTCGGAGGTAGCGCCCGCGACGTGCGACGATGTGCGGCATGCCGCAGCAGCCCCCCGTTCGGAGCACCCCCTCGCGCCCTCGGCGCCCGGACGCGTCCATGTCGCTGCTCACCACCGTCATGGACCACAGCCTGGACGAGGGATACGTGGAGGCGGCGGCCCGGAAGAAGGCTCGGGGGGACGGTGGTGTCCCTCGTCCGCTGCGGGCCAAACTGGGGCTCGCGGCCGGGCTCGTGCTCGCCGCCCTCGTGGTCACCGTGGGTGCCGCGCAGGCGCGGATAGAGGCTCCGGTGGTGGCCAAGGAGCGCGAAGAGCTGATCGACCGCGTCGAGGACGCGACCGCGGGGGCCGACAAGCTCGAGGACGACGTGGACGAGATCCGCGACGACGTGGGCGACCGGCAGCAGGCCGCGTTGAAGAAGCACGGCGGCAGCCAGGGCGAGTTGATGGGTCTCCTCTCCGGGGCGACGGAAGTGCACGGACCCGGTGTGAAGCTCGTGGTCGACGACAAGAAGCAAGCCGAGCAGGGCGGCGGCGGGCCCCGCGAGAGCGCTGGTTTCTCCGACACCGGGCGGGTGCGCGACCGCGACATGCAGCGCGTCGTCAACGGCCTGTGGCAGTCGGGCGCCGAAGCGATCTCCATCAACGACCAGCGACTCACCGCACTGTCGGCGATCAGAGCCGCGGGTGACGCGATACTGGTCGACAACAGACCGCTGGTGCCGCCGTATACGGTGCTCGCGGTCGGGGACGCGAAGCGCTTGAGCACCCGGTTCCAGAACAGCCGCGACGGTCAGTACCTGCATGCTCTGCAGGAGAACTTCGGCATCCGGACCAGCATCTCCGTGTCGGACGAGCTCCGGCTGCCGGCAGCGCCGAGCGTGACCGTACGTACAGCAGAGCCGAAGGCAGGAAAGGGCACATCGTGATCGCCGTACTGGGCCTCGTCGTGGGAGTCGTGGCCGGATTGTTGGTTCGGCCCGAGGTTCCGGCGGTGGTCGAGCCGTACCTCCCGATTGCCGTCGTGGCGGCTCTCGACGCCGTGTTCGGCGGGCTGCGGGCCATGCTCGACGGCATCTTCGACGACAAGGTGTTCGTCGTGTCGTTCCTGTCCAACGTGGTGGTGGCCGCGCTGATCGTGTTCCTGGGGGACAAGCTGGGCGTCGGGGCGCAGCTGTCCACCGGCGTCGTCGTGGTCCTCGGTATCCGGATCTTCTCCAACGCCGCCGCGATCCGTCGGCATGTCTTCAGGGCGTGACGCCGATGAGTTCCGACGAAAGGCCCGAGTACGACCGGCACAGGGAGCTCCCCGCGGAGGTCCCCAGCGTGCCCGAGACGCCCGCGTCGGCGGAGCCCGGAAAGAAGCCGCAGCTCACCGGTCGTCAGCGGCTGGCGCAGGGTTTGTGGCCGCCGCGGGTGACCCGGCCCCAACTCATCGTCGCCCTGCTGCTGTTCGTGCTCGGCCTCGGCCTGGCCATTCAGGTGCGGTCCAACAACGACAGCAGCGCACTGCGCGGTGCGAGACAAGAAGATCTCGTACGCATCCTCGATGAACTGGATGACCGAACTCAGCGTCTGGAAGAAGAGAAGCGACGCCTCGAGGACCAGAGGACCGGGCTGGAGAACAGCTCGGACCAGGCCGAAGAGGCGCGCAAGCAGACGGTCGAGCGGGAGAGGCAACTCGGCATCCTGGCAGGCACGGTGGCGGCCCAGGGGCCCGGCATCACCCTGACCATCGAGGACAAGAAGGGGGCGATCGAGGCGGACATGCTGCTCGACGCCATTCAGGAGCTGCGCGCCGCCGGCGCCGAGGCGATCCAGATCAATGACGTACGCGTCGTGGCCAACACTTATCTGGCGGACGCCGGCGGCGGTGGCGTACGGGTGGACGGGCACAAGGTCGGTGAGCCGTACCTCTTCAAGGTGATCGGCAAGCCGCAGGATCTCGAACCTGCGCTGAACATTCCGGGAGGCGTGGTGCAGACTCTGGAGAAGGAGCAGGCCACGGTGACCGTGGAACGCTCGGAGAAGATCATTGTGAACGCCTTGCGACCTGCGAAGCGGCCTGACTACGCTCGGTCGTCCTCCGAGTGAGGGGCGGACGCATGGGGGCCGCGAGGCGAGGGCATGAGGTTGCGGGGGGTCGGCGCACCGTAAGCGTGGTGCGTGGTGGAAACTGTTTGGTGGTCACGGACGTTGTGAGGATGTCTGGCTCACCGATGAATGCCGGTGTGTGCAATCAGGGTTCGTCCTGCCCCACGGGCGGGTCTGTTTCGGTCAAGGGGAATCGCCCGTGAAGTTGTTTGCGAAGTTGTTCGGCAAGAGCGCACGAGAGGACAGCGGCAATCCGGCCACTGCCCGGCACCGTGCTCCGCGCCATGGAGACGCCGAGGAGCAGGGCGCGGAGCGCCCGATGTTCCGCGATCAGGTCGCTGGTCCAGGTGGTGACATTTCGGGCGGACAGGGCGCGTCATCTGTTGACCCTGCCGGTCCCGGCCGCATAGGTTTCGGGGAACCTTCAACCTCAGGTACGGGTGGAGGGTTCACCTCCGGCCCGTACGCATCGAATGCCCCCGCGGGGCAGCCACGGCAGGAGGACCCGTCCATGGCCCTGGTGTGTACGAGGTGCGGGAACCGCAACGCCGAGGCGAGCCGGTTCTGCTCCAACTGCGGTGCGCCGCTGCGGGCCGGAGCCGCGCCGGAGCGTCCGTCCGAGACCACCTCGACGATCTCCATCTCGGGCCTGGAGGCCTACGACGCCGAGACGACGGGGCAGACCCAGTCTCCCGCGCTCTCTCCGGAGGCGCAGGCGGCCGTGGACGCGCTGCCGCTCGGTTCCGCGCTGCTCGTCGTGCGCCGCGGTCCGAACTCGGGCAGTCGTTTCCTGCTCGACGGCGAGCTGACCACTGCGGGGCGGCACCCGCAGAGCGACATCTTCCTTGACGACGTGACGGTGTCGCGTCGCCACGTGGAGTTCCGTCGCGTCCAGGACGGTTCCTTCACTGTCGCGGACGTGGGCAGCCTCAACGGCACGTACGTCAACCGTGAGCGCATCGATTCGGTCGCGCTTTCGAACGGCGACGAGGTGCAGATCGGCAAGTACCGCCTGGTCTTCTACGCGAGCCAGCGGGCCGTCGGCCTCTGACCCTCCCCCCAGGCGCCGTCCGGGGGGACGACCCCCAGGGAAGGCCCATGCTTCAAACACCGAGGGGCGGTGCCGACATCGGCACCGCCGTCGCGGACCGTCGGCTGATGAGTATCGGCACCGTGCTGAACGAACTGCGGGATGAATTTCCCGAGGTCACGATCTCCAAGATCCGATTTCTGGAGTCCGAGGGGCTCATCGAGCCGCAGCGGACCCCGTCCGGGTACCGGAAGTTCAGCCCTGCGGACGTCGAGCGGCTCGGTCACGTCCTGCGGATGCAGCGGGACCACTATCTGCCGCTCAAGGTCATCCGGGAGCACCTCGACGCGCTTGAGCGCGGCGAGCGGCCTCCGATGCCGTCTCTGGGGCGTCAGCGGGACGGCGGCGACGCGCAGGGCCAGGACGAGGCCGAGGGGCCGACGGCGGCCCGTGTGGGCCGTGACGAGCTCCTGGCCGCCGCGGAGATCGACGAGGTGCAGCTCGGCGAGTGGGAAGCCTATGGGCTGGTCGCGCCGCTGCCGGATGGCGGATACGACGCGGAGGCCGTCACGGTCGCCACGCTCGTCGTCGAACTCGGCCGATTCGGTATCGAGCCACGGCATCTGCGGGTGATGAAGGCCGCCGCCGAGCGGGAGGCCGGGCTCGTCGACCAGGTGGTCGCGCCGCTGCGGCGGCACCGCAATCCGCAGACCAGGGCCCATGCCGAGGCCCGTACCAAAGAGCTCGCGGGCCTCACGGGCAGGCTCCATTCGGCGCTCGTGCAGACGGCGCTCGGGGTCAGACTTCCCTGACTCGGAGCACGCCCGGCCGCTACTCGGCGGGTGCCCGACTACCCAAACCTGCCAGCCACGTCCTAGGGTTGCTGTGTGAACGAGCTCGACGTCGTAGGTGTCCGGGTCGAAATGCCCTCCAACCAGCCGATCGTGCTCCTGCGTGAAGTGGGAGGCGACCGGTACCTCCCCATCTGGATCGGACCAGGTGAGGCGACCGCCATCGCCTTTGCACAGCAGGGCATGGCACCCGCACGGCCGCTGACCCACGACCTGTTCAAGGACGTGCTGGAAGCGGTGGGCCAGGAGCTCTCCGAAGTGCGCATCACCGATCTGCGGGAAGGGGTCTTCTACGCGGAGCTGGTCTTCGCCAGCGGTGTCGAGGTGAGCGCGCGGCCGTCCGACGCCATAGCGCTGGCGCTGCGCACCGGGACGCCGATCTTCGGCAGCGACGGTGTCCTCGACGACGCCGGCATCGCGATCCCGGACGAGCAGGAGGACGAGGTGGAGAAGTTCCGCGAGTTCCTCGACCAGATCTCGCCCGAGGACTTCGGTACCAACAGCCAGTGAGCCGCTTCCCGCGGCCCGCGTCGGACCATTCGGCTAGCCTTTCCCCGCACTGCGGTACGGGAAACCACTCTCAGGGTGATTATCACTCGGCGTGCCGAGTGTGGCGATCGTTGACGAGCCCCTGGCGACTGCCTACCGTCGAGAAGGCAGGTCAAGGAGGGAGGTCGGCGTGAGCAGCAGCGGCGACGGTACGGCGGTGGACGGTGGTTACCCGCTCCACGGCGGTGCCACCGATCACTCTCCGAATCGACCGATGGCGGTCCAGGGGAGCGGGGACGCGACGTCCGGGCACGAGCAGATCGGCTACCGCGGTCCCACCGCGTGCGCGGCCGCGGGCATCACCTACCGACAGCTCGACTACTGGGCCCGAACCGGCCTGGTCGAGCCCAGTGTGCGAGCCGCGGGCGGCTCCGGGACGCAGCGGTTGTACAGCTTCCGCGACGTGGTCGTCCTGAAGATCGTGAAGCGGTTCCTCGACACCGGTGTGTCGCTCCAGAACATCCGCACGACGGTCCAGCACCTGCGGGGGCGCGGGTTCCAGGACCTGGAGCGGATGACCCTGATGAGCGATGGCGCGACGGTCTACGAGTGCACGTCGCCCAGCGAGGTCCACGACCTGCTCCAGGGCGGTCAGGGGGTCTTCGGGATCGCCGTGGGCGTCGTCTGGCGCGATGTCGAGGCCGCGCTGTCCCAGCTGCACGGTGAGCGCGTCGACACCGGCGAGACGCTGATCGGGAACAACCCGGCCGATGAACTGGCCAGACGCCGCAACAAGGCCGTCTAGGCGCTTTCCGCACCGGGCCCTTCGCGCACAGGCTCCGGGGCCCTCCGAGGCCGCGTTGTCAGTGGCATAGGGGAGCATCAGAGATGTGAGAAGCGCGCCGACGATTCTGCATCTGGACATGGATGCCTTCTACGCGTCCGCAGAGCAGGCCGCGAAGCCGAGTCTGCGCGGGAAAGCCGTGGTGATCGGCGGCCTGGGGCCGCGGGGCGTGGTCGCCACCGCTTCCTACGAGGCGCGTCGTTTCGGCGTGCACTCGGCGATGCCCATGGGCCAGGCGCGGCGACTGGCGCCGAACGCCGCGTATCTCGTGCCGCGCTTCGGGCTGTATCGCGAGGTCAGCGAGCAGGTGATGGGGCTGCTGCGGCAGCTGTCGCCGCTCGTGGAGCCGCTCAGCCTTGACGAGGCGTTCGTGGATCTGGAGGCGGGAGGCGTCGCCGATGACGCGGAGACGGCCCGCGCGGTGGGGGAGCGGCTGCGGGCGGACATCAGGGCGGTGACCGGTCTCACCGGGTCGGTGGGGCTCGCCGTCTCCAAGATGCTGGCCAAGATCGCCTCCGAGGAGGCCAAGCCGGACGGGCTCAGGCTGATAGCGCCGGGGTCGGAGCGGGCGCTGCTCGGGCCCATGTCGGTGCGCATTCTGCCCGGGGTGGGTCCGGCCACGGGGGATCATCTGCGGCGGGCCGGGATCACCACGGTGGAGGAGATCGCGGAGGCGGGCGAGGACGAGCTCGTACGGCTGCTCGGGAAGGCGCACGGGGGCTCGCTGTACGGGATGGCGCTCGCGCACGACGAGCGGCCCGTGGTGGCCGAGCGGGACACGAAGTCGGTCAGTGTCGAGGACACGTATGACGTGGACATCCACGACCGGGTGCGGGTCCGGGGTGAGGTCGCGCGGCTCGCCGAGCGGTGTGTGCAGCGGCTGCGGGCGGCGGGGCACTCGGGGCGGACCATCGTGCTGAAGGTGCGGCGGTTCGACTTCTCGACGCTGACCCGGTCCGAGACGCTGCGCGGGCCCACGGACGACCCCGGGGTGGTGCGGGAGGCCGCGGCGCGGCTGCTTGAGTCCGTGGATACCACGGGCGGGGTGCGGCTCCTCGGCGTGGGCGTCTCCGGCCTCGCCGACTACACGCAGGAGGACCTCTTCGCCCAGGCCCAGGCCGCCGAGGTCGAGGCGGAGGCGGCGCTGACGGCCCTGGCGGCCGGTGACGGTGCGGAGGGGGAGCCGGTGCCGGGTGAGCAGGCGGTGGAGAGCGTCGAGGAGCCGGTGGCGCCGGCCGAGCGGCGGTGGGCGGCCGGTCTCGACGTGCGCCATGCCGAGTTCGGGCACGGGTGGGTGCAGGGGAGCGGCCTCGGGCGGGTGACGGTGCGCTTCGAGACGCCGTACTCGCCGCCGGGGCGGGTGCGGACGTTCCGGACGGAGGACCCGGATCTCGTACCGGCCGAGCCGTTGCCGCTGGTCGCCGCGGAGCCGCCGGAGGAGACGGGCGGAGCTGCCACTGAGGTGGGGCTCGAGGCGGTATCCAGTGCGGCTCGCGCGGAGGTGGGGGACCTGGGCTGAGAGGGGATGGCCGAAAGGGGGCGGTGGGCCGGGTCAGGGAGGCTCTGTGCCCGCGATGCGGCCGAAGCTCTGGTCGGGTGGTGGGGGCTGCGGTGGTGTCGTGTCGAGGCCGTAGTGGTGGTAGAGCTGGAGTTCCTGCTCGGGTGAGAGGTGGCGGCCGACTCCGAAGTCCGGGGCGTCCCTGATGAGGGCACGGTCGAAGGGAATGCGCAGGGTGCCGTCCCCGACCAGCTCGCTCGGCTCCAGCGGTACGAAGGCGTCGCGGCTGAAGAGGCCGGTGCGTATGGCCGCCCACTCAGGGGCGCCGGTGGCGTCGTCGAGGTACACCTCGTCGATCGTGCCGATCTTGGTCCCGTTTCGGTCGAACGCTTTGCGGCCGATCAGGTTGCGCGGATCGATGTCGGTCTGCACGGGCCCTCCAGCTGGTCGCGGCCTGACGAAATCGGGTGCAACTCATCCTTATTCGTTCGTAGTCACTACGAAAGAGCACTTCGGGGCAGGTGGCCACTCGAGGGATCGGCCATGGTCCTCGCTGGTAGGCTGGCTTCTGGCTGCTGACCCCGTGCGGGAGAGCTCTCCGGAAAACACTTTCCGGGGGCGCCGAAGGAGCAAATCCTCCCCGGAATCTCTCAGGCACCCGTACCGCACGGACGAGGTCACTCTGGAAAGCAGGGCGGGCGTCGGGCGGGCACGTTCCGAACCCTTCCTCACCGACGGTGAAAGCAGATCTGTCGAGAGACGGGACTGTGAAGCTCTCAGGTTGAGATGACAGAGGGGGAGGCCGTCCGGGTACCCGCGCCGGGGTACCCCTCGCAGGTCGTGCTGACCAGGAGGCCTCCGCAATGACTGCCACCAATCGCATCCCGCTCTCCGAGCTCGAACAGGGCATTCCCTTCGAGCAGCGGCACATAGGGCCCGATGCGGAAGCGCGGGCCAAAATGCTCGCCCAGGTCGGATACGGCTCGCTCGACGAGCTGACGGCCGCCGCGGTGCCGGATGTGATCAAGAACGCCGAGGCGCTGAACCTGCCCGGTGCCCGTTCCGAGGCCGAGGTGCTTGCCGAGCTCCGCTCCCTCGCCGACCGGAACCAGGTCCTCGACTCCATGATCGGGCTCGGGTACTACGGGACGTTCACCCCGCCGGTCATCCTGCGGAACGTGATGGAGAACCCCTCCTGGTACACCGCCTACACCCCGTACCAGCCCGAGATCTCGCAGGGCCGGCTCGAGGCACTGCTCAACTTCCAGACGATGGTCGCCGAGCTGACCGGCCTGCCCACCTCCGGGGCCTCGCTGCTCGACGAGGGCACCGCCGCCGCCGAGGCCATGGCGCTGTCGCGGCGCATGGGCAAGGTCAAGAACGGCGCCTTCGTGATCGACGCCGACACGCTGCCGCAGACCACCGCCGTCATTCAGACTCGTGCCGAGCCCACCGGCGTCGAGGTGATCGTCGCCGACCTGAGCGAGGGCATTCCCGCCGAGGTGGCCGAGCGCGGCGTCGTGGGCGTCCTGCTGCAGTACCCGGGCGCCTCCGGTGCAGTTCGCGACATCAAGCCGCTCATCGACCAGGCGCACGAGATCGGCGCCGTCGTCACCGTCGCCGCCGACCTGCTCGCCCTGACGCTGCTCACCTCGCCCGGCGAGCTCGGCGCCGACATCGCCGTCGGCACCACGCAGCGCTTCGGCGTGCCGATGGGCTTCGGCGGCCCGCACGCCGGATACATGGCGGTGCGCGAGAAGTTCGCCCGCAGCCTGCCGGGGCGGCTGGTCGGCGTCTCCGTCGACGCCGACGGCAACAAGGCCTACCGGCTCGCGCTGCAGACCCGTGAGCAGCACATCCGCCGCGAGAAGGCCACCAGCAACATCTGTACCGCTCAGGTGCTGCTCGCGGTCATGGCCGGAATGTACGCCGTCTACCACGGGCCCGATGGCCTGAAGTCCATCGCGCGGCGCACCCACCGGTACGCGACGCTGCTCGCCGCGGGCCTGGCGGCCGGTGGCGTCGAGGTCGTCCACGGCGCGTACTTCGACACCCTGACCGTGCGCGTCGAGGGCAAGGCCGAGGAGCTGGTCCGCGCCGCCCGCGAAGGCGGCGTCAACATCCACCTGGTCGACGCCGACCACGTCTCCCTCGCCTGCGACGAGACCACCACGCGGGCGCAACTGGCCGCCGTGTGGGGCGCGTTCGGGGTCGAGGCCGATGTCGAGTCGCTCGACGCCTCCGTCGCGGACACGCTGCCCGAGGCTCTGCTGCGCGGGGACGACTACCTCGCCCACCCGGTCTTCCACCAGCACCGCTCCGAGACGGCGATGCTGCGCTACCTGCGCAAGCTCGCCGACCGTGACTACGCGCTGGACCGCGGCATGATCCCGCTGGGCTCCTGCACCATGAAGCTCAACGCGACCACCGAGATGGAGCCGGTCACCTGGCCCGAGTTCGGCCAGTTGCACCCCTTCGCCCCCGCCCAGCAGGCGCAGGGCTACCTCACGCTCATCCGTGAGCTGGAGGAGCGGCTCGCCGAGGTCACCGGGTACGACAAGGTCTCGCTGCAGCCCAACGCGGGATCGCAGGGCGAGCTGGCCGGACTGCTCGCCGTACGCGGATACCACCGGGCCAACGGCGACGAGCAGCGCACCGTCTGCCTCATCCCCTCCTCCGCGCACGGCACGAACGCCGCGAGCGCCGTCATGGCGGGCATGAAGGTCGTGGTCGTCAAGACCGCCGACGACGGCGAGATCGACGTCGAGGACCTGCGCGCCAAGATCGAGAAGCACCGCGACGAACTGGCCGTGCTGATGATCACCTATCCCTCGACGCACGGCGTCTTCGAGGAGCACGTGGCGGACATCTGCGCGTCGGTGCACGAGGCCGGCGGCCAGGTGTACGTCGACGGGGCCAACCTCAACGCCCTGGTGGGTCTTGCCAAGCCGGGCCACTTCGGCGGCGACGTCTCGCACCTCAACCTGCACAAGACCTTCTGCATCCCGCACGGCGGCGGCGGCCCCGGCGTCGGTCCGGTCGGTGTGCGCGAGCACCTCGCGCCGTACCTGCCCAACCACCCGCTGCAGCCCGCGGCCGGTCCCGAGACCGGTGTCGGCCCGATCTCCGCGGCGCCCTGGGGCTCCGCCGGCATCCTGCCGATCTCCTGGTCGTACGTGCGCCTCATGGGCGGCGAGGGGCTCAAGCGGGCCACCCAGGTCGCGGTGCTCTCCGCCAACTACATCGCCAAGCGGCTCGAGCCGCACTTCCCGGTGCTCTACACCGGTCCCGGCGACCTCGTCGCGCACGAGTGCATCATCGATCTGCGGCCGCTCTCCAAGGAGACCGGTGTCAGCGTCGACGACATCGCCAAGCGGCTCATCGACTACGGCTTCCACGCGCCGACCATGTCCTTCCCGGTCGCCGGGACGCTGATGATCGAGCCGACGGAGAGCGAGGACCTGGGCGAGATCGACCGGTTCTGCGAGGCGATGATCGCGATCCGCCGGGAGATCGAGAAGGTCGGCTCCGGCGAGTGGGCCGCCGACGACAACCCGCTGCGGAACGCCCCGCACACCGCCGCCGCGCTGAGCGGTGAGTGGGAGCACGGGTACAGCCGCGAGGAGGCCGTCTTCCCGGCCGGTGTCGTCGCGTCGGACAAGTACTGGCCGCCGGTGCGCCGCATTGACCAGGCGTACGGCGACCGGAACCTGGTCTGCTCCTGCCCGCCGCTGGATGCGTACGAGGACTGATCACCGCGCTCGCACGGCGCGGGCATGCGGCGGGGCCGGTTCGGAGAGTTTTCTCCGGGCCGGCCCCTCGTCTTTTCTGTGGTGCGTCTTTGTGGTGCGTTTTTGTGCTGCGTCCGTGCGGCTGTGCCAGCGCTGCTTCAGGCGGCTGTCATGACGTGATCGGTGCCCAGCGGTCGATGTGGGGCGATGATCTGGCCGTCCGGCAGCAGCTCACCGGTGTCCTCGAAGAGCAGGACGCCGTTGCACAGCAGGCTCCAGCCCTGTTCCGGGTGGCTCGCCATGAGGAGCGCGGCTTCCCGGTCGGCGGAGTCGGCTGTCGGGCACGGTGGTTGGTGCTGGCACATGGAAGGGTTCTTTCGCTGCGATGAGATGGCTGTGACGTCGGTCCTGTGGCTCGATGCGGTGTTCATGACCGCCCCCCGTTGTAGTCGGTCCGATCCCAGTGTTGCCCTCCGCGCGTCAATCCGCAGGGAATTTGCCGCAGCGGCTCCTACTGCTTAATGACGTATCACCCGCGCGGACGGTTCAGCCCAACTTGGCTGTCTCTTCGGGTGGTTCGGGGTGGCCTGAGTGGGCTAGTCCACTCGGGTGGGCAGCACTGTGCCCCGCTGCCGGGGCGGCGGGGCACGATGAGGCAGGTGGGACGCGGTCAGGCGGGCGAGGTCAACAGGGGCGCCGGTGTCAGGCGGTGGTTGAGCATCGGAAGCAGTTCGGCGACGCGGTGCGGGAGGTGGGCCGCGATGCCGGGCGGGGCGGGTGCCAGTGGAACGAGCAGGTCGGTGGCGGCCAGCGGCCCCTCGGCGCCGTCGTCCGTGCAGTCGCGGTGCAGCCAGAGGGTGAGCATATAGAGCTCGGGTACGGAGAGCAGTCGCGGCTGGCACGGCATGGGCATCGCCTCGGCGTGCCGCAGGGCGCGCTCCGTGGAGGCGATGTACGGACCTTCGAAGAAGTGCGAGAACGCCCACCCGTCCGGAGTCAGCATCGTGTCGGCCGCGGCGACGGCACGCTCGCCGCAGCGGATGAGGAAACGCCAGCCGGCGAGGCGGATGGGCGAGGTGCCCTCTGGAGTGATGCGGTCCAACACGTGGACCGGCAGCGGGAGTTCCGGGCTCGCGGGGCCTTGTGCCGTACGAAGGGACGGGGTGCGGGCCTCACGTACGGCTGTGGGGGAACCGAGTGCCGCGAGGACGCTGCGCAGGGCGGGCGCGGGAGCCGGGGGGACATGCAGCGGCATGGTGGGTCGCCTCTCTCATTAGACAGGCACGGTGGAACGGGGGCAGGTGCGTGACGGCGCTGTCAGCTCTGGGTCAGAGGGGCGGGGGCTGGGAACCGCGAGCGCCAACTCTCTGCCTAGATTGCGGAGTTTATACGAGATGTGTTCGAGCAGTGTTTCAGCTAGACGCACCGGATATTAACGGCAAGGCCTTTATGCGCCGTCCTTGTGGGACGTTTATCCCGATTTTGCACGGGCCTTGACGCCGTGACCTCGGATTTCCCGCGGTACGCGGTCGGCCGATTCCTGTCGGTGCTTTTGACCAGGTGGTTCGGAACGGAATCTTCACTGTGCCGCATGCCTGGTGAATGTGCCGGACAGCAACTGCGTCGAGAGTAGCGGTCGGCGGTCCCGCGCGGGGCGTTATCGATCACATTGCCTGGGCATCATCCCCCGTACACAGCGGCCGGACTCTTGGCTGCCGGTTCGAGGAGGGACGCTTCGATGGGGGAGAAGGTCGTGGCAGGCACGTTCGACCTGGCCGATCGGCACCACTACCGAGGCAAGCTCCGAGAGTGTCTGGCGGGGCTGGAGCGATTGTTGGAGGAGGGGCGATTCGACCGGCCCAAGAATCTGATGGGCATGGAGATCGAGTTGAATCTCGCCGGTCCTGACGGACTGCCGAGGATGTTGAATGCGCAGGTTCTCGAGCGCATCGCGAGCCGGGATTTCCAGACGGAACTCGGAATGTTCAATCTCGAAGTGAACATTGCCCCCCACCGGCTCGGCGGACGCGTACTCGACCGGCTCGCCGAAGAGCTGCGCACCGGCCTCAACTACGCCCACAGGAAAGCGAACGAGATCGCCGCAGGCATTGTCATGATCGGAATTCTCCCGACGCTGAACCGCGCCGATCTGGTGTCCGCGAATCTCTCCGACGTCGACCGCTACGCCCTCCTCAACGACCAGATCGTGGCGGCGCGCGGCGAGGACTTCGCCCTGGACATCCAGGGCGTGGAGCGGCTGACCTGCACCTCGGCCTCGATAGCGCCGGAAGCGGCCTGCACCTCCGTGCAATTGCACCTGCAGGTCACCCCGGGCCGCTTCGCCGATGTGTGGAACGCGGCGCAGGCCGTCGCCGCGGCGCAGGTGGCCGTGGGCGCCAACGCGCCGTTCCTCTTCGGCCGTGAGCTGTGGCGCGAGTCGCGGCCGCCGCTGTTCCTGCAGTCCACCGACACGCGCCCGCCCGAGCTGCAGGCCCAGGGCGTGCGGCCGCGCACCTGGTTCGGCGAGCGGTGGATCACCGGGCCGCTGGAGCTCTTCGAGGAGAACCTCCGGTACTTCCCGGCGCTGCTGCCGCTGATGGAGGAGGAGGACCCGCTCGGCGTCCTCGACGCGGGCGGCGTGCCACGGCTCGGCGAACTCGTCCTGCACAACGGCACCGTGTACCGCTGGAACCGCCCGGTGTACGGCATCGCCGACGGTGTCCCGCACCTGCGGGTGGAGAACCGCGTGCTGCCCGCGGGGCCCACCGTCACCGACGTCATCGCCAATGCCGCCTTCTACTACGGCCTGGTGCGGGCGCTCGCCGAGGAGTCGCGGCCGGTGTGGTCCCGGCTGCCCTTCGAGGCCGCCGCCCGCAACTTCGACGTCGCGTGCCGCCACGGCATCGACGCCACGCTGCAGTGGCCGCGGCGCGGCAGGCTCGGTGGCATCGCCGAGGTGGCGGCCGTCCGGCTCGTACGCGAGGAGCTGCTGCCGCTCGCGGCCGCGGGTCTCGACGCGTGGGGTGTGGAGGCCGCCGACCGGGACCTGTACCTCGGGGTGATCGAGGAGCGGTGCCGACGGCGGGTCAACGGGGCGTCGTGGCAGGCGACGACGTACTACCGGGCCCGGGAGAGCGGCCTCGGCAGGGAAGAGGCGCTCGCCGCGACCACCCGCAGGTACTGCGAGCTGATGCATGCCGGCGAGCCCGTCCACACCTGGCCCGTGGGACTGCGGGAACCTGCGGTGCCGACCGGCTGAGGCGCCCGCCCGGCGCTTCGGGTCAGCCCTGGTTGCTGCCCGCCTGCATGATGGCCTTGAGGATGACCGCGTGGATCTGCGCCGGGTCGTCGACCTGGTGGCCCGAGCCGCCGGTCGCCTCGGCGATCTGCTGGACCTCGTCCTTGTCCGCGTCCGGACCGACGGCGATGGCGATGATCGGCACCGGCTGCTCGGGGTCCGAGAGCTTCTCCAGCTGGGCGATGAGGGAGCCGCGGGAGATGCTGCCCGGGTCCTGGTTGGCGCCGTCGGTCAGGATCACGAGGGCGTTGAACTTGCCGCGCGCGTACGTGGAGCGCGCTTCCTTGTAGGCGGCGAGCGTGGTGTCGTAGAGGCCGGTGGCACCGCCCGGTATGGGCTGCAGTCCGCTGAAGGCGTCCGAAAGCTCGTCGCGGTGGGTGACGTCGCCCTTGCGGTCGCCGAGGCGTTCGGTCGGCTCCAGTTCGCGGTAGTCGCGGGCGCCGTCCAGTTGGGTGGCGAACTCCCACAGGCCGATCTCGTCCTCGTCCGTGAAGCCCGCGAGTGCCTGTAGCAGCGAGGACTTGGTGACCTCCATACGGGACTGGTCGCGGCCGGGCACGTACTGCCGCATGGACTCGGAGGCGTCGACGACCGTGCTGAGCCGGGCGCTCTGCACGGTGATCGTCCACATGCCCAGGGTCTCCTGGAGCTGCTTGTCGGAGGGCGGCTCCGCGGCCTCGGCCGCGTAGGGCTGCGGGGTGCGGCCTCCCGCGGCGGTGATCAGCTTGTCGGAGGGCTGGTCGGGGTCGGTACGGAAGCCGTGCTCCGTCAGGATCCGCTGCCCCTCATCGTCGCTGAACATCGTCATGAAGCGCAGTGCCGCGCGGCTCATGTCGGTGGACATCTCGTCGTCCTCGACCAGGGTGTACGGGTAGTCGAGCCGGGGCGAGCCGTCCTTGGGATAGAACAGATCGAGGCTGCCCTCCTCGCCCGCCGACGCGTTGTGCGCGTACGCGGCCTGTTCGGAGAGGATCAGGGCCTGGTTGCGGCGGGGGTTGCCCTGCTCGGTGCCGGAGTCGTCACGGGCGAGGGTGTCAAGGAGCTGGCCGTCGCTGTCCGACGTGCGGGTGGAGAGGGCCTTCGCCAGGGCGGCGGCCCGGGTGTCGCCGTCCTTGCCGCCCTGCTTCTTCGCCGACGCGCCCAGCTTGGCGAGGGCGAGCAGGCCGGTCGCGCTGCGCGCGGGGTCGGCGGCGCCCAGGCGGAGCTTGTCGCCCTTCATGGCGGCCGTGGTCAGCGACGGCCAGTCGTACGTCTTCTTCGGCCAGCCCAGCGATTCGGCGGCGGACGGGACCATGCCGATGCCGACCGGCGACGAGGCGATGTTGCCCGCGGGTGAGATCTTGCTCTGCTTGGAGCCGAGCCCCACCTGCTGAACCCAGGTGTCGGAGTCCGGCACCCACACGTCGTACTCAAGATCGCCCTTGCCGGCGCGGAGTTCGGCGGCGACCTTGTACGAGTCGCGGGCGCTCACCCGTACGTCGATGCAGTGGCCGTCCGAGGTGATCTCCTCCTCGCGGGCGGCGGCGGCGGCCTCGCGCAGGGCGGGGGTCACCGCGGGCGCGGCCACGACGTCGAGGCGCACCGCGTCGTCGCCGCAGGAGCCGCCGAAGGAGAGCAGACCGCTGCGGACCGCCGCCGCGGTGGAGCCCGCGATCACGAGGACGAGCGCCGTGGCGATGGCGACCGCACGGCCGCGCGAGCGGGGCCGGGGGGCGGGCGCGGCCGTCCCGCGCTCATCGGGCAAGCTGTGACGTCCCATGGCGGTGGTGCCCCTCCCTTGAGTGATGGAGCAAGGAATGAGGGGGCCGCACGCCCGGAACCGGTGTCCGTCCCCCTCGGCCTGTCGCGCACGATCTTCGTAACTTCATTCGAGACCCTAGTGGGGTGAGGATGGGGATGAGGCGGGATTATTCAACTGGAGGCGGAAGTGCAAGCGGAGCCGGGGCCGATGGCCGGTTCTTTTCGGGAGAACGGGACTTCACGACGGATCCTCCGGGACGAGACGCTGCTCGTGCTGGCTCTCTCGCTCGGGGCGAGCGGTGTGTCCGCGCTGATCAGCTTTGTCGGGTCGGTCACCAAGCCCGGCGGTCTGAAGGACCAGGCGGCGACGATGAACACCTCGGCGGCGCCGGGGCGGCCGTGGCTTGATCTCGCGTGGCAATTGTTCGGCATCGCCACGGCGTTGGTGCCGGTCGCGCTGGTCGCGCACTTCCTGCTGCGGGAGCGCGCGGGGCTGCGGACGATCGGATTCGACCGGACGCGGCCGTGGCCGGACCTGGGGCGCGGCGCCGCGGTCGCAGCGGTGATCGGCAGCACCGGCATCGCCTTCTACCTGGCCGCCCGCGGGCTCGGCTTCAACCTCACCGTGGTGCCCGAGGCGTTGCCCGAGGTGTGGTGGAAGTATCCCGTCCTCGTGCTGTCCGCGGTGCAGAACGCGGTCCTCGAGGAAGTGATCGTCGTCGGCTATCTGCTGCGCAGACTCGGGCAGTTGGGGTGGACGCCAGTGGCCGCGCTGGCGGGCAGTTCGGTGCTGCGGGGCTCGTACCACCTGTATCAGGGCATCGGCGGGTTCCTCGGGAACGTCGCGATGGGTGTGGTCTTCGTGCTGCTCTACCGCAGGTGGGGCCGGGTCGGACCGCTGGTCGTGGCCCACTCCCTGCTGGATATCGGGGCGTTCGTCGGCTACGCCCTGCTCGCGGGAAAGGTGGGGTGGCTGCCGACGCCTGCGTGAGGCGGGTCCTGTCGGATACGACGCTGTGGGGACGTACGAGATTTCGTACGTCCCCACAGCGCTGTACGGGGTCGTGCGTCAGGTGCGCTACTGGCTCTACGTGTGCGGTGTCGGTGTTACGTGTGCGGTGTGCGGTGTGCGTATGCGGTGTGCCGTCAGGCGAAGAGCTCGCCCTCGATGACCGTGACCGCCCGGCCCCTCAGGACGGTGCGGTCGCCGTGCAGTCGGGTGCGGACCAGGCCGGTGCGGGCCGAGGCCTGCATTCCGGTCAGCTCGGTGCGGCCCAGGCGCTCGGACCAGAAGGGCGCGAGGACGGTGTGGGCGCTGCCCGTCACCGGGTCCTCGTCGATGCCGAGGCGCGGGAAGAAGCAGCGCGAGACGAAGTCGTAGCCATCGGCCGGGTCCTCGGCGCGGGCCGTGGCGATGATGCCGCGTTCGGAGTGCCGGACGAGGGCCTTGTGGTCCGGAGTGAGGGACCTGACCGTCTTCTCGTCGGCGAGCTCGACCAGCAGGTCGCCGACCTGGCGGCCCGTGTCGTACGCGCTGAGCGGCTCGGCGCCCAGGGCCTCGGCGATGCCGTCCGGGACGTCGGCCGCGGTGAGCGGGGCGGTCGGGAAGTCGAGGGCGAGGGAGCCGTCGTCGTGCGCGGTCGCGGTGAGGACGCCGCTGCGGGTGGCGAAGCGGACGGGGCCGGACGCGGCGCCGGTGCTGTGCAGGACGTGCGCCGTGGCCAAAGTGGCATGGCCGCAGAGGTCGACCTCGGCGGTGGGCGTGAACCAGCGCAGCGCCCAGTCGGCGTCGCCGCCCGCGGGGAGCCGGTGGGCGAAGGCGGTCTCCGCGTGGTTGACCTCCCTGGCCACGTGCTGCAGCCACGTGTCGTCCGGGAAGGCGTCGAGGAGCAGGACTCCGGCCGGGTTGCCCGCGAAGGGGCGGTTCGTGAAGGCGTCGACGATGCGGATGCGGTGGGAAGTCGGCATGGGATGACGGTAGAGGGCCGCGGAATGCCGGGGGTAAGGCCAATCTCGGGTCGCTGGACTGGATCGAGGATGGACTGGGGTTGTCAGGCGAACTGTTCCGATATATCGTTGACGCATCGCGACAGATTCGCGACTGATCAAAGATCGGGCTTACCGATCGACCACACCACGTCGATGACAGAAGATCGACGACCCCGAGGAGTGATCGTTATGCGTTCCCACGGTTCTGAACACGAGCATGGACGCGGCCATGGACACGGCCGCCGCGGCGGCCCCGAGGGCCGGGAAGGCTTCGGCCGCGAAGGATTCGGCGGCTTCGGCGGCTTCGAGGGGCGGCGCGGCGCGTTCGGTCCCTTCGGCCCCGGATTCGGGGGACCGGGCGGCCCCGGTGGACCGGGTGGTCCCTGGGGCGGTCGCGGCGGGCGCGGTGGACCGCGCGGCAGGGCGCGGCGCGGCGACGTGCGCGCGTCGATCCTGGCCCTCCTCAAGGACCGGCCCATGCACGGCTACGAAATGATCCAGGAGATCGCCGAGCGCAGCGGCGGGGCGTGGAAGCCCAGCCCCGGCTCGGTCTACCCCACCCTCCAGCTCCTGGAGGACGAGGGTCTGATCAGCAGCGCGAGCGAGGGCGGCAAGAAGCTCTTCTCGCTCACCGAGGCAGGCCGTACGTCGGCCGAGGAAGGCCCCGACGCGCCTTGGGAAGAGGCTGGGCGCGGGGTCGACTGGGACACGCTGAACGAGATCCGGCAGGCCGGTTTCGGTCTGATGGAGGCGTTCGGCCAGGTCTGGAAGACCGGCAGCAAGGAGCAGCGCGAGAAGGCGGTCACCGTCATCAACGACGCCCGCAAGAAGCTGTATCTGATCCTCGCCGATGAGGACTGAGCGGGTGGAGGCCGACGGCTCCCCGCCACGGACGAGGCGCCCCGCACGCATGGTGTGGGGCGCCTCGTTCTCTCTGTGGCGGCCGTTCTTCTACGGAGGCGGAGGGGATCGGGCCCCCTGCGGAGACCGGGCGGGTCAGGGTCCCTGCGGCGGGCGGGTGGGTCAGACCGTCACCAACCCGTCCAGTTTGCGCAGCGACTCGTTGAGAGCGGCGGTCGCCGAGTCCTTGAGCTTGCCCGCCATGAGGGACACGGCGGCGCCGGTGAACTCCCCCTCGATGCGGACCAGCGTGCCGGAGCCCTCGGGTGAGAGGGAGTAGCGCGTGCCGACGTTCACGCCCATGGGTCCCTTGCCCGCGATGGCCAGGACGCGGGCGGGCTCCAGCTCCTGGATCGTCCAGTTGACCTCGGCGGGAAAGCCCATCAGCTTCATGTTCTCCACGAAGGTGCCGCCCGCCTCCAGGGTGGTGGGGCCGCCCTGGGGGAAGCTCGTGTGCGTGGAGTTCCACTCGCCGTACGAGGAGAAGTCGGTGAGCTGGGCCCAGACCTTCTCGGCGGGCGCCTCGATGCGTGCTTCCGCGCTGACTTCGGCCATGCGGCCACCCCTTCCCGTCGGACGCTGCGACGGCCGCAGCTACGGTGTCGCGGAACGTAGCCGCAGGGCCTGGAACATTCAATACTGATGAACTGTCAGGTTCGGCGGCCGGGGTGCGGCTCAACCGACCCGCCGTATCACCGCCGCGTCGAAGAGATCCGACGCCCGCGGGAACGGCCCCTCGTCGTGACAGTGCCATGCCTCCCAGAACAGGTCGGCGGGCAGTGCGTCGTCGGGTGCGTACACCCGGTACACGTACTGTCTGCCGTCGAGCGCCGGCAGGGCGACCATCCAGCACCTGTCCTTCATGCATGTCTCAGACGTGTGCTGCCGCAGCGCGGTTGCGTGACCGCGCGCGGCCCGATGGCACACCCGGAGGAGGCGCTCCGATGGATCTCATCCGTAAGGAGGACAACCGACGCGCCCGTGCCCACCCTGTGTCGGACGCGAAGATGCTTCCCGCCGCCGATGCATATGCCCCCAGGGGTTGATGTGGTGGGAGATGTGCAAAGCCGTACCCCGCCCGGTGCCGAACCCGGCCCGAACCGAGCAGAACTCGACTCGCGAGCAGAACTCGACCCCAGGCTCAGCCCTGAGCTGGCGTCCGTGGTGGCCGGTGCGCGCCGCCGCGCCCAGCGGGACGGGGACCGGCAGATCGACACCGCGCACCTGCTGCACTCCCTCCTGGAGGCCGACCCGGAGGTGCGCGCCGTCTTCGAGAGCGGCGCGCAGGTGGTACGCGTCCTCGGCTATCTCGTCCAGCGCAGCATCGGCTACGGCCTGCAGTGGCAGGGCACCGTCGAGGACTCCGGCGCCGTGCCGGTGGTGACCGCCGCCCCCGAGGCGGGCTGGTCACCGGCCGCCACCACCGCGATGGACGCCGCACTCGAACGCGCCGAGCTGCGCGGGGAGCCGCGCGCCCTCGGCATGGACCTGCTCGCCGGACTCGTCACCGACCCGGACTGCCGCGCCGTCGAGGTCCTCGGGCGGGCCCGGGTCGAAGTCCCGGCGCTGCTGCGGCGCATAGAGGCGGGATGCAGGCAGTACGCGTCCGGTGCAGGCGGTCACGGGTACATCGGAGGGCCGGGCTCCGGCTGCTGATCGCGGCCGTTCGATCGCGGCTGTCTGATCGCGGCTGTTGATCGCGGCGGGACGTCCGCCGGTTGAGACAGCGGTCAACAGGGGTGAAGGTCCTGACGCCGCCTGCCATGATGTGCCGGTGCAAGCGTCAGAGGGGCTACAGGAGAGCCGGGCGAACCGGGCGAATCCGGCCGCCACGGGAGGACCGGGCGGCCAGGACGAGGGCGGCGGCAGGGGCGTCGGGCTCGGCCTCGCCCTGGTGTCGGCGGTCACCTTCGGCGGCTCCGGGGTCGCGGCGAAGCCACTGATCGAAGCGGGGCTCGACCCGCTGCACGTGGTGTGGCTGCGGGTGGCGGGCGCCGCCCTGGTGATGCTGCCCGTGGCCTGGCGCCACCGCGGACTGCTGCGCAGCAGGCCCGCGCTGCTCGCCGGGTTCGGTCTGCTCGCCGTCGCGGGCGTCCAGGCCTGCTACTTCGCGGCGCTCTCGCGCATCCCCGTCGGGGTCGCCCTGCTGATCGAGTACCTCGCGCCCGCGCTCGTCCTCGGCTGGGTGCGCTTCGTGCAGCGGCGGCCCGTCACGCGGGCGGCCGCGCTCGGGGTGGTGCTCGCCGTCGGCGGGCTCGCCTGCGTCGTCGAGGTGTGGGCCGGGCTGGGCTTCGACGCCGTGGGACTGCTGCTCGCGCTCGGTGCCGCCTGCTGCCAGGTCGGCTACTTCATCCTGTCCGACCAGGGCAGCGACGCGGGCGACGACGCCCCGGACCCGCTCGGCGTCATCGCGTACGGCCTGCTGGTCGGTACTGTCGTCCTGACCGTGGTCGCGCGGCCGTGGGGCATGGACTGGTCGGTGCTCGCGGGCGACGCGGACCTGGACGGTTCGGCCGTACCGGCCTGGGCCCTGCTGGCCTGGATCGTGCTCATCGCCACGGTCGTCGCCTACTGCACCGGCGTACTGTCCGTGCGCAGGCTCTCGCCTCAGGTGGCGGGCGTCGTGGCCTGCCTCGAAGCCGTCATAGCGACCGCCCTGGCCTGGGTCGTCCTGGGCGAACACCTCTCGGCGCCGCAGGTCGTCGGCGGCGCGGTGGTGCTCGTGGGCGCGTTCATCGCCCAGTCTTCGGCGCGGGCCGAGCCCGCGGGCCCCGCGGGTGGCGGCGGTGCCGACGGCGACGGTGGTGTCCCGGCATCCGAAACGGAGTTGTCGCGCATCGGCGGCGCGTCCTAACGTGCTGATCATGCACGCACGAGCGCTCGTTCTTCCGCCCCCCGCCGCCTAGCGGCGGGACGCCCACGGATCTCGCCCGGCCCGAGGGCCGGGCGGAACGGTGCTGCCCGCAGACGGAGCCAGATATCCCTCTCTGCTGCGGAGAACTCACGTGTCACGCCTGTCGAGCTCGACATCCGACATGTCCACCTCCTCTGTTCCGAATGGGGCTGCCGTGCGTGGCGCCGCCGCCCTCGGGCTTCCCGTCGGGCGGGGCCTCCTCTATCTGATCGTCGCCGGAACCGCGTGGGGCACCGCGGGGGCCGCGGCCGCGCTGGTCTTCGAAGCCGGTGACATGGGCCCGGTCAGTCTCTCCTTCTGGCGGTGCGCGGGCGGGTTCGTCCTGCTGCTCGCCGCCCGCGCGGCCATGCGGCCGGTGCGTGCGCGCCGAACCGCCCCGCGCGTCACTCCCCGCGCCGCGCATGCCGTGCCGCTGAGCCTCAGGGTGCGCCGGGTCGTCGCGACGGGCGTGGCCCTCGCGGTGTTCCAGACCGCCTACTTCGCGTCCGTCGAGGCGACCGGACTCGCGGTCGGCACCGTCGTCACCATGGGTTCGGGGCCCGTCCTTATCGCGCTCGGCGCGCGCCTGACGTTGGGGGAGCGGCTCGGGCGGGGCGGCGCCGTCGCCGTCATGGGCGCCCTCGCCGGGCTCGTCGTGCTCGTCTTCGGGAGCGGTGCGGGCGGTGCGGGCGGCGGTGGTGGCGGTGGTGGCGGTGGTGCGACCGTGCGGCCCGACGGTGTCGTCTGGGGGCTCGTCTCTGCGGCCGCGTACGCCGCGATGACGCTGCTCACGCGGCGGTGGGGGCGGAACGGCGGGGCCGACTCGTCCGACACCACGGTCTGGGCGTTCGCCGTCGTCTCGCTCTGCCTGCTGCCGTTCGCCCTGGTCGAGGGGCTGCTGCCGCACACTGCCGAACCCGTACGTGTGGGCCTCTACTTGCTGTACATCGCCGCCGTGCCGACAGCGGTCGCGTACGCGCTGTACTTCGCCGGGGCGGCCGTCGTGCGCTCCGCGACCGTCTCCGTGATCATGCTTCTGGAGCCGGTGGGCGCCGCGGTCATCGCGGTCGCGCTGCTCGGCGAGGCACTGACGGCGGCGACCGTCGCGGGCACGGCCCTGATGCTGGCCGCGGTGACGGGGCTCGCGGTCGCGGAGACGCGGGGTGCGGTGGCGGGGCGGCGGTGTCCCTGATCCGGCAGGGCAGGGGTGACGGTGATCCGGCAGGGGTGACCGTGATCTGGCAGGGGTGACGGTGATCCGGCAGGGTGACCGTGATCCGGCAGGGTGACCGTGATCTGGCAGGCGTGACCGTGATCTGTCGGAAGCGGCCGTGATCTGTCGGCGGTATGTCGGTGGCGGGTGCGAGCTTGAGTGGGTGGTTGGTGCTCATGAGTCGGTTCTGTGGACCAGCCCCCATGCGATGCGCCCGTCCCGCGAGCACGCCGCCCGGAGAACGACCCGAGTACGAGGAGCCCGTCGTCACCATGCCTTCCCAGCCTCACCCTTACCCTCACCCTCAGCCTGAACCCCGCCCGTGGGACGTCCACCGGCTGCCGTCCGCCGAAGGCAGGGCCTTCCTGGTCACCGGCGGCAACGCCGGGATCGGCTACTTCGTCGCGGAGCAGCTCGCCGCGACCGGTGCCGACGTCGTACTCGGCAGCCGGGACGCGGCGAAGGCCGACGCCGCCATGGCCTCGATCCGCTCGCGCGTCTCCGGCGCGCGCCTGCGGCACCTGCCACTGGACCTCGCCGACCTGTCGTCCCTCAAGGCCGCCGTGGACAGGCTTGACCTCGATCATCTCGACGCCGTGGTGCACAACGCGGGGGTCGCGCTCGACGACCCGCCGCGTCGGGAGACCGGGGACGGCCATGAGTTGATGTTCGGCACCAACCACCTCGGCCACTTCGCACTCACCCAGTGGCTGGCACCTCTGCTGTCCGCCGCTCCGGGCGGCCGCGTCGTGACGGTGGGCAGCTTCGCGGCGCGGTCCGAGCGGCTGGATCTGGACGACCTGCAGTCGGCCCGGGACTACCGGCCCAAGCGCACCTACGGCCGGTCGAAGCTGGCGCAGATGTACTTCGGCTTCGAACTCGATCGCCGCCTGCGTGCCCTCGGCAGCACGGTGCTCAGTGCGGTGGCCCACCCGGGCGGCGCGCTGGACTCCCTCACCCCCTCCCGCGCCCCCGTGCACGTGACCACCCCCGGCGAGCGGCTGCGCGCCCTGCCCGCCGGGCTGTTGGTGCAGGGAAAGGACGCCGGGGCGTGGCCCATCGTCCGTGCCGTCCTCGACCCGGAGGTCCGGGGCGGGCAGGTGTGGGGTCCGAGGGTCTTCGGCCTGCGGGGCGCGCCGCGGCTGGAGCCCGTCCCCGCGCACATGGCGGATCCGGCGGTCGCCGCGCAGCTGTGGGCCGCCAGCGGTGAGCTGACCGGCACCGATCCGGGACTCGGCTTCCAGTAGGCGCGGTTACTGGTTACTGGTTACGGGATCACAGCGAGGCCAGGTAGTCGGGCACCTCGATGCCCGGTGCGAGGTCCGCCGAGGGGATCAGGTCGCCGTGCGTCGCGCGCAGCGGGACCACCCCCGACCAGTAGGGCAGGGCCATGTCCTCGGCGTCGTCGTTCGGGCCGCCGGTGCGCGCCTTCGCCGACACCTCGTCGAGGTCGAGTCGGAGGACGGCGGTCGCGGCGAGCTCCTTGGCGTTGGCGGGGCGCGAGTCGGCGGCGCGGCCCGGCACGACGTGGTCGACCAGCGCGTCAAGTGCGGCCCGCTTCTCCTCCGGGTCCGTGACCGGGCGGGCGGTGCCGTGGACCACCACGGAGCGGTAGTTGATCGAGTGGTGGAAGGCCGAGCGGGCCAGGACCAGGCCGTCGACGTGGGTGACGGTCAGGCATACCTGCAGCCCCGGCTCCGGCTCCTGCTCCTGTCCCGGCTCCCGTCCCGGCTCCTGCTCCTGCGAGGAGGCGGCTTCCGCCATGCGCAGCGGCCTGGACCCCGTCGAGCCGTGCACGTACAGGCGGTCGCCCACCCGCCCGTAGAGCGTCGGCAGCACCACGGGGGCGCCGTCGCGCACGAAGCCGAGATGGCAGACGTAGGCCTCGTCGAGTATCGCGTGCACCGTTTCGCGGTCGTACGAAGCGCGCTCCCGCGAGCGGGTGGGGATCGTGCGGTCGGTCGGTGTATAGGCGGCGCTCTGCGGCGGCGTGGTGTCGGTGGTGCTCGGCGTCGTCTGCATGGCTCTCCTTGTACTGCTTGCTGTGCCGCTTCTCCGGCTTGCGGCAGCTATTGCACTAGTGCATAATCTGGTTTGTGCTAGGAGAGTATCCGATCGAAGGTCGGCGCGCAGCCGAGATTGCCGCCAGCGTGGAGCGAGCGGTGGGTGACGGCGGCCTGGAGCCGGGTCAACTGCTGCCGCCCATGCGGGAGTTGGCGACGCGTCTCGGGGTGAATCCCAATACTGTGGCGGCCGCCTACCGCACCCTGCGCGAACGCGGGGTCATCGAGACGGCCGGGCGACGCGGCAGCCGCGTACGTGCGAAGCCCGCCACCACCACGCGGGAACTCATCCGGGTGGACGCGCCGCCCGGGGTGTGCGACGTCTCCAAGGGCAATCCGGACCCGAAGCTGCTGCCCCCGCTCGGCGCGGCCTTCGCGGCGGCCGCGGCGCAGAGCGACCGGCAACCCGTCCTCTACGGAGAGGCCGCGGTGGACCCGGAGCTCGAACGGCAGGCCCGCATGGCCTTCGACGCCGACGGCGTCCCCGACGCCCCCCTCGCCGTCACCTCCGGATCACTCGATGCCATCGAGCGGGTGCTCGCCGCCCACCTCAAGCCCGGCGACGGGGTGGCCCTGGAGGATCCGGGCTGGGGGAGCCTGCTCGACCTCGTGTCCGCCCTGGGGCTGCGTGCGGTCCCGGTGGGCGTGGACGACGACGGGCCGCTGCCCGCCGACGTGGAGCGGGCGCTGGCGTCAGGCGCCCGGGCGGCCGTCGTGACGGACCGGGCGCAGAACCCCACGGGCGCCGCCGTCACCGCTGCACGCGCGCGTGCCCTGCGAAAGGTGTTCGCCGCCCACGAGGACGTGCTGCTCATCGAGGACGACCACGGCCACGGCATCGTCGACCTGCCGCTGCACCCGCTGGCCGGGGCGACCCGCACCTGGGCCCTCACCCGTTCGACCGCCAAGGCGTACGGCCCCGACCTGCGGCTCGCGGTGCTCACGGGCGACGCCGTCACCGTCGACCGGGTGCGCGGGCGCCAGCGGCTCGGGCCCGGCTGGGTGAGCCGGCTGCAGCAGCGCGCCGTCGCCCGGCTCTGGGCCGATGGCGCGGTCGACGCCCGTGTGGTGGCGGCGTCCTACGGGCGGCGGCGGGACGCGCTGATCTCGGCGCTCGCCGAGCGCGGTGTTCTCGCGTACGGGCGCAGCGGCCTGAACGTATGGGTGCCGGTGCCCGACGAGACCGGGGCGGTCGCCCGGCTGCTGCACGCGGGCTGGGCCGTGGCTCCTGGGGCGCGCTTCAGGCTGGCGACGCCGCCCGGGGTGCGGATCACCGTGGCGGCGCTCGACGACGAGGGCATCGCGGCGGTGGCGGACGCCGTCGCCGCCGCGACCGGCCCCGCGCCCGCGCGCCGCTACGACTGACGGGGCGGCCGGGCTGCCGCGCTCGTCGTGGGACGGCGTGGCCCGGACCCGGCGGCGATCCTCCCGCCGCGCGGCCTGGACTGGGTGAGGGCCGCACCCGCCAGAACGATGACCGCGCCGACCGGCGTCGACCAGCTCAGGGATTCGCCGAGCACCGCGACGCCCGCGGCGGTGGCGATGACGGGGACGAAGTACGTGACCATCTGGGCGGTGGTCGGGCCGACTTCGGAGACCAGTGCGTACTGCAGCAGGAAGGCGACCCCGGTGCCGAGGGCGCCGAGGGCCACGACCGCAAGCAGCGGCACGACCGGGAAGTGTGCGGGCATCGAAGTGAACAGCGGTGTCACCACGGCCAGTTCGACGGACGCGATCAGCAACTGGCCGCCGGAGAGGGAAAGGTTCGAGTGCCCGGCGCCGGCCAGCGTGCGGCGCACGTAGATCCAGCCGACCGGGTAGCTGAGCGAGGCGAGCAGCGCCATGGTCATGCCGCGGAGATCCACCCCGCTGAAGCCCTGCCACGCGCCGAGCACCGTGAGCACCCCGAAGAAGCCGAGGCCCAGGCCCGCGACGCGGCGGCGGGTCGGCCGGTCCTCGGAGAGCGCGACGAGAGAGAGCGCCATGCCCCACAGGGGCGACGTCGCGTTGCATATCCCGGCGAGCGTCGACGGGATCGTCAGCTCCGCGTACGCGAAGAGCGAGAACGGCAGGGCGTTGAGCAGGAAGGCCGCCACCGCCAGATGCAGCCAGGTCCGCACCCCGCGCGGCAGTCGCTCCCGCTTCACCACGAGCACGGCGGCGATCACAAGGGTGCCGAACACCAGCCTGCCCAGGGTGACCTGGAACGGTGCGTACCCATCGGTGCCCACCTTGATCAGCAGGAAGCTGAAGCCCCAGATCAGGGAGAGGACGCCGAAGCGGATGCGCCAGTCGAGGGCGGGGCGCCCGGAGGCGTCGCTCTCGGCTCGCGCGCGGGTGGAGTCGGCGGGTGCGGGTGCGGGTGCGGGGGCAGGCGCGGGCACGGGCGCGGGGGAGCCGGTGGCCGGTGGGGCGGCTGACCGGGGCGGCGGGGGTGCGGTGCTCATGCGTCTCACGATGGACCCTGACGATCTCGTAGCACAAGTGAGTTTTCGTATGGCGTATCGCGTAGCATCACTTACATGTTGAACCTGGAGCGCCTGCGCACCCTCGACGCCCTCGCCCGGCACGGCTCGGTCAGCGGCGCGGCCGCGGGTCTGCACGTCACGACGTCGGCGGTCTCGCAGCAGATGACGAAGCTGGAGCGGGAGGTGGGCCAGCAGCTCTTGGCCAAGAACGGCCGGGGCGTGCGCCTGACCGACGCCGGACGGCTGCTCGCGGAGCACGCCGCGCGGATCCTCTCGCAGGTCGAGCTCGCGCAGGCGGACCTGGAGGAGCAGCGCGGCAAGGCGGTCGGTGAGCTGCGGATCTCCGCGTTCCCCACGGCCGCGCGGGGCCTGATGCCCGCCACGCTGTCCGCACTGCGCACCGACCACCCCGGGCTGCGGGTGAGCTGTCAGGAGATGGAGCCGGTGCCTGCCGTCGCGGCCGTGGTGCGCGGCGACATCGACATGGCGATCGTCCTCGACTGGTACAACAAGCCGATGCCCATCCCGGACGGCCTGGTCAAGGCGCCTCTTCTCGACGACCCCGCGGATGTCGCGATGCCCGCGGCGCACCCCCTCGCCGACCGCGCCGAAGTGGACCTCGAGGAGTTCGCCGACGACGAGTGGATCACCTGGGCGGAGGGCGAGTTCTGCCATGAGTGGCTGATGTTCACGCTGCGTGGCAAGGGCATCGAGCCGCGTATCGCGCACCGCGCGGAGGAGCACCACACCCAGCTCGCGCTGGTCGCGGCGGGTCTGGGCGTGTGCGTGGCACCGCAGTTGGGCCGCGACCCGATGCCGACGGGCGTGCGCACGGTGCCGGTCCGGCACCGGGTGCGGCGGCATGTGTACGTGGTGTGGCGCGCGGACGCGGACCGCCGCCCCTCGATCAGGGCGGCGGCGGAGGCCCTCAGAGCCTGTCTTTGAACCCCCGTCTGCGCCCCGACGCCCGGCACGCACGCTCGGCGCACGGTGTCCCAGGACAGGTGGCTCCGCCACATGACCTGGAACTCCGCACACCGATCGCACGCACCGACCGCCGCTGCGCCCGCGCTTCGCGCGGACGACGGGGGTTCAAAGACAGGCTCTCAGGGCGGCGGGGGCGGGGTTGCGGTAGGGCCTCAGCCGATTTCCTAGGGGCGCATGTCGGCTTCCCGGGTGCCCATATCGACTTACCGCGGGCCGATATCCGCCAGTTTCCTGAAGTCCCACGACGCGACGGCGTCCGGTGTCAGCCGGGCCCACGCGTGGCGGCCGTCGTGCGGCATCTCGTCGAGGCCGAAGACCTTGCGGGCGAACAGCCGCTCCGGGGCGTCGAGTTCGGGGCACGGCTCGCCGGTGCGCGGCGCCTCGCCGACGAAGGTCACCGAGCCCGAAAGCTCCACGCCGCGCAGCTCCCCGTACTCCTCACCGGTGTCGATCACCACGGCGATCCGCGGGTCCTTGCGCAAGTCGGCCCAGCGCTTGCTGCGGGTGACCGAGTACAGCCACAGCGAGGTGCCGTCCCAGGCGAACCAGAGCGTGCTGACGTGCGGGGCGCCGTTCGGGGACACGGTCGCCACCCGGCACGTGCGCTCCGCGGTGAGGAAAGCGTCGAGCTCGTCCGGCGTCATCATGATCCTGCGGCCCCGGCGCTGCGTGACGGCCATGTGTGGTCCCTCCCGAATGGCGATCCGGCCGTACGGGTCCGCCGTGCGGTCGGCCTGGTGGTCCTGACTGTGTGTCAGTAACCGTGCGCCAGGAAAGGATGAGGGCTCTTCCCTCGTGGCGCAATGGCCGTTAGCCTCGCGCGCACTCCGGGCCCGGGAGGGCGCCGGCCCGCCGACCGGCGTCCCGGACGCCCGTGACAAGGGGGAGCCATGCCGTCGTACGAGCAGCTCAGGGAACTCCTCGACCCCGCCACCACCGCCCTGCTGACCGTCGAGTGCCAGCAGGGCGTCGTCGGCACGGAGAGCGCCCTGCCCGAACTCGCCGCGGCAGCACGGGCGTCGGGCGCGCTCGGCAATGTCGCCCGCCTTGTCGCCGCGGCGCACCGGAGCGGTGTGCAGGTCCTGCACGCGGTCGCCGAGCGGCGGCCCGACGGCCGCGGGGCCAACCACAACGCCCGGCTCTTCCGCGCTGCCGAGCGGCTGCCCGTACGGCAGCTCTCGGGCACCGCCGCCGTGCGGATCGCGCCGCCGATCGAGGTCTCCGACGAGGACTTCGTCGTACGCCGTCTGCACGGCCTCTCACCCGTGGCGGGCACCGACGTGGACCCCCTGCTGCGCAATATCGGCTGCCGCACCCTGCTGGTCACCGGCGTCTCGGCCAACGTCGCGATCCCGAACGCCGTGTTCGACGCCGTGAACCTCGGCTACACCGCCGTCGTGCCCGCCGACGCCATCGCGGGGGTCCCTGCCGACTACACGCCCGCGATGGTCCGCAACACCCTCGCGCTCGTCGCCACCGTCACCACCACGGACGAGGTCCTCGGCGCCTGGAAGCGGCCCGATCCAGACGACAGGTCCTAGGCCAGCTCGATGGAGCCGCCCGTCACGGTGATCTCGGCCGACGGCAGCGGTTTCGGCGCGGGGCCGCCCTTCACGCTGCCGTCGGTGATGTCGAACCTGCTCCCGTGACACGGGCAGTTGATGGTGCCGCCCTCGACGCTCGACACCGGGCACTGCTTGTGGGTGCAGCGGTTCGAGAAGGCCTTGAATTTGCCCGCGGTGGGCTGGGTGACCACCACGCCCGCGTCCTCGAAGATCTTGCCGCCGCCCACCGGGATGTCCGACGTGTGGGCGAGGGCGTCCCCTGCGGCGCCCGCGGGTTGGGAGGAGTTCTTGTCGTCGCTGCCGCTGCCGCCGCAGGCGGTGAGAGCGGCGGCGCACCCCGCGGCGCCGAGCGTGGCCATGACGATACGGCGGCTGGGCCCGGCGGCCGGCCCGGAGGCGGTCTCTTGGGAAGGTGTCATGGCCAGTGGTACGCGGCCGCGGGCCGCGGTGTTCAAACGGTCAAGGTTCAACGCCCCGATGCCGACGTCGCCAGGTGCCCGTTCAGGAAGTCCAGTTCGAGCCGCAGCAGGTTCGCCGCCTGGTCCTCCTGGCTCACCAGATGGCTCGCGCCGGACAGCGGCAGCACGGTGTGCGGGCGGCCCGCGGCAAGGAGCGCCGAGGAGAGCCGCAGCAGGTGGACGGGGAGCACATTGTCGTCGGACATCCCGTGCACCAGCATCAGCGGCCGCCTCAGCCGGTGGGCGTGTGCGACCAGCGAACATTTCTCGTACGCGGCTGCCTGCACGTCGGGATGGCCCAGGTAGCGCTCCTTCCAGTGCGTGTCGTAGAGGCGCAGGTCCGAGGGGGCCGCGCCCGCCACCGCCGCGTGGAAGACGTCGGGCCGGTGCAGCACGGCGCCCACCGTCAGATATCCGCCGAACGACCAGCCCCGGATGCCGACCCGCTCCAGGTCGAGGTCGGGGAACCGCTCCGCGGCCGCGTGGAGCGCGTCCACCTGGTCGTCGAGCACGGGCGTCAGCTGGTCCCCGCGTACCGCCAGGGACCAGTCGTCGCCGCGCCCTGGCGTGCCGCGCCCGTCCGTGATCAGCACCGCGTAGCCCTGCTCGGCGAACCACTGGGCCACGACCGTCCACCACGCGCGCGCGTGGACCACGAGTTGCATTCCCGGACCCGCATACGGGGAGAGCAGCACCGGCAGCTTCCCGCCGCCCGGCTCGTACCAGGACGGCAGATACAGCGTGCTGCGCAACTCCCGCTTGCCGAGCGTGAGATGGCGGGGGCGCGGGGGCACGACCGGCTCCTCCGCGTACACGGCGATCCGCCCGGTGGGCTCGCCGCCGCGCAGCACGGTCACGGTCTGCCCATCGGGAGTCCTGCTGTCGAGGACCACGGTGTCGCCTCCGACAGCCGCCGTGTGCACGCCGGGGCCTTCGCTGAGCTGCCGCGGGGCGCCGGAGCCGTCCGCGTGCTCGAACGACCAGACCCAGACGTGCACCTCCGTCGGCTCGATCGAGGCGGTGAACCACAGGCGCTCGCCCGCGGCGGCGAGGACCTCGCGCACCTGGAGGCCGCGCGGCGTGCTCGCGTCGCCCACGCGCAGGCCGCGCGTGCGGCCGGGTGCCCGGCCGTGCCGTACGAGTCGGCCGCTGTCCAGGCGCAGCGGGGTGCCCGGCATGAGCTCCAGCCAGGCGGGGTCGCTCCGGTGGTCGACCGTCCGTGTCCCGCCGGTCCGCGGGTCGACCTCCAGGACGTGGACCGAGCGCTGATCGCGGGTCTGCAGCGTGATCAGCGGGCCGTGGGCGTCCCAGCGCGCCGTGGGGACGTAGTCGAAGGCGTCGTCCGTCCACTCCCCGGCGACGTGGTGCTCCGACGCGCGCTCCGGAGTGACCACGGGGATCCGCGTGCCGTCGACGCGCAGGATGTGCAGGGACGTCTCGGCGTTCGCGGTCCCCGACGCCGGATAGCGGACGGCGCGCGGCGCCAGCTCCGGGCGGGCCGGGTCCGAGAGCCACCAGACCCGCACCGGGGAGGCGTCCACGCGCGCGACGAGCAGCGCGTCGCTCTCCGGAGACCACCAGTAGCCGCGCTGCCTGTCCATCGACTCGGCGGCCACATGATCGGCGAGGCCGTACGTGACCTCCGCGCTCTCGGGCTCCGCGAGCGCCCTGTCGCCCGTACCGTCGGCGCCGACCACGCGCAGGGAGCCGCCGCAGACGTACGCGATGAGGGAGCCGTCCGGCGAGGGGCGCGGGTCGACCGCCGGGCCCGCCGTGCGGATCCGGCGCGGCGGGCCGCCGTCCGTCGCCACCAGCCAGAGCGCGCCGCCCAGCGTGAAGGCGGCCACGCGCGCGTGGAGGTCGCTCGCGTAGGCCACCACTCCTTGTGAGGCTTCCCGCGCGCGCTCCCGGCGGACCCGCTCCGCCTCGGGCACCGGCCCCGACGTGCCCAGAGCGGCCGGGTCGGCCAGCATGCGTTCGGCCCCGTCCTCGTACAGCCACAGCCTGCCCACCGGGTCGTCGCCCGCGGTCGACCGCACGAACAGCACCCGTTCACCGTCCGGAGAGACCGCGAAGCCGCGCGGCACGCCCAGGGAGAACCGGCGCGTGCGGGCGAACTGCCGAGGAAGGCCGGTTGAGTCCATGCCGGGCACTGTAGGCAGCCGGGCACGTGATCGAACAGCTCGGAGCCCGCAGTAATCTGGGGCGATGCTCAGCGAAGTCACCGCGGTCCGCTACGTCACGCCCCTGCGGGAGGGCGGCTCGCTGCCCGGGGTCGTCGAGGCCGACGACCACGGCAGGTACGGGACGTACGTCATCAAGTTCACCGGCGCGGGACAGGGGCGCAAGACGCTCGTCGCCGAGGTGATCTGCGGTGAGCTGGCCCGCAGGCTCGGGCTGCGGGTGCCGCGGCTCGTGGGGATCCGGCTCGACCCGGTCCTGGGCCTCGGCGAGCCCGATGAGCGGGTGCAGCAGCTGCTCAAGGCCAGCGGCGGCCTCAACCTCGGCATGGACTTCCTTTCCGGCGCCCTCGGCTTCGACCCGCTCGCCTACGACGTCGGACCGGCCGAGGCCGGCCGGATCGTCTGGTTCGACGCCCTGGTCAACAACGTGGACCGGTCCTGGCGCAACCCCAACCTGCTCCGCCTGCACGGCGACCTCTGGCTGATCGACCACGGGGCGAGCATGATCTGGCACCACAACTGGCGCACCGCCGGGACCTCGGCCGCCAAGCCGTACGACGCGTCCGACCACGTTCTCGCCCCCTACGGCCCCGACATCGCGGCGGCCGCCGCCGAGCTCGCCCCCCTCGTCACCCAGGAGCTGCTCACCGAGGTCGTGGCCGAGGTGCCCGAGGAGTGGCTGGCCGACGAGCCGGGCTTCGACGGCGCGGACGAGGTGCGCCGCGCGTACGTGGCGGCACTGCTGCCGCGCGCGGCGACCATCCACGAACGGATCGCGCTGGGCGAGCCGCAGCCGAAGGGGGCCGTCAAGTGAGCGAGCGGGACGTCTTCGAGTACGCGCTGGTGCGCGTCGTGCCGCGGGTGGAGCGCGGCGAGCAGTTCAACGCGGGGGTGGTGGTCTACTGCCGCGCCAAGTCCTTCGTGGCCGCCCGCACGCATTTGGACGAGGCCAAGCTCCTCGCCCTGGATCAGGCGGCCGACGTGCCCGGCATCAGGGCCGCGCTCGGCGCCGTCGAGCGGATCTGCGAGGGCGGGGCCGCCGCGGGCCAGGCCGAGCGGGACGACGCGGGGCGGCGCTTCCGGTGGCTGATCGCGCCGCGCTCCACGGTGGTTCAGCCGGGGCCTGTGCACACCGGTCTGACGGCGGATCCCGAGGCCGAGGTGGACCGCCTCCTCGGCCTGCTGGTGCGGTGAAGAGCCACACCTCACCGGAGCGCCTCTGCGTCACACCTCTCTGTGGGCCGTTGACACCCGGTGCCAGGGCTTCTAGCGTCTCGTCCAGCTGAAGGTACTAAGCGGTCGCTCACCATCGGGGCGTACCGTGGGCCGCACCCCAAGAGTCGTATCCAAGGGCGAGGAGAACCAGCATGTCCACCACTGAGCAGCGCGTCGCTGTCGTGACAGGCGCAGCGCGAGGCATCGGCGCGGCGACCGCCGTACGGCTCGCCGCCGAGGGCCGCGCCGTGGCCGTCATCGACCTCGACGAGGCCGCCTGCAAGGACACCGTCGCGCAGATCACCGCGGCCGGTGGCAAGGCGATCGCCGTCGGCTGTGACGTGTCCGACGAGGCCCAGGTCGAGGCCGCCGTCGCCCGTATCGCCGAGGAGCTCGGCGCGCCGACGATCCTCGTCAACAACGCCGGTGTGCTCCGCGACAACCTCCTCTTCAAGATGAGCGCGACCGACTGGGACACGGTCATGAACGTGCACATGCGCGGCGCCTTCCTGATGTCGAAGGCCTGCCAGAAGCACATGGTGGACGCCAAGTTCGGCCGCATCGTGAACCTCTCCTCGTCGTCCGCGCTCGGCAACCGCGGCCAGGCCAACTACGCCGCCGCCAAGGCCGGCCTGCAGGGCTTCACCAAGACCCTCGCCAAGGAGCTCGGCAAGTTCGGCGTCACCGCCAACTCCGTCGCCCCCGGCTTCATCGTCACCGAGATGACGAAGGCCACCGCCGAGCGCGTCGGCATGGGCTTCGAGGACTTCCAGGCCGCGGCCGCCACGCAGATCCCGGTGCAGCGCGTCGGCCGCCCCGACGACATCGCGAACGCCATCGCCTTCTTCACGGGCGACGCGGCCGGGTTCGTCTCCGGGCAGGTCATGTACGTGGCCGGTGGCCCGCTCAACTGACCTGCAAGACCTGCAAGACCTGCAAGACCTGCAAGACCCGGCAGACCCGGTAGACCCGGAAGGCAGAGGACATGGCTGTGCAGGACAGTGGGAAGGCCGCGCTCGTCACGGGCGCGAGCCGCGGCATCGGATACGGCATCGCGGAGGCGCTGGTCGCCCGCGGTGACCGCGTCTGCATCACCGGACGCAACGAGGACGCCCTCAAGGAGGCCGTCGAGAGGCTCGGCTCCGACCGGGTCATCGGTGTCGCGGGCAAGGCCCACGACGAGGCGCACCAGGCGGTCGCCGTCGAGCGCGCGATGGCGGCGTTCGGCCGGGTCGACTTCCTGATCAACAACGCGGGCACCAACCCGGTCTTCGGCCCGATGGCCGAGCTCGACCTCAACGTGGCCCGCAAGGTGTACGAGACCAACGTCATCTCGGCGCTCGGCTTCGCCCAGCAGACCTGGAAGGCCTGGCAGAGCGAGAACGGCGGCGCGATCGTGAACATCGCCTCCGTCGCCGGCGTCTCCGCCTCGCCCTTCATCGGGGCGTACGGGATGAGCAAGGCCGCCATGGTCAACCTCACCCTGCAGCTGGCGCACGAGTTCGCGCCGAAGGTGCGCGTGAACTCGATCGCTCCCGCGGTCGTCAAGACCAAGTTCGCGCAGGCGCTGTACGAGGGCCGCGAGGAGGAGGCGGCCGCCGCCTACCCGCTCGGGCGGCTCGGTGTGCCGGAGGACATCGGGGGCGCCGCCGCGTTCCTCACGTCCGGCCAGTCCGACTGGATCACGGGCCAGACACTCGTGGTCGATGGCGGCATCTTCCTCAATGCGGGCGTCGGCTGACGAAGGCCGCGTACCCACCGAGTGCGCCGTGTACGCCGCTTTAAGTGACGTACACCCACATCAAGTGCCCTGTCGGCGTTACGGGTTGGTCCGGCAGGGCACTGCGATATTGTCTCCCGATTCCATGGCATGGCCGATCGAGGAGCGAGCGCGTGTTCAGTGAAGTTCCCCCAGCCAAGCGGACCACCAGGGGTCTGCGACCGGTGGCGGCGATCGCGTCCATATCCCTGCTCGCGGGCTGCGGGGTGCTTTCCTCCGAAGGGTCGGACGGCGAGGATCAGGTCACCGTCGGCACGATGAGCGCGCCGAGCACCCTGGACCCCGCCAAGGCCTGGGACAGTTCGTGGGAGCTGTACAGGAACGTCTTCCAGACGCTGCTCAGCTTCCCCTCGGGCGCCACCGAACCCGAGCCGGACGCGGCGAAGTCCTGCGGGTTCAGCGACCGCTCAAGCACCGTCTTCACCTGTGAGCTGCGGGAGGGCCTGAAGTTCTCCGACGGCGACGAGCTGGACGCGGCGGCCGTGAAGTACTCCTTCGACCGTATACGGACCATCGGGGCGAAGGGCGGGCCGACCGGTCTGCTCGGCTCGCTGGACAAGGTGGAGACGAAGGGGGAGCGCACCGTCGTCTTCCGGCTCAAGAAGGCGGACGCGACGTTCCCGTTCGTGCTCGCGACGCCCGCCATGTCGATCGTCGACCCCGTCGAGTACCCGGCGAACAAGCTCCGCGAGGGCGACGAGATCACCGGTTCCGGCCCGTACACCCTCGACGCGTACACCGCGAACGACAGGGCCGAGCTGGTCAGGAACGACAAGTACAAGGGCGCCGCCGACGTCAAGAACGATGCCGTCACCATCCGCTACTTCAAGAAGTCGTCGGCCATGATCGACGCCCTCAAGAACAAGCAGATCGACGTGACGTTCCGGGGACTGGCCTCCAAGGACATCGTCGAGATGCAGGGCAGGGGCAGGCGCGAACAGGACATCGAGCTCGTCGAGGGCTCGGGCACCGAGGTCCGCTACCTGGTGTTCAACACCAAGGACCCGTGGGCGCGGAAGCTGCCCGTACGGCAGGCCTTCGCGCAGGTCATCGACCGCGGGGCGATCGCCCACAAGATCTACAAGGACACCGTCGAGCCGCTGTACTCGATGGTCCCGCGAGGGCTCACGGGCCACGCCACCGGGTTCTTCGACGACTACGGAGACCCCAGCACGGCCAAGGCCAGGAAGATTCTCACCGACGCCGGGATCCACGCGCCGGTCCCGCTCACCCTCTGGTACACCACCGACCGCTACGGCTCGGCGACCGAGCCGGAGTTCGCCGAGATCAAGCGGCAGCTGGAGAGCTCGGGCCTGTTCAGGATCACGCTCAAGAGCCGCCCGTGGACCGAGTTCCAGGAGGGCTACAGCAACGGCGAGTACCCCGTGTTCGGCCGCGGCTGGTTCCCCGACTTCCCCGACGCGGACAACTTCATCGCGCCGTTCGTGGGCCCCAAGAACGTCCTCAACACGCCGTACCCGTCCAAGGAGATCACCGACGAGATCCTGCCGCGCGAGCGCAGGGAGGCGGACCGCGGCGCGGTCATCGACCAGTTCGAGCGGGCCCAGGAGATCCTCGTCGACGACGTCAGGCTGCTGCCGCTGTGGCAGGGCAAGCAGTACATCCTCTCCAGCGAGGAGATCGCGGGCGGCGAACGCGCCCTCGACCCCTCGGCGATCATGATGATGTGGGAACTGCAGCGCAAGACCAGCTGGTAGCGGGCCAGCTGATGGCGGGCCGGGCGGCCGGTCGATTGTCAGTGGGCGCCGGTAGACATCCCACGGTGCTAAGCCGTCAAGCGGCTTCCGGGAGGATCTCCGTTGGCGAGTGGCGGGGGAAGGCCTTCGCTTCGTCGTAGGCCTCTCC
>NZ_JBEYZK010000041.1:0-13446 GCF_040646035.1 Streptomyces sp. NPDC046465
GCGCCCCTGAGAGCGCCCTTCGGGCGCCCCTAGGGGCGCGGGGAACTGCGCGGCCAGCCCCCACTGCCCGCGGGCGAATAACAAGCCGTGCAGAGGTCAGAACTTGTTGCGGGGGGTCAGGCCCAGCGTCATGCCTGAGAGGCCTCGCTGGCGGCCGCCCAGTTTGCCGGCGATCGTGCGGAGGGCCGCGCCCGCCGGGGAGTCGGGGTCGGTGAGGACGACCGGCTTGCCCTCGTCGCCGCCCTCGCGCAGGCGGAGGTCGATCGGGATGGAGCCGAGGACCGGCACCGTCGCGCCCGTCGTCTTCGTGAGGCCCTCGGCGACCCGCTGGCCGCCCCCCGTGCCGAAGACGTCGACCATGTCGCCGCAGTGCGGGCAGGGCATGCCCGACATGTTCTCGACGACGCCGACGATCTTCTGGTGGGTCTGGACGGCGATGGAGCCGGCGCGCTCGGCGACCTCGGCGGCGGCCTGCTGCGGCGTGGTGACCACCAGGATCTCCGCGTTCGGGACGAGCTGTGCGACCGAGATCGCGATGTCGCCCGTGCCCGGCGGCAGGTCGAGGAGCAGGACGTCCAGGTCACCCCAGAACACGTCCGCGAGGAACTGCTGGAGGGCGCGGTGCAGCATCGGGCCGCGCCACACGACCGGTGCGTTGCCCGGGGTGAACATGCCGATGGAGATGACCTTCACGCCGTTCGCCGACGGCGGCATGATCATGTTCTCGACCTGGGTGGGTTTGCCTTCGGCGCCCAGCATGCGGGGCACGGAGTGGCCGTAGATGTCGGCGTCGACGACGCCGACCTTCAGGCCGTCCGCCGCCATCGCGGCCGCGAGGTTCACCGTCACCGAGGACTTGCCGACGCCGCCCTTGCCGGAGGCGACCGCGTAGACACGGGTGAGGGAGCCGGGCTTGGCGAAGGGGACCTCGCGCTCGGCGGTACCGCCGCGCAGCGCGGCCGCCAGCTCCTTGCGCTGCTCGTCGCTCATCACGTCGAGGGTGACGTCGACGCGCGTGACGCCCTCGACGGCGGCGACCGCGTCGGTCACGTTCTTGGTGATGGTCTCGCGCATCGGGCAGCCGGAGACGGTCAGGTACACGGTGACCGCTACCACCCCGTCAGCGGCGATATCCACCGATTTGACCATCCCCAACTCGGTGATGGGTCGCTGGATCTCGGGGTCGTTCACCGTCGACAGTGCTTCGCGCACCGCGTCTTCCGTAGCCATACGACCGATAGTACGGCGCGGTAACCCCGCCCCGGAAAGGCCTGTCAGCGGTCGCCTACATCACTCCCGCGCGAACCCTCCGGCGGGAATAGCGCGCGCTGCTCCTCCAACTCCTTGACCAGGTCCTGGAGCTCGGAGCGGATCCAGTCGCGGGTCGCCACCTCGCCGAGGCCCATGCGCAGCGAGGCGATCTCGCGGGTGAGGTACTCGGTGTCCGCGATCGAGCGCTCGTTCTGCTTGCGGTCCTGCTCCAGGTTGACGCGGTCGCGGTCGTCCTGGCGGTTCTGGGCGAGCAGGATCAGCGGAGCGGCGTACGACGCCTGCAGCGACAGCATCAGGGTGAGGAAGATGAACGGGTAGTGGTCGAAGCGCAGGTGGTCGGGGGCCGCGACGTTCCACACCACCCACAGGATGATGACGACCGTCATCCAGACGATGAACCTGCCGGTGCCGAGGAAGCGCGCGATGCGCTCCGAGAGCCGGCCGAAGGCCTCAGGGTCGTAGTCGGGCAGGAGCTTGGGGCGCGGGGTCCTCGGCTGGTCCAGCCGGAATCGCGGGCTCCGCGGCTCGGCGCGGTTCTCGCGCTCACGGTCAGCCGCCATGGCCCGCTCCTTCCTCCTCCAGATGGAATTCTGTCTCGCGCCAGTCGTCGGGCAGCATGTGGTCGAGTACGTCGTCGACGGTGACCGCCCCGAGCAGCGATCCGCCCTCGTCGACCACGGGCGCCGCCACCATGTCGTACGTGGCGAAGAACCCGGCGACGGCGGGCAGCGTGGCGTCCGGCGCGAGCGGCTGCAAGTCGTCGTCGAGGATCGAGCCGACCAATGTGTACGGCGGATCGCGCAGCAGCCGCTGGAAGTGCACGGTGCCCAGGTACTTGCCCGTCGGCGTCTCGTCCGGCGGCCGGCACACGTACACCTGGGCGGCGAGCGCGGGGGAGAGGTCCTCCATGCGCACGCGGGCGAGGGCGTCGGCCACCGTCGCGTCGGGCCGCAGGACGATCGGCTCCGTCGTCATCAGACCGCCGGCCGTGCGCTCCTCGTAGGCCATCAGGCGCCGCACGTCGGCCGCGTCGTCCGGCTGCATCAGGGTGAGCAGGCGCTCCTTGTCCTCCTCGGGCAGCTCGGCGAGGAGGTCGGCCGCGTCATCGGGGTCCATGGCCTCCAGGACGTCGGCCGCGCGCTCCTCCTGCAGCTTGCCGAGGATCTCGATCTGGTCGTCCTCGGGGAGCTCCTCGAGGACGTCGGCGAGCCGGTCGTCGTCGAGGGCGGCGGCCACTTCGGTCCGCCGCTTGGGGGAGAGGTGGTGCAGCACGTTGGCGAGGTCGGCGGGGCGCAGCTGCTCGAAGGTGGCGAGGAGGTTCTCCGCGCCCTGCCCGTGCTCCTCCAGGGAGAAGCCGTCGACGGCGGCCCACTCGACGGTGAGGGTCTCCCCCTTGCGCCGGAAGGTGCCGCCCTTGCCCTTGCGTACGAAGACCCGGTCGATCTCCCAGTCGCGGCGGGCGGGCAGCTGCTGGATCGACACGTCGAGGACGGCGACCTCCTCGCCGGTCTCGACCAGATGGACCCGGCGGTCGAGCAGCTCGCCGAGGACGAGCCGCTCGGTGGGCCGCTGCTCGAAGCGCCGTACGTTCAGTACGCCGGTGGTGATGACCTGGCCCGACTCGATGCCGGTGACGCGGGTCATCGGCAGGAAGATGCGGCGCCGCGTCGACAGCTCGACCACGAGGCCGAGCAGCCGCGGGGGCCTGCGGCCCACCCGGAGCATCGTCACCAGGTCGCGCACCCGCCCCACCTGATCGCCGTTCGGGTCGAAGACGGAGATGCCGGAGAGGTGTGACACGAAGACCCTGGGGGCGCCTGCCGCCATGCGTGCGCCTCCTTCAGGCCGAGGGGTTCATGCCGTTTGATCCGTCAATACGGGCTTCAGGCTAGCCCGTCCCGGTCGGACACGCCCCGGCGGAGGGTCCGGACGGACTGCCTCCGACCGACTCGTCCGACCCGGGTACGCTGCCGTACTGCCGAAGCCGTAGAGGTCGTCCGCACGAGAGGCAGCGCCACCTGTGACCGTACTTCCCCTGGCCAGCCGCGCCCGCAGGGCAGCCTTCGTGAGCGCGATGTGCGCGGGCCTGGTGGCGGCGTCCACGAGTCTGACCGGGTGCGGCGGCGGCGAGGACCCCGACGCGGGTACGAACGGCGTCGGAAAGCTCTCCGCGTCGAAGATCCAGGGCAAGGCGGACAAGGCGGCCGGGGGCGCGTCCGCGGTCCGGCTCTCCGGCACGGTGGTGAGCAAGAACCACACGTACACCCTCGACATGCGCCTCAAGGGCGAGGGCGGCACCGGCTCGGTCACCTCCAAGGGGCAGACCTTCCAGCTGCTGCGGGTCGGCGAGGAGCTCTATCTGAAGGCCCCCGCGGAGTTCTGGACGCACGACGGCGGCGACACCGACGGCAAGTCCGCGAGCGGTGACGGGGCCGCCGCGGCGAAGCTGGACGACAAGTACGTGAAGGTCCCCCAGGGCGACCCGGCGTATCAGCAGCTGAGCGGCTTCACGGACAAGGACAGGCTCCTGGGCGGCATGCTCACCCTGCACGGCACGCTCGCCAAGGGCGACCGGGGCAAGACGGGCCGATTCCGCAGCATCAAGATCACCGGCGACGAGGGCGCGGGCGGCACCCTCTCCGTCTCCCTGGACGGCAAGCCCTACCCCCTGCGCCTGGAGCGAGGCGGCCACGCAGGCACCCTCAGGCTCACCGACTGGAACGAGGACTTCCCCTTGAAGGAGCCGGGGAAGGACGAGATGGTCGACTACGGAAAGCAACTCCCGACGTCGTAACCGTTCAGGGGCGCGGGGAACTGCGCGAACGCCCCGAAGGGGCGTGCCTCAGGGGCGCGGGGAACTGCGCGAGCAACCACGACGCACCCGCAGGGCAAAACGCCCCATCCCTCAACGTCGCTTGCGCCGAAAAAGCAGCCGCGGCAACGCATCCGGCACAGGCTCCCGCGTCGTCGCCCCCGTAGCCAGCGGCGCAGCCGCAAGAGACCCCGAGGGCAGCGCGGAAACCCCATCACGCGGAGCAAGCCGGACAACCCGACACTGCTCGGCCCACCGCACGGCCACCCGCTCGGCATCAGGCGCGTTCAGCCGCTTCCCCTTGAGCTCGGCGACCGCCGCCTCCCACTCCTCGGAGCCGGGCGGAAGCTCACTCACGTCCGCCGTCCAGGCGACCAGACGCCCGCCCTTGTCCTTGCTGCGCACGGTCACCTCGGCGGAGCCCCCGTCGACGAGCCCCGGCAGCGGCTGCTCGCCGGGGCCGTCCCCCACGACGTGCACGGCGCCTTCGTGCCAGATGTGCCAGAGCGCCCGGGCGGGCGAACCCTCGCCCTGGACCCAGACGAGGCCGGACTTCTTGGTCGCCTCCTCGACGAGGGCGCGGTCGAGCAGCGGGTCAGCAGTCATGGGCGGCAGCCTACCGAGTGACGGTCAGAGCCAGCCGTTGCGCTTCAGGGTCCGGTGGATCGCGAAGCAGACGCCGCCGATGAGGGCGAGGACCATCGGGTAGCCGTACCGCCAGTGGAGCTCGGGCATGTGCTTGAAGTTCATGCCGTAGACACCGCAGACGGCCGTCGGCACGGCGATGATCGCCGCCCACGAGGTGATCTTGCGCATGTCCTCGTTCTGCGCGACGGCGGCCTGCGCGAGGTTGGCCTGCAGGATCGAGTTGAGCAGCTCGTCGAAGCCGATGACCTGCTCCTGGACGCGCGTGAGGTGGTCGGCGACGTCCCGGAAGTACTTCTGGATGTCGGGGTCGACGAGCCGCATCGGCCGCTCGCTGAGCAGCAGCATGGGGCGGAGCAGCGGGGATACGGCCCGCTTGAACTCCAGGACCTCGCGCTTGAGCTGGTAGATCCGCCCGGCGTCGACGCCGCGCGAGCTGCCCTTGCCCTTGCTCGGCGCGGAGAACACCTCGCTCTCCACGTCGTCGATGTCGTCCTGCATGGCGTCGGCGACCGCGATGTATCCGTCGACGACGTGGTCGGCGATGGTGTGCAGGACGGCGGAGGGGCCCTTGGCGAGCAGCTCCGGATCCTCCTGGAGGCGGCGGCGCAGGGCGCGCAGCGAACCGTGGCCGCCGTGCCGCACGGTGATGAAGAAGTCCCGGCCGGTGAAGCACATCACTTCGCCGGTCTCCACGACCTCGCTGGTGGCGGTGAGTTCGGTGTGCTCGACGTAGTGGATGGTCTTGAAGACGGTGAACAGCGTGTCGTCGTAGCGCTCCAGCTTGGGGCGCTGGTGGGCGTGGACCGCGTCCTCGACGGCGAGGGGGTGCAGCCCGAACTCGGCGGCGATACCGGCGAATTCGGCCTCGGTCGGCTCGTGCAGGCCGATCCAGGCGAAGCCGCCCCGGCGGCGCACCTCGAGCATGGCCTCGTGCGGGGTGAGGGCGTCGGCGCACTCCAGGCGGGCACCGTCCCGGTAGACGGCGCAGTCGACGACGGCTGACGCGGCGTCACGGGTCGCGTCGTAGGTGTCGTACGACGCGGTGGAGGAAGGGTAGGAGATGCCGTCCTTGCGCAGCGAGGGGCGGACGGCGGCACGAAGGTCGCGGATCATCGACATGGGCAGGCTCCTTCGACGGAGGCCGCCTGCGACGGTTGGAACTGCCCGGAATGGGGACGTCCTATGGCGGAGTGTTTGGCACGTCCACAAAGCGGGGAGCACCGCACCGTTGCGGTGGCAGCTTCGCTACTGACACAGATCAGGGAACTCAGACAGATCAGGTGGGAACGAAGTGCTCTTCCGTCGCACACGGCACGAACAGTGCTCGCGGTGCGTGTGTGTGCGCAGCTACAGGGCTGCGTGATTCACAGGGCGGAAGAGCGGGTGGTACTGCACGGTCGACTTCGGTCCATAGCAGCCCCACCTCCTCCGGCCGGTCCCCCGTAAGGGAAGTCCCATGCGCCCTTCACGCCAGTGGCGCAAAGTCAGTGTCTGTCTGCAGGGCTTGAAAGCGACGCTTCTGCGTGCTGCCCTGAGCCAGCGGCCAACACTATCAGCCGACAGAAGTGTCAAGCCCCCGCTTTGCCCTTACCTGACGAGTTCTATGCTCACGTCATGGCTGATGTTCTTGCGCTGGTCGAGGCCCATTTCCGTACTGGTCTGGGGGAACCGGACGCGCGCGCCGCGGTGACCTTCCTGGGTACCGACCGGGTCGAAGTGCTGCGGTTCACGGACGGCGACGTCGTGCGGTACGCGACGCTCGGCATGTCCGCCCAGCCGATGTCCGAACCCACGGCCGCCCTTGCCGATCCGGTCAAGGGCCCGCGCGCCGAGCTGGTCCTCTCGGTACGAGGAGGGCTCGCCGACACGGACAAGGTGCTGCGGCCGCTCGCCGTCCTCGCCGCCTCGCCGCAGGTCGAGGGGCTGGTCGTGGCGCCCGGCGCCTCGCTGGACGTGGGCGAACCGCTGTGGCCGGGGGCGCCGTTCACCTCGGTGCTCGTCGCGGAGTCCGGCGGTTTGGTCGAGGACCTCGGCCTCGACGCTCCCATGGAGCCCGTACGTTTCCTGCCGCTGCTCCCCATGACGCCGAACGAGGCGGCGTGGAAGCGGGTGCACGGCGCGGCGGCCCTGCAGGAGCGCTGGCTGAACAGCGGCACGGACCTGCGCGATCCGCTGCGCAAGTCCGTACCGCTGGATTGAAATGGCTATGGAAGTGGCCCTGTGCGACGGTCAGTTGGCGAAGACGCTGACGCTGTCCCGCGTGACGTGCTGCGGCTCGAGCTCCTCGGCCATTGGGGCATCCCCTGCTCGAGCGGAGCCGAGAGCTTGGGGAAGGGTGAGGGCGTTCCTGCGCACCCACACCACGACCGCGCCGAGCACCGCCGTGACGGCCGCGACCACGAACGGGATGTGGATGTTGCTCCACTCCTCGATCTTCGGTGCGAAGAACGGTGCGGCGGCCGCCGCGAACCAGCGCACGAAGTTGTAGCCCGCGCTGGCCACCGGGCGCGGCGCGTCGGAGACGCCGAGGGCGAGCTCCGTGTACACGGTGTTGTTCACGCCGATGAAGGCGCCGGACAGGATCGTGCAGACGACGGCCGTGGCGTGGCTGCCGTAGCCGAGCACAAGGACGTCGGCGGCGAGCAGGATCAGTGAGCCGCCCAGCACCTTCAGCGAGCCGAACCGTGCCTGCAGTCGCGGCGCCACGAGCACCGAGAAGGCCGCGAGCAGCACGCCCCAGGCGAAGAACACCGCGCCCGACTTGTACGGGGTCATGTCGAGCACGAACGGCGTGAACGCCAGCACGGTGAAGAACGTGTAGTTGTAGAAGAACGCCGAGGCCGCGGCGGAGGCGAGCCCGCCGTGGCCGAGTGCCTTGATCGGGTCGAGCAGCGACGTCTTCCTCGCGGGCCTCGGCTGCTCCTTGAGGAACGCCGTGATGCAGAGGAAGCCGATGGCCATCAGGGCCGCGGTGCCGAAGAAGGGGTAGCGCCAGCTGGCGTCGCCGAGCAGCGCGCCGACCAGGGGCCCGCACGCCATGCCGAGGCCGAGAGCCGACTCGTACAGCAGGATCGCGGCCGCGCTGCCGCCCGCCGCGGCGCCGACGATGACGGCGAGGGCGGTCGAGACGAAGAGCGCGTTGCCGAGCCCCCAGCCCGCGCGGAATCCGACGAGCGCACCGACCGAACCGGACGTGCCGGAGAGGGCCGCGAAGACCACGACGAGCGCGAGGCCGAGCAGCAGGGTCTTCTTGCCGCCGATGCGGCTGGAGACGAAGCCGGTGACCAGCATGGCGACCGCGGTGATCAGGAAGTACGAGGTGAAGAGGAGGGAGACCTGGCTGGCGCTCGCGTCCAGGCCCTTGGCGATGGACGGCAGGATCGGGTCGACGAGCCCGATGCCCATGAACGCCACGACGGACGCGCCCGCCGTGGCCCACACGGCCTTCGGCTGCCGCAAGAGGCTGCCCGCCCCGGCGTCGAGCGGGTCCCTTTCGGCGGGCCCTCCTGTGCTGCTGTTCATACAGCCGCTCCTTCGCTGCTTCCGCTGCCTCCACGGAAGTCGTTGACGTATGCACATATTAAGTTAGGCAGGCTAAAAGATGCAAGCTACATCTACTTTTGCCTGGTGACAGCGCCACCGGACGGGTGATCGTCCTTGACGGGGCGGCGACCGGGGAGGACCGTTGGGCGCTATGAGGGGCGAACCCAGTTGCCCGAAGTGTGGTGGCCGGGTCAGGGCTCCCGGTCTCTTTGCCGACTCCTGGCAGTGCGATGTGCACGGCACCGTGCATCCGCTGCAACCCGTGATCCCGCCCAGCGTCGAGGCCCTCCAGGTCGTGGTGCACCGCACCCAGGTACCGGTGTGGATGCCGTGGCCCCTGCCGGTCGGCTGGCTGTTCACGGGTGTGGCCTGCGCGGGCGACGATCGCAGTGGCGGCCGCGCGACGGCCGTGGCCTGTTCCGGACCCGCGCCGCTCGGCGGTGTCGGGGAGCTCGTGCTCGTCGCCGAGGAGCTGGGCGTCGGCCTCGGCGCGCGGTACGCGGGCATCGACGGCCCTGACCCCGGCCCGCACATGAGCGTCGAGAAGCCGCCGCAGACCAAGGTCCTCGCCGCCGGCCGGCCGACGCCGATGTGGCACGTCTCCGGGACACCGGACGACCGCGCCGTCTTCGCCGGTGAGGCACGCGGCCTGTGGCTGTGGGCCATCGCGTGGCCGGAGCAGTCAGGCCTCCTGATGTACGACGAGATGGTGCTCACCGATCTGCGGGACGCGGGCGCGGAGGTGGACCTGCTGCCGTGCGGGGCGCTGTCGCCGCGACTGCTGATGCCGTGACTGCCGATGTCGTGACTGCCGATGCCCGTGACTGCTGGGGCCGTGACTGCCGATGCCGTGAGGGACGCCTCTTCGGGGGCGGGGTGAGGGGCGCTCGGTTCCCGTTATCCTTGAGTGTCCCCTTCTTCCGCCCGTCAGAGCACTGGAGCCAGCGTCGTGCGCATCGATCTGCACACCCACTCCACTGCCTCCGACGGCACGGACACCCCGGCCGAGCTGGTCCGCAACGCGGCGGCCGCCGGTCTTGACGTCGTCGCGCTGACCGACCACGACACCACCCGGGGTTACGCGGAGGCGAAGCGGGCCCTGCGTGAGCTGCCGTCCGGGCTGAGCCTCGTGACCGGCGCCGAGCTCTCCTTCAGCCTCGACGGCATGGGTCTGCACATGCTGGCGTACCTCTTCGACCCCGAGGAGCCCGAGCTCGCCCGCGAGTGCGAACTGGTCCGCGACGACCGGGTGCCGCGCGCGAAGGCGATGATCGGCAAGCTTCAGGAGCTCGGCGTGCCGGTGACCTGGGAGCAGGTCGCCCGGATCGCGGGCGAGGGTTCGGTCGGCCGCCCGCACATCGCAGAGGCGCTCGTCGATCTCGGCGTCGTGCCCACCGTCTCCGACGCCTTCACGGCCGAGTGGCTCGCCGACGGCGGCCGCGCCTTCGCCGACAAGCACGAGCTCGACCCCTTCGACGCGATCCGCCTGGTCAAGGCGGCCGGGGGCGTCACCGTCTTCGCGCACCCCGGTGCCATCAAGCGCGGCAAGATCGTGTCCGACACGGTGATAGCCGAGCTCGCGGCGGCCGGCCTCGACGGCATCGAGGTCGACCACATGGACCACACCCCCGAGACCCGCACCCGGCTGCGCGCCCTCGCGGCGGACCTCGGCCTGCTCGTCACCGGCTCCAGCGACTACCACGGCAGCCGCAAGACGTGTGTGCTCGGGGAGTTCACCACCGACCCCGAGATCTACGGCGAGATCACCCGCCGGGCGACGGGAGCGTTCCCGGTGCCGGGCGCGGGCGGGCACTCCGCCGCGTAACGGCCCGCACCGCGCAGGGCTGTCCTGCACTGCGGATCACTTCACCGCACCTCACGCACTTCACCGCACCGCACTTCACCGCATCCACCGGTTCCGTGGCGGCGGCAGCCGCGCCCTGCGCCCGCTGCCGCCCGTCGCGGCGCCTTCGTACGACTCTCTGCAAGGCCATCACTGTGTTCGACGTCGCCGTTTTCGGATCCCTCTTTCTCACGCTTTTCGTGATTATGGACCCCCCTGGGATCACCCCGATCTTTCTCGGTCTCACCGCGGGCCGACCCGCCAAGGTGCAGCAGCGGATGGCCTTCCAGGCCGTCTGCGTCGCCTTCGGCGTCATCTCGGTCTTCGGCCTCGTGGGCCACCAGATCCTCAACTACCTGCACGTCTCCGTACCCGCGCTGATGATCGCGGGCGGACTGCTGCTGCTCCTCATCGCGCTCGACCTGCTCACCGGCAAGACGGACGAGCCGAAGCAGACCAAGGACGTCAACGTCGCCCTGGTGCCGCTCGGCATGCCGCTGCTCGCCGGGCCCGGCGCGATCGTCTCCGTCATCCTCGCCGTGCAGGACGCCGACAGCGTCGGTACGCAGCTCTCCGTCTGGGCGGCGATCGTGGCGATGCACGTGGTGCTGTGGCTGGTGATGCGGTACTCGCTGCTGATCATCCGCGTCATCAAGGACGGCGGCGTCGTGCTCGTGACCCGGCTCGCGGGCATGATGCTGTCCGCCATCGCGGTGCAGCAGATCATCAACGGCGTGACGCAGGTGATCAACGGCAGTTAGCGGCCGTCCTCGGTCGTGTCGGCGCATACGAAGGGCCCCGTACGGATTCCGTACGGGGCCCTGCGACGTCTGCGTTACGAGGCCGTGGTGTCGGCCGGGCGGATGTAGATGCGCTGGCCGATCGCTGCGGCCTGCTGCACGATCCGATTGACGGAGGCGGCGTCCACGACGGTGCTGTCCACGGCCGAGCCATCGACGTCGTCGAGTCGCATGATTTCGAAGCGCATAGGGCTTCTCCCTTCGTCTGGTCATCCTCCTGAAGGAGAACTGCTTGGTGTTTCTGATGGGTACAACGAGTTGCTTCCTGCAAACATTCCCTACGCTAAGGAAATTTTTCGAGAACCTAATTACTTGCGAGTAGCGAGACCGGTTGTGTTCGCTGTGTGACCAGCGGGAGACTGGGACCGATATGAACGACGCCTACCCCAGCGCAGCCCAGATCAGCGCTCAGCTGGAGCGCACCAACGGCCTGCTCGCGCGCGTGCTCGCCGAAGTGGCGAAGACCCCGTCCACGCACGCGATCTTCGTGGACGCCGGATACCTGTACGCGGCCGCGGGCCGGCTTGCCGCCGGGACCGAGGACCGACGTGCCTTCGACCTGGACGCCGAGGGCCTCATCGACGCGCTCATCGACAAGGCCAGGACGATCTTCGCGGACAGCCGTCTGCTGCGCGTCTACTGGTACGACGGAGCCAGGCGCCGCATCCATACGACCGAGCAGCAGACGATCGCCGAGCTGCCCGACGTCAAGGTCAGGCTCGGCAACCTCAACGCCAACAACCAGCAGAAGGGTGTCGACTCCCTGATCCGCAGCGACCTGGAGTCACTCGCCAGGCACCGCGCCATCAGCGACGCGGCCCTGATCGGCGGCGACGAGGACCTGGTCTCGGCGGTCGAGGCGGCACAGGGGTACGGCGCGCGGGTCCACCTGTGGGGCATCGAGGCGCCCGACGGCCGCAACCAGGCGGAGGCGCTGCTGTGGGAGGTCGACAGCCAGCGCACGTTCGACCTCGACTTCTTCAAGCCGTACGTCACCCGCCGCGCCGTCACGACGTACGAGGCGGGCGCCACCGTCCACCGCCCCACCCGCGAGGACGTCCGCTTCGTCGGCGCGCAGATCGCCGCGAAGTGGCTCGCGGCGCGGGGGCGCGAGGCGCTGGTGGGCCTGCTGCCAGGACACCCGTACCTGCCGGGCTCCGTGGACCAGGACCTCCTGGTGGAGGCGGAGCGACTCCTGCAGTACTCGCTGCGCGGGCAGGCGGATCTGCGCCGGGCGCTGCGGGACGGGTTCTGGGAGCATTTGCAGGCGCAGTACTGACAGATGCAGTACTGACAGATGCAGTACTGAGAGGTCAGTGGCGGTTCCAGAAGTCGGTCAGGGCCGCCGCGGTCTCCGCGGGGCGGTCGGTGTTGGGGGAGTGCTCGGCGCCGTGGATCACCGTGCGGTGGGCGTGCAGGCGCTCCGCCATCTCGTCCAGGAGCGGCACGGGCCAGGTGTCGTCGCGCTCGCCCGACACCACGTGCTTGGGCAGCGGCAGCGCGGCGAGCTCGGCGACGCGGTCCGGTTCGGTGGAGAGCTGCCTGCCCGTGGCGATGAGCTGGGCCGGACTGTGCAGCAGCCAGCGGGCCCGCAGGGCCTCGTCGAGACCGCCCTCACCGGCGCCGGTCTCCACGTCCTGCGGGGGCGGCGGCTCCATGGCCCGCATCGCCTGCCACACCTTGTCCATCGAAAGCACCTTGAGGGCGTCCGCGAGCATCGTGGCGCGTTCGCGCTGGGCGGGGGCGATCGCGGCGGGGCCCGAGGACATCAGGGTCAGGGTGGCGAAGGCGCCGGGTTCGAGGAGCACGGCGGCGCGGGAGATCTGACCGCCCAGGGAGTGCCCGAGGAGGTGCGTTGCTGCCGGGGCTTCCGCTGCCGGGGCCTCCGCGAGAGCGGCCGCCTGGGCCAGTACATCGCGCGCCAACTCCGCCTGGGCGTACGCCGATTCGTCGTCAGGGCCCGCGCTCTCGTACTGGCCGCGGCCGTCCACGGAAACCGCGCGGTACCCCGCGTCGGTCAGCGGCTCAAGGAGGGCGATGAAGTCCTCCTTGCTGCCGGTGAAGCCGGGGACCAGGAGTACGGTCCCCCGGCGCCGGACACCCGCGGCGGGCACCGCGTCGAGGACGGCGAAGTCGCCACGGGCGGTACGGAGGGTGCGCGCGGTCGCACACGGGGGCGGGGCGAAGGTCGGGGGCCTGCTCATGAGCCGAGGCTAACGGTCGTCGCACCACGCGCGAAGGCCCGCCCCGGACAGGGGCGGGCCTTCGGTACGGCGGACCGGTGAGGACCGGCGGAGGGTGACCGGCGGGTCAGCTCTCCGGGGTCTCCACGGACTCGGCCTTCTTGCGCGTGCGGCGGCGCGGAGCCGCCACGGGCGCCTCCGCCTCGGCCGCGTCCACCGGGGCGGCAGCGGCCTTGCGCGTACGACGGCGGGGCTTGGCCTCGTCCGTCGCCTGCGCCGGGATCTCGGCCGTGATGGGGTCGACCGCCTTGGCCGCGGTCTTGCGGGTGCGGCGCTTGGGCTTCT
>NZ_JBEYZK010000041.1:13546-37689 GCF_040646035.1 Streptomyces sp. NPDC046465
CGGCCTCTGCCTCCGCGTCGGGCGCGGTGACCTCGGGGGTCGCGGCGTCGGCGACGGTCTCGGCGGCCTTGCGGGTGCGGCGGCGCGGCTTGGTGACCGGAGCCTCCGCCTCGGCCTCCGGGGCGGCTGCCTCGGTGACCTTGGCCGCGGTCTTGCGGGTGCGGCGCTTGGGCTTCTCGGCCTCTGCCTCCGCGTCGGGCGCGGTGACCTCGGGGGTCGCGGCGTCGGCGACGGTCTCGGCGGCCTTGCGGGTGCGGCGGCGCGGCTTGGTGGCCGGTGCCTCTGCCTCGGCCTCCGGGGCGGCTGCCTCGGTGACCTTGGCCGCGGTCTTGCGGGTGCGGCGCTTGGGCTTCTCGGCCTCTGCGTCGGCCTCGGGCGCGGTGACCTCGGGGATCGCGGCGTCGGCGACCGTCTCGGCAACCTTGCGAGTGCGGCGGCGCGGCTTGGTGACCGGAGCCTCCACCTCGGCCACCGGAGCGGCCTCCGGCACGGTGACCTCCGGAGCGGCGGCCTCGGCCACCGTCTCGGCGGTCTTGCGGGTGCGGCGGCGCGGCTTGGACACCGGAGCCTCCGCCTCGACGACGGGCGCGGCGACCGGCGCGGGCGCCTCCGCCTCGACGGTCGTGCCCTCGGCCGTGGCCAGGGCCTCGGACCCGGCACCGGCACGCGTACGCCGACGGCGGCGCGGGGTGCGCGGCTCGGTCGCCTCGACGGCGGCCGGGGCGACCGGGGCGGCCTCGGCCACCGGAGCGGCGGTCTCGGTCAGCACGGCGGCCGGAGCGACTGTCGTGGCGGCGTCGAGCGGGCTGCCGGCGCGGGTGCGGCGACGGCGACGCGGCGTACGGGCCGGACGCTCGCGCTCGGCGGGCGCGGAGGCCGCACGATCGCGGTCACGGTCACGGTCGCGGTCTCGGTCACGATCGCGGTCCTGGCCACGACCGCCGGAGCGGCCACCGCGGCCGCGCCCACCGGTCTCGCCGAGGTCCTCGACCTCTTCCGCGCCCAGACCCGCACGGGTCCGCTCGGCACGCGGCAGGACACCCTTCGTGCCCGCCGGGATGTTCAGCTCCTCGTACAGGTGCGGGGAGCTGGAGTACGTCTCGACCGGGTCGTTGAAGCCCAGGTCGAGCGCCTTGTTGATCAGCTGCCAGCGCGGGATGTCGTCCCAGTCGACCAGCGTGATCGCGATGCCCTTGGCGCCCGCGCGGCCGGTGCGGCCGATGCGGTGCAGGTAGGTCTTCTCGTCCTCGGGGGACTGGTAGTTGATGACGTGCGTCACGCCGCCGACGTCGATGCCGCGCGCGGCGACGTCGGTGCAGACGAGCACGTCGACCTTGCCGTTGCGGAACGCGCGCAGCGCCTGCTCGCGCGCGCCCTGGCCGAGGTCGCCGTGGACCGCGCCGGAGGCAAAGCCGCGCTTTTCGAGCTGCTCGGCGATGTCGGCGGCGGTGCGCTTCGTCCGGCAGAAGATCATCGCCAGTCCGCGGCCCTCGGCCTGCAGGATGCGCGAGACCATCTCGGGCTTGTCCATGTTGTGCGCGCGGAACACGTGCTGCTTGGTGTTCGCGACGGTCTGGCCCTCGTCGTCCGGCGCGGTGGCGCGGATGTGCGTGGGCTGCGACATGTAGCGGCGGGCGAGGCCGATGACGGCGCCCGGCATGGTCGCCGAGAACAGCATCGTCTGGCGCTTCGCCGGAAGCATGTTGATGATCTTCTCGACGTCGGGCAGGAAGCCCAGGTCGAGCATCTCGTCGGCCTCGTCGAGGACCAGGCACTTGACGTGCTTGAGGTCGAGCTTGCGCTGGCCCGCGAGGTCGAGGAGACGGCCCGGGGTGCCGACGACGATGTCGATGCCCTTCTTGAGGGCCTCGACCTGCGGTTCGTAGGCACGGCCGCCGTATATGGCGAGGACGCGGACGTTACGCGCCTTGCCGGCGGTCAGGAGGTCGTTCGTCACCTGCTGGCAGAGCTCGCGGGTGGGCACGACGATGAGGGCCTGCGGCGCCTCGGTCAGCTGCTCGGGCTCGGCGCGGCCCGCCTCGACGTCGGCGGGGACGACCACGCGCTCCAGGAGCGGAAGGCCGAAGCCGAGCGTCTTGCCGGTGCCGGTCTTGGCCTGGCCGATGACGTCCGAGCCCGAAAGGGCGACGGGGAGCGTCATCTCCTGGATGGGGAAGGGGTTGATGATGCCGACGGCTTCAAGGGCTTCGGCTGTCTCGGAAAGGATCCCGAGCTCTCGGAAAGTCGTAGTCAGGGCAATGCCTTGTCTGTGAGACGCGGTGCGAGGCGAACGCTGGGGGTCGTGACCGTGCCGGTAACCGCCGGCCGCTTGGGGGGCGGGCCGGGGGCGCGGGACCACTGCCTGCGCTCGAGCGCTCGTACCGCTGAGGTTCCCTCCTCGTGCGGTGCACAGCCTGTGCGCACTGCCCGGAGGGCTGTCGGGTCGGAGCCGATCGGGCCACCGACCGGGCATCCTCATTCATACGGCCCGTCAAATATTCGGCGGGCGCATTACCACTGTACCGCTAAATCTCGCATGTGTGTCCGGCGAATTCGTCACATGGCCGTGGTCACAGTCACTGACCAGGGCCTTACGCCCTCCGCCGAGCGGGCTATTGTGCGCTTCATGGAGACGCCTGACACCTCTGCCGAATCCGCCCCCGAACCCACTGGAGTCGCTGCCCAGGACTGGGCGACAGCTTCCGCCGAGCCCGACTACCGCGCCGCGGTGGTGGACCTGCTCGGCGCACTCGCCTACGGGGAGCTCGCGGCGTTCGAGCGCCTCGCGGAGGACGCGAAGCTCGCGCCGACGCTCGGTGACAAGGCGGAGCTCGCGAAGATGGCGTCGGCCGAGTTCCACCACTTCGAGCAGCTCAGGGACCGCCTTTCGGCGATCGGCGTGGAGCCGACGCAGGCCATGGAGCCGTTCGTCGCCGCGCTCGACGGCTTCCACCGCCAGACCGCGCCGTCCGACTGGCTCGAAGGCCTGGTCAAGGCGTACGTCGGTGACTCGATCGCCAGTGACTTCTACCGCGAGGTCGCCGCGCGCCTCGACGGCGACACCCGCGCCCTGGTGCTCGGCGTGCTCGACGACACCGGGCACGCGAGCTTCGCCGTGGAGAAGGTGCGCGCCGCGATCGAGGCGGAACCGCGCGTGGGCGGGCGGCTCGCGCTGTGGGCGCGACGGCTGATGGGGGAGGCCCTCTCGCAGTCGCAGCGGGTCGTCGCCGACCGGGACGCGCTGTCGACCATGCTGGTCGGGGGCGTGGCCGACGGCTTCGACCTCGCCGAGGTCGGCCGGATGTTCTCCCGGATCACCGAGGCGCACACCAAGCGGATGGCCGCGCTGGGCCTGGCGGCCTGACCCTCCGGCGGGGGCGCCCCGCGCCCCTCGCGGGGCGCGCCGCCCGACGGGGCCCGCGGGCTGCTTCCGTGCCTCAGGCCGTCGCCGAGTGGCGCATTCTGCCGCCGGTCGGGCGGATGAGCAGCGACAACAGGGCCGCCGATACGGCGACCGCTCCCACGAGCGTGGCGGGGGCGTGGCCGGAGCCGAGCGCCATGTGTGTGATGAAGGCGCCGATGAGTGCGCCGACGGGGCCCGTGGACAGGACCAGGCTGCGCGCGGGCAGTCGGTGCCCGAGGCGCTGCGCGGTGGCCCAGGCCAGGGCGAGGCCGAGCAGTGTGGAGCCGAGTGCTTCCAGAATCACGGTGGTGCCCTCCCTTGCGGCCAGGTGCAAATCGGTCGTAGCCGGTCTACCCCGGGCGGCTGGAATGCAACCCTCCATGATCGGGTGGCGCCGGTTTCCTCCGTACGACGCACAGCACGCGTACACCGCACGGGACGTGACTCGCACAACGCACGGGAACGGCCCGGTGGTTGAGAACCACCGGGCCGTTCCGCAGCAGGATGCCTGAGCGTCCTACAGGGCGCTGAATCCCACCTTGCGCGCCGTCGGCTCACCGAGCTCGACGTACGCGAGGCGGTCGGCCGGAACCAGGACCTTGCGGCCGTGGTCGTCCACGAGGCTCAGCAGCGGCGACTTGCCGGTCAGCGCCTCGGAGACCGCGGTCTCGACTTCCTCGGCGCTCTGGCCGCTCTCCAGCACGATCTCGCGGGGCGCGTACTGCACGCCGATCTTGACCTCCACGGCTTTGTCCCTCCGACGGTCAGTCTGTGCGCGGCCGTCCGCGCCGTACCCAGCACACATTAGCCCGGTGAGGGGACGGGGACGGCCGCGGCCATGCACGCCGGTAGCGAACACGGGACGGGAACAAAACCGCGAGGGCTCAGAGCCTGTGTCTCAGTGGCCTTCCGTGCCGTGCAGCGGGAAACCCGCGATGCCGCGCCAGGCGAGCGAGGTGAGCAGCTCGACGGCCTTGTCGCGCGGCACCGTGCTGCGGCTGGCCAGCCAGTACCTGGCGACCACCTGCGAGTACCCGCCGAGGCCCACGGCGAGGAGCATCGCCTCGTCCCTGGGCAGGCCGGTGTCCTCGGCGATCACCTCGCAGATCGCCTCGGCGCACTGCAGGGTGACGCGGTCCACGCGCTCGCGCACCGCGGCCTCGTTCGTCAGGTCCGACTCGAAGACGAGCCGGAAGGCGCCGCCCTCGTTCTCCACGTACGCGAAGTAGGCGTCCATCGTCGCGGCGACGCGGAGCTTGTTGTCCGTGGTGGACGCAAGGGCCGCGCGCACGGACTGCAGCAGTGACTCGCAGTGCTGGTCGAGCAGGGCCAGGTAGAGGTCGAGCTTGCCCGGGAAGTGCTGGTAGAGCACGGGCTTGCTGACGCCGGCGCGCTCGGCGATGTCGTCCATCGCCGCCGCGTGGTAACCCTGTGCGACGAATACCTCCTGAGCTGCCCCCAGAAGCTGGTTGCGTCGGGCACGGCGCGGCAGCCGTGTACCCCGCGGGCGTGCTGCCTCTGTCTGCTCGATGGCTGTCACGCCGCCTCCCAAATCGTCCGATGTGCGGTGAGCGCCGCGCCGCCATCGTACTTTTCGGTAACTGTGATGTGCGCGGTGCGAGCGCAGAATTTCACGGACTGGACGACCGCATAAGGGCTACGCACCGGTGCGTAGCAGGGCAAACACGGTCAGGCCCGGGTCCGCGATCCGCCGCCGTCACCTGAGTTCTTCTAGCGGTAGTCGTCCTCGTCGAGGCTGACGACGCGGGCCTGTTCGGCCAGATCGGCCTCGCTGGCGGCGGCCGGGTCGGCCTCCTCCAGGGAGTCGTCCCCGCTGGGGGCGAGGTCGGTGTGCTGCTCGGCCGTGTCCGCCTCCGGGGCCTCGACGTCGGCCTCGGGCTCTGCCGTCTCGAAGGTGTCCGGGTCGGTCGGGTCGACACTCATGTATGGCTCTCTTCCCTTGCGGTCCTTGGTGGCCCTGGTGGTGCGAGTGCCCCTGCGCCCTCTTTCCATGACTGTTCTCGTCGGCTTTCGTCAGCTCTTTCGAGCGTAGAAGAGACCTGGACGGGGCGCTACGCGATCTGTGTGCGTTCTGTGACAGCGAACACGTGAACTACCGCGTGATCGTCTCGTAACATTGCCCGCATGCCTTCGACCGACTTGCCGAGCCCACTCGCCGCCGCCGCACCCAAGCCGGGTGTCGTGGCGGTCGCGGAGGGGGAGCGGCTCGACTCGGTCGGCCTGCCCGGACTCTCACTGACCGTGCGCTCCCGGCCCTCGGTCCGTCCCGGACTGCCGCTCGCGCTGTACGTGCACGGGCTCGGCGGCTCCTCGCAGAACTGGTCGGCCCTGATGCCGCGCCTTGCGGACGTCGTCGACTGCGAGGCGCTCGACCTGCCGGGGTTCGGGGACTCCCCGCCGCCCGACGACGGGGACTACTCCATCACCGGGCACGCCCGCGCGGTCATCCGTTATCTCGACGCGCGCGGCCGCGGCCCCGTCCACCTCGTGGGGAACTCGCTGGGCGGCGCCATCACCACGCGCGTCGCCGCGGTCCGCCCCGACCTCGTCCGCACGCTGACGCTGATCTCGCCCGCCCTGCCGGAGCTGCGGGTGCAGCGCACGGCGTTGCCGACCGGGCTGCTCGCGGTGCCCGGCGTCGCCGCGCTCTTCACCCGGCTCACCAAGGAGTGGACGGCGGAGCAGCGGGTGCGCGGTGTCATGGGGCTCTGTTACGGCGACCCGGGCAGGGTCACGCCGGAAGGGTTCGGCGCGGCGGTGCGGGAGATGGAGCGCAGGCTCCAGCTCCCTTATTTCTGGGACGCGATGGCCCGCTCGGCGCGCGGCGTCGTGAACGCGTACACGCTGGGCGGCCAGCACGGACTGTGGCGGCAGGCCGAGCGGGTGCTCGCGCCGACCCTGCTGGTCTACGGAGGCCGCGATCTGCTCGTCTCGTTCCGCATGGCCCGCAGGGCGGCTGCCGCCTTCCGTGACTCGCGGCTGCTCACGCTGCCCGACGCGGGGCACGTGGCGATGATGGAGTACCCCGAGAGCGTGGCCACGGCGTTCCGTGAACTCCTGGTCGACACGGGCGAGTCGACCACGGCGGGCCGCGACGGTTCGCGCACGGGTTCGGGGAGCTGAGGCGGCGCGTGGGACGTCACAGCCGCCGGGGCCCGGCAGACACACCTGACAACACGAGCACCTCGAACATACCGAAGTCGCACGGCGTGGGCCCGCAGTCGGCCCCCGGTCCGGGACGACGGAGGCGCGCGCCGGGAGCGGACGGCACGCCCGCCCACGGCACGCCCGCCCACGGCACATCCACCCACGGGACGCCCTCCGATGGGGTTCCGCAGGTGCGGGGCGGGCATCCCGAGCAGCGTGAGCCCGGCGGCGGCTGGGGCGATGAAGCCGGTACCAGTACCGGTACCGGCCCCGGTACAGGCGCCGGTGGCGGACCCCGGGGCAAGAAGGACCGCGGTGTTCCCGGGCCCCGCCATGACTACATGGCCGCCTTCCCCGACGAGCTCCCCGAGGGCTTCGAGCCGGGCACGGAGGCCGCCGCCGCGCCGCCACCGCCCCGGGACCCGTACGCCTCCGTCACCGACTGGAACGACGTCGAGCCCCTCCTGGACGGTCGCAGGCCCGACGCCGATGGCCGCACCAGGAAGCGCGGCCGCGCCGTCGCGGGCATCGCGGCCGTCGCCGTGCTCGCCGTGGCCGGTGTCGTCGTCGCGGGTCAGTTCGTCGGCGGGTCGAAGGGCTCGGACACGGGTACCAAGGCGGCGCCCGGCGGCGCGCGCGACACCGATGACCCCGCATCGCGCTCGGACCGCAGGCCGACGCCGAACGACGTGCGGAACGCGGCGCCCGACACGTACGACCAGAAGATGGGCAAGGAGTTCCCGCTGGACCCGAAGCTCAAGGCGTCCGGTGACTTCGAGGCGATGCCCGGGTGGGACAAGGCGCCCGGCAAGGGGCAGAAGTTCCGCTACCGCGTCGACGTGGAGAAGGGGCTCGGTCTCGACGGAGAGCTCTTCGCGCAGGCCGTCCAGAAGACCCTGAACGACGACCGGAGCTGGGCCCACGCGGGAGCTCGCACCTTCGAGCGGATCTCGTCGGGGCGGCCCGATTTCGTCATTACGCTGGCGAGCCCGGGGACGACCGCGACGTGGTGCGCGAAATCCGGTCTGGACACCAGCCAGGACAACGTGTCGTGCGATTCCGCCGCGACGGACCGCGTGATGATCAATGCCTATCGGTGGGCACAGGGCGCCAAGACCTACGGCGACGCCGTCAAGAAGGAATTCGGCAACGCCATCCACCCGTACCGCCAGATGCTCATCAATCACGAGGTCGGCCACCGGCTCGGCCACAATCACACGGACTGCACGAAGGACGGGCAGCTCGCCCCCGTCATGCAGCAGCAGACGAAATTCCTGGAGCACGACGGCATCAAGTGCAAGGCCAACCCCTGGGTGTTTCCGAAGAGTTGAGACGCAGCCGCCGCCGTGACCGGGGGCGGTTTTGTCATCGGTTTTGACATCGGTCGGAAATTCGTTCATATTTCTCCGCATGTCGAACAGCCACGCCCCGTCGAGCGCCGCCATTGAGCTGGCGCTGTTCGGCGTGACCGCGCTCTGCGTGGCCGACATTCACTGTTGCTGACGCCCGCCCCGGCGAGTGCGTCGCTCCTTCCCAGCTGTACCGGTCCCGGCCGACCTGTAGTCGTTCTGCTAGTCGTTCCGCACTGCTCCTAGCCGGGCTCAGCTGCTTTCCGCTGCCTTTGTGCCGCGTTTCCGCGCCTTCTCCGGGGCGAGTCCTGTTCGGTCTCCGCTCGATTCCCGTTGATCCGCTGCGCCTTTTCGCAGCGACCCTTGAGAGGTCTCCTTCCGATGCGTCAATCGCCCGTCATAGCCCGCCGCGTGGCAGCGGCATCCGTCAGCCTGGTCCTGGCCTCGGGCGTCGTCGCCTGCGCGGGTCCGAAGGGCGACGGCGCCGGATCCGGCGGCGGCAAGCCGGCCGAGGGCGGCACGCTCACCGTCCTCAACCGCGACCCGCAGACCGACTTCGACCCCGCGCGGCTCTACACCTCCGGCGGCGGAAACGTGCCGAGCCTCGTCTTCCGCACGCTGACCACCCGCAACCGTGAGGACGGCGCCAAGGGTGCCGAGGTCGTGCCGGACCTCGCCACGGATCTGGGCAAGCCGAGCAAGAACGCCACGGTGTGGACGTACACGCTGAAGAAGGGGGTCAAGTACGAGGACGGCTCGCCGATCACCTCGAAGGACGTGAAGTACGGCATCGAGAGGTCCTTCGCGGGCGAACTCAGCGGTGGCGCGCCCTACTTGAGGGACTGGCTGGTCGGCGGCGCCACGTACCAGGGCCCGTACAAGGACAAGAGCGGCAAGGGGCTCGCGTCCATCGAGACGCCCGACGAGCGGACCATCGTCTTCCATCTGAACAAGCCCGAGGGGGAGTTCCCCTACCTCGCGACGCAGACGCAGTTCACGCCCGTCCCCAAGAGCAAGGACAAGGGCACGAAGTACGAGGAGCACCCGGTCTCCTCCGGGCCCTACAAGGTCGTCAGGAACGAGAACGACGGCGAGCGGATCCGCCTGGAGCGCAACCCGCACTGGTCCGCGAAGACCGACCCGGAGCGCGAGGCCTACCCGGACGTCATCGACGTACGGTCCGGGCTCGACTCGTCCGTCATCAACCAGCGGCTCTCCGCGAGCCAGGGCGCCGACGCCGCCGCCGTCACCACCGACACCAACCTCGGCCCCGCCGAGCTCGCCAAGGTCACCGGTGACAAGGACCTGGCCTCGCACGTCGGCACCGGACACTTCGGCTACACCAACTACCTCGCCTTCAACCCGAAGGTGAAGCCCTTCGACGACCCCAAGGTGCGCCAGGCCGTCGCGTACGCCGTGGACCGCTCCTCGGTCGTCAACGCCGCGGGCGGCTCCTCGCTCGCCGAGCCCGCCACCACGTACCTGCCGAACCAGAAGTCCTTCGGATACACGAAGTACGACCACTTCCCGGCGGGCCCGAACGGCAACCCGCAGAAGGCGAAGGAGCTTCTGAAGGAGGCCGGTCACAAGGACGGGCTCACCATCACGCTCACGCACTCCAACGCCAAGGACTTCGAGACCAGCCCCGAGATCGCGACCGCGGTCCAGGACGCGCTCAAGAAGGCCGGGATCACCGTCAAGCTGCGGGGACTCGAGGACAACGACTACCGGGACAAGACCCACAGCGCCAAGGACGAGCCGGGCCTCTTCCTCGCCCACTGGGGCGCCGACTGGCCCTCCGGCGGCCCCTTCCTCGCCCCGATCTTCGACGGCCGGCAGATCGTGAAGGACGGCGCCAACTTCAACTCCGGGTTCCTTGACGACAAGTCCGTCAACGACGAGATCGACGAGATCAACAAGCTGACCGACCTGAAGGCCGCCGCCGTGCGGTGGGGCGCCCTCGACAAGAAGATCGGCGAGCAGGCGCTGACCGTGCCGCTCTTCCACCCGGTCTACAAGCGCCTGTACGGCAAGAACGTCAAGAACGTCGTCATCAGCGACTGGACCGGTGTCCTCGACATCTCCCAGGTCGCGGTGGAGTCGTCGTGACCGTCCGCTCCGTCTTCTGGGGGCGGCTGCGCACACAGCGCGCCGCCCTCGTGGCGGCGGGCGTCGTCGCCCTGCTCGTCGTCGTGGCGCTCGCCGCGCCGCTGCTCACCGCCCTGGAGGGGCAGGACCCCACCACGTACCACCCGGATCTCGTCGACTCGGCGCGCGGCGGTGTCCCGGTCGGCTCGTTCGGCGGGATCAGCGGCGAGCACTGGCTCGGCGTCGAGCCGCAGACCGGGCGGGACCTCTTCGCGCGCCTGGTGTACGGGGCGCGGGTCTCGCTCGGCGTCGCGCTCGCCGCGACCGCCGTGCAGCTGTTCGTCGGGATCGCCGTCGGCGTCGCCGCCGGTCTCGGCAACCGCTGGATGGACCAGGTGCTCAGCAGGGCCACCGACGTGATCGTGGCGCTGCCGCTGGTGGTCTTCGCGCTCGCGCTCATGGCGATCGTGCCGGACGGCTTCCCGCGGCCCGTGCTCGTCGCCCTCGTCATCGGCCTCGTCGCCTGGGGCGGCGTCGCCAGGATCGTGCGCGCGCAGACCGTCACGCTCAAGGAGCTCGACCACGTGGCCGCCGCACGGCTCAGCGGCTGGCGCGGCCCGCAGATCGCCCGGCGCGAGCTGCTGCCCGCGCTCGCCGCGCCCGTCATCACGTACGCCGCGCTGCTCGTCCCCACGAACATCACCGTCGAAGCCGCGCTGTCCTTCCTCGGCGTGGGCGTCAAGCCGCCCACCCCGTCCTGGGGACAGATGCTCACGGCCGCGAACGTCTGGTACCAGGCCGCTCCGCAGTACCTGCTGCTCCCGGCGGGCGCGCTGTTCGTGACCGTCCTCGCCCTCACCGTCCTCGGCGACGGCGTGCGCACCGCCCTCGACCCGCGGGCCGCCTCGCGGCTGCGGATCGGGACGGGACGGAAGCGGGAGGTCAGCGCGTGACGGGCTTCCTCGCGCGGCGCCTGGCGGGCGCCGTGGTCACCCTCTTCGTCATCTCCGTGATCATCTACGCGGTGTTCTACGCCGCGCCGGGCGATGTCGCCCAGATCACCTGCGGCCCGCGCTGCTCACCCGCCCAAGTGCAGCAGGTGGCCGAGCAGTTGCGGCTCGACGACCCGCTGTACGTCCGCTACTGGGACTTCCTCCAGGGCCTCTTCGTAGGCCAGGACTACTCCACCGGCACGGGCACCGAGCACTGCGGCGCGCCCTGCCTCGGCATCTCCTACCAGAGCGACCAGCAGGTCACCGCGCTGATCCTGGCGAAGCTGCCGGTCACCGGGTCGCTCGCGCTCGGCGCCATGGTGCTGTGGCTGCTCCTCGGCGTCGGCACCGGCGTGCTCTCGGTCTGGCGGCGCGGCCGGGTGAGCGAGCGCGTGCTGACCGCCGTCACGCTCGCGGGCACCGCCACACCCGTCTTCGTCATCGGGCTGCTGCTGATGATCGTCGTCTGCGGCCAGCTGCGGTGGCTGCCCTTCCCGCAGTACGTCCCCTTCGCGGACGACCCGACGCAGTGGGCGTGGAACCTGCTCCTGCCGTGGCTGTCGCTCGCGCTGATCGAGGCCGCCAAGTACGCGCGCCTGACCCGCTCCTCGATGCTGGAGACGCTCGCCGACGACCATGTGCGCACCTTTCGCGCGTACGGCGTGGGGGAGCGCTCGATCATCGGGAAGCACGCGCTGCGGGGCGCCGTCGCCCCCGTCATCACGCTGACCGCCATCGACTTCGGATCGATGTTCGGGGGCGCCGTGCTCACCGAGACGCTGTTCGGGCTGCCCGGCATCGGCCGCGAACTCGTGCACGCGGTCAAGGTCGTCGACCTGCCGGTGGTCGTCGGAATGGTCATGGTCACCGGCTTCTTCGTGGTGCTCGCCAATGCCGTCGCGGACGTCCTGTACGCGGTGGCCGACCGACGGGTGGTGCTGTCGTGAGTCTTGTCCGCGTCGATGATCTGAGCGTGGTGTTCGGGTCCGGGGAGCAGTCCGGTGGCAGCGTCCGGGCCGTCGACGGGGTGTCGTTCACCCTGGCGGCGGGCGGCGCGCTCGCCCTGGTCGGTGAGTCGGGCTCGGGGAAGTCCACCGTGGCCTCCGCGCTGCTCGGCCTGCACCGGGGCACGGGCGCGCGCGTCGGCGGTTCGGTGCTGGTCGACGGCGTCGACGTACAGCAGGCGTCCGACGCCGAACTGCGGCGGCTGCGCGGCGGAAAGGCCGCGATGGTCTTCCAGGACCCGCTCTCCTCCCTCGACCCCTACTACGCGGTGGGCGACCAGATCGCCGAGGTGTACCGCGTGCACACGGGGGCGTCCCGACGGGCGGCACGCGCGCGTGCCGTGGAGGTGCTCGACCGGGTCGGCATCCCCGACGCCGCGCGCCGCTCGCGCGCACGCCCCCACGAGTTCAGCGGAGGCATGCGCCAACGCACGCTCATCGCCATGGCGTTGGCCTGCGAACCCGCGCTCCTCGTCGCCGACGAGCCGACCACCGCGCTCGACGTCACCGTCCAGGCCCAGATCCTCGACCTGCTGCACACGCTGCGGGCCGAGACCGGCATGGGACTGCTCCTCGTCACCCACGACGTGGGGGTGGCGGCGGAGAGCGTCGACGAGGTCCTGGTCATGCGGGACGGGCGCGCGGTGGAGCGCGGTGCGGTACGCGAGGTCCTCGGGGCGCCTCGGGAGGCCTACACGCAGGAGCTCCTGAAGGCCGTCCCGCGGGTGGACTCGCCGCTGGCGCCCGCCGCCGGGGAGGCCGGTGAAGTCGAGGCGGGTGAAGTCGAGGCGGGTGAAGTCGTGCTCGAAGCCGTCGGGCTGCGCCGGGAGTTCGGGCGCGGCAAGCGTGCGGTCACCGCCGTCGACGGCGTCTCGCTCACCGTCCGCCGCGGGGAGACCCTCGGCATCGTGGGCGAGAGCGGCAGCGGCAAGACCACGCTCGGCCGCATGCTCGTGGGCCTCCTGGAGCCGACCGCCGGGCAGCTCCGCCACGGGGGTGCGGAGGTGCCCGGCGGCCGGGTGGTGCCCGGGGTGCAGATGGTGTTCCAGGACCCCGTCTCCTCGCTCAACCCGCGGCGCTCCGTGGGCGAGGCCGTCGCCGACCCGCTGCGCGCGCGGGGCGAGAGCGACTCCTTCGTACGGGGGCGGGTGCGCGAGCTCCTGGGGCGCGTGGGGCTCGAACCGGCGCACTACGACCGTTACCCGCACGAGTTCAGCGGCGGCCAGCGCCAGCGCGTCGGCATCGCGCGGGCGCTCGCGGCGGAGCCCCGGCTCATCGTGTGCGACGAGCCGGTCTCCGCCCTCGACGTGACGACCCAGGCCCAGGTGACCGCGCTGCTCGCCGAGTTGCAGCGGGAGCTCGGGCTCGCGCTGGTCTTCGTCGCGCACGATCTGGCCGTCGTGCGCCAGGTCAGCGACCGGGTCGCGGTGATGCGGCGGGGGCGGATCGTGGAGGAGGGGCCGGTGGCGGAGGTCTACGGGGCGCCCCGGGACCCGTACACGAAGCAGCTCCTCGCGGCCGTGCCCGCGCTCGACCCCGCGGCGGCGGCGCTACGGCGCGAGGTCCGCAAGGAGCTGGCCGCAGCCTGACTCTCCGTAGCGAAATCGGGCTTCCGGGCTGCTATAGCGCGACGGAACGCAACCGGCGCGGGAAAGTTACTGCCGTTCACCCCTTCTGGTGGCGCGATGGACAACCGTCCGTCGCGCCACCCGCATGACCGCATACGTTCGTCCCGCTGCGAGCCGCCGGTCCAACGGCGGCTCCCCAGAAGGGATATCGGGGGTGCGCTCGTGCGCGTCGGACTGCTTACGGAGGGTGGCTATCCGTATGTGAGCGGTGAGGCCAGGCTCTGGTGCGACCGACTCGTGCGCGGGCTCGGGCAGCACGAGTTCGACGTGTATGCCCTTAGCCGCAGCGAGCGCCAGCGGGACCGGGGCTGGGTCGAACTGCCCTCGCAGGTCGAGCGGGTGCGCACGGCTCCGCTGTGGACCGTCGACGACGAGGCGCTCTGCGCGGCGGGTCCCCGCGGCGGACACGGGCGGCGGGCCCGGCGCCGGTTCGCGGAGTGCTTCGGGGAGCTGGCGGTCGCGGTGTGCCGCGGCGGTGGTGCTGTTGCGGATGGCGGGGCGCGGGACGCTTGCGACGAAGTGGCGGACCGTTTCAGCAGCGCCCTGTACGGGCTCGCCGAACTCGCCCGCGACGAGGGCGGCCTCGTCGCCGCCCTGCGTTCCGAATCCGCCGTCCGCGCCCTGGAGCGCGCCTGCCGCGCGCCCGGCGCACTGCGCGCCGCCCACGCCGCCCGCGTGTCCGACCTGCTCAGCGCCGCGGGCCTGATGGAGCGCGCGCTGCGACCGCTCTCCCTCGACTGGTACGGGCCCGACGGGCTCGGCGCCGTCGACCTGTGCCACGCCGCCTCCGGCGGGACCGCGGCGCTGCCGGGGCTCCTTGCCGGACACTTCGCCGGAGTCCCGCTGCTCGTGACCGAGTACGGCGTGCACCTGCGGGCGCACTACCTCGCCGCGGGCGACACGGACCTGAGCGCGCCGGCGCGGACGCTCCTCGCCTCCTTCCACGGCCTCCTCGCGGCCGAGGTGTACCGCAAGGCCACCCTCATCACTCCCGGCAACACCCACGCCCGGCGCTGGCAGGAGCGCTGCGGCGCCGACCGCGCCAAGCTGCGCACGGTCCACCCCGGCATGGAGGCGGCCCGCTTCTCACAGATCGGCGAAGGGGGCTACGACGACTTCGCCGCCGGGCCCGGCACCCTCCTGTGGGTCGGCCCCATCGAGCCCGCCAAGGATCTGATCTCGCTGCTCCACGCCTTCGCGGAGATCCGCGGGGCGGTGCCGGGCGCGCGCCTCAGGATCGTCGGGGCACCGGCCGAGGGGCCCGAGGCCCTGGAGTACCTCGCGCACTGCCGGGCCCTCGCCGCACAGCTCTTCCCCGACGAGGCGCCGGGGGCGCACGCCGTCGGCTGCAACCCCGTCTCCTTCGAGGAGATCGGCGGCCCCGACGTCCCCGAACTCACCGACGCGTACGCCTCCGGAGCCGTCGTCGTCCTGTCCAGCGTCGTCGAGGGCTTCCCGATCAGCCTGGTCGAGGCCATGTTCTGCGGACGCGCGACCGTCTCGACGGACGTGGGCGCGGTGGTGGAGGTCATCGGCGGTACGGGACTTGTCGTGCCGCCGCGCAATCCGAAGGCGCTCGCGGAGGCGTGCGTATCGCTCCTGCGCGACCCCGACCGGCGCGCGCGCCTGGGCGCCGCGGCGCGGGCGCGGGCCCTGGAGCTCTTCACCGTCGAGCAGAACGTCGCGGCATTTCGAAGCATTTACCTGGAGATCGTCTCGCACTGCCCGGTGCGCAGGGACGTGGTGGACGAGGCGGGCGAGCCCGTGCCGTTCGCGCACCCGGCGGAGGCGTACCTCCCCGGGCGGTGGGCGGTGGCGGTGGGACCCGCGGCCAACGGGGCGGGCGCGGGCGCCGAGGGCGGCGGGGTGCCGAGGTGGGCCGTCACGGAAGAGGCCCAAGTCCCTGAAGAGGCCGATGTTCGGGCGCAGTTGAAGGGGGCCACCGTATGAAGCGACATGAGCCGCATGAGGGAACCGTCCGGGCCATGGACGCACCGCACGCTCCGGAGGGCGCGACCGGCTGGGACTCGCGGTCCGAGGAACTGCTCGCCGACCAGGCGCTGACGCCGGTGCCGACGCCGATGGAGTTGCCGGGCGCCGGAACCGTCGCCCCGGTCGGCGGAGCGTCCGTACCCGCCTTCGGCGAGAGCGCGATCGGGATCGGGGCCAGGAGCGCGATCGGGAGCGGGAGCGCGGGCGACGACGACGGCGACAGCGGCTGGGACGCCCGCGGCAAGGGCAGAGGCACCGGAACCGGCACCGGAACTGGCACGGGCACGGGCATGGGCACCGGAGTACTGGCGCCAAGCCCGCCCGCCGCCCGCGCCACGCCCGCGCGGCACGGCCCCGCCGACCCCGTGAAGGCCCTCATGCACCGCCACCGCGGGCTGTGCGAACGCGCCGTCGACCCGCTGGAGATCGCGGCGGGCCTGGAGGCCCACGGCGTCACCGACAGAACGGCCGCACGCTTCCGGCACCGCGACGTCTTCGCCCTGGCCGAGGAGATGTACGCGCGCGTGCCGCGCGACGGCGGCGACACCTCACCCCGTACACGCGATGGCGCGCGGGCCACCGGCAGCGGCGCACGCGCGGATGCCCCCGAAGTGCCCACCGGCTGGGCCCTGTTCGCGCTGCTGCCCGGCGCGGCGGGCGCGGCGGCCGTGACGGGGCTCGCCCTCAGCGAGGGGGACACGCGCCTCGTGGCCGTGCCCCTCGGCGCGCTCGCCGTCGGCGTGGCCCTGCGCATCGCCCTGCGGCACGGACCGTTGCGCGCGGCGACCCACCCGATGCCCGCCACGCGCGCGTGGGTGTGCTGGCTCCTCGCGTACGCCCTGCTCGGCGACGGCCTGCTGCGGGGCGTCGTCGCGGGCGGGCCCGACGGACTCGGCGACCTGTGGGACCCGGCGGTCGCCGCACTCCTGGGCCTCGCCCTCGCCGTCGCGCCCGCGACCTGGTGCGCCCGCCTCTTCGCCGTACGGTCCGGGGTCCGGCTGGCCGCCAGCCGCGGGCTCGACGAGTTCGCGTCCTCCGTGCGGCCCCTGCTGCTCGGGGTGCTCGCGCTGTTCCTGACGGCGCTCGGGGCGCTGCTCGCGGCGACGGACGCCGTAATCGGGGGCCTGGCCGGGCAGTTGGGCGCCCACCCCGGCGGCGGCCCGCCCGCCCTCCTCGGCGCCGCCGCCCTCGGCACGCTGCTCCTGCTCGCCCGGCTCCTCGGCGTCTACGGCTTCACCCGCGCCCCCGTCCTGCTGCTCGGCGCCGCGGGCGCCTGCGAAGCGACCGCCCTGGCCCTGGCGTTCCTTGGCGGGCTGCCCGGCTGCGCCGCACTGGCCGCCCCCGTCAAGGCCACCGTCGACGCCTGGGGTCCGGGCGCGGTACCGGCCGCCGCGTGCGGCGCCGCCGCCCTCGTCCTCCTGGTCCACGCGGCCAGGACCCTCACCCTCGCCTCGGCCCACGCGGCATCCCGTGCCGCGCCGTAACCGCCGACCGCAGTCCGGCACGACCACCCTCCCGCGGGGCCGACACCGCGGGCCTCACCCCGTGCACCACGGCAACACCCCGAAGGAGAAAGACAGATGATCACCCGCAGCCGTCTCCGCCATCGAGCGGCCACCCCGGGAGGCGCCCGATGAGGGTGCTGCTGATCGGAGCCAACGGATACCTCGGCCGGTTCGTCGCCGACCGGCTGCTCGCCGACCCGGCCGTGCAGCTCACCGCACTGGGCCGCGGCGACGACTCGGACGTACGGTTCGACCTCGCCAGCGGAAGCCCCGGCGCGCTCACCCGCTTCCTGGACGCCGTGCACCCGGGCGTCGTCATCAACTGCGCCGGTGCCACCCGCGGCGGCGCCCGCGACCTGACCCGCCACAACACCGTCGCCGTCGCCACCATCTGCGAGGCCCTGCGCCGCAGCGGCTGTGGGGCACGCCTCGTGCAGCTGGGCTGCGGCGCGGAGTACGGGCCGAGCCAGCCGGGCTCCTCGACCGCCGAGGACGCGGTGCCGCGCCCCGGCGGGCCCTACGGCGTCAGCAAGCTGGCGGCCACCGAACTGGTCCTTGGCTCCGGGCTCGACGCCGTCGTCCTGCGGGTGTTCTCGCCCGCCGGGCCCGGTACGCCGGCCGGGTCGCCGCTCGGCCGCCTCGCGGAGGCCATGCGGCGCGCGATGCAGGCCGGGGACGGCGAGCTCAAGCTCGGCGGGCTCGGGGTGCAGCGGGACTTCGTCGACGTACGCGATGTGGCGCGCGCGGTGCACGCCGCCTCGCTCTCCGCCGCGCAGGGCGTCGTGAACATCGGCGCGGGCCGTGCCGTACGACTGCGTGACGCGGCCGCCGTCCTGGCCCGCGTCGCGGGGTACGGCGGGGCGCTGCACGAGCTGGACCAGGTGCCCGCGCGGCAGCTCATCGGCCACCAGCGAGCCGAGTCCGAGCACGGCACCCCGGCCGCCGCGTACCCCTACCCGGACGGCTGCGGGAGCTGGCAGCAGGCCGACGTCCGTACCGCGCGCGACCGGCTCGGCTGGCGGCCGCGCATCAATCTCGAAGAGTCGCTCGCCGATATCTGGATGGAGGCCGCATGCCGCATCTGACCAGGTCCACGAGGGGCGCCGCGAGCACCGAGGTGCGCGTCGGCTTCGGCATCCCGGGCTTCGCCCACCCGCTCGTCGCGTCCGTCGAATGGGCCGAACTCACCCGCCCAGGTACCCCTTTGAAGTGGGTTGTCCTCAATGTCGCGAACGGGCCGGGCGAGCGGCCCGACCCGCACTGCCTGGAAGCGGCGGGCCGACTGCGGAACGCGGGCATCCGGGTGCTCGGCCACCTCGACGCGACGTACGGCGCCCGCTCGTTCGGGGAGCTGGTCTCCGACGCCCACCGCTACCTCGACTGGTACCAGGTCGACGGCTTCTCCCTGGACCGCTGCCCGACCGAACGGGCCGCGCTGCCGGAGGTGCGCCGGACGGTGACAACCCTGCGCGCGCTGATCGACGACGCGCACATCGTGCTCGGCCACGGCAGCCACCCGTACCCCGGATATGCCGAGATGGGCGACCAGTTGGTGACCTTCGCCGGGCCGTGGAGCGACTACCGCTGGTCGCAGGTGGCCGAGTGGACCGCCGACTACCCGCCGGAGCGCTTCTGTCACTTCGTGCACGGCATGCCGCTGGGGCACCTGGACGAGGCGCTGCGCATCGCCCGCTGGCAGGGCGCCTCCACGATCTACTTCACCGACCGCGTGGAATCCAACCGTGTGCCATCCGACCGCGTGGCATCCGACCGCGTGGCAGGGGGTGCCACCCGCGACCTCTGGGAGTCCCTGCCCGGTTACTGGGACGAAATCGTCTCGCGCATCGGAACAGGTGTCTCGGAATGAAGAAGGGCGTGGCAGTGTTACGCGGAGAACAACCTTCCGAAATTCCGACCAACGGAGTCCCCGTGTCGCTGCCACCCCTGGTCGAGCCCGCCGCCGAGCTCACCGTCGACGAGGTCCGCAGGTACTCCCGCCACCTGATCATCCCCGACGTCGGGATGGACGGGCAGAAGCGGCTGAAGAACGCCAAGGTGCTGTGTGTCGGCGCAGGCGGCCTCGGGTCGCCGGCCCTGATGTACCTGGCCGCGGCGGGTGTCGGCACGCTCGGCATCGTCGAGTTCGACGAGGTCGACGAGTCCAACCTGCAGCGTCAGATCATCCACAGCCAGTCGGACATCGGCCGCTCCAAGGCGGAGTCCGCGAAGGACTCGGTCCTCGGCATCAACCCGTACGTGAACGTGATCCTCCACGAAGAGCGGCTCGAGGCCGACAACGTGATGGACATCTTCGGCCAGTACGACCTGATCGTCGACGGCACGGACAACTTCGCGACCCGTTACCTGGTCAACGACGCGTGCGTGCTGCTCAACAAGCCGTACGTATGGGGTTCCATCTACCGCTTCGACGGCCAGGCCTCCGTCTTCTGGAGCGAGCACGGTCCGTGCTACCGCTGCCTCTACCCGGAGCCCCCGCCCCCCGGCATGGTGCCCTCCTGTGCCGAGGGCGGCGTGCTCGGCGTGCTCTGCGCGTCGATCGGCTCCATCCAGGTCACCGAGGCGATCAAGGTCCTGGCCGGCGTGGGCGACCCGCTGGTCGGCCGCCTGATGATCTACGACGCCCTGGAGATGCAGTACCGCCAGGTCAAGGTCCGCAAGGACCCCGACTGCGCGGTCTGCGGCCCGAACGCCACCGTCACCGAGCTCATCGACTACGAGGCCTTCTGCGGCGTCGTGTCCGAGGAGGCCCAGGAGGCGGCGGCCGGTTCGACGATCACTCCCAGGCAGCTCAAGGAGTGGATCGACGCGGACGAGAAGATCGAGATCATCGACGTACGCGAGCAGAACGAGTACGAGATCGTCTCGATCCCCGGCGCCAAGCTGATCCCCAAGAACGAGTTCCTCATGGGCAACGCCCTCCAGGACCTCCCGCAGGACAAGAAGATCGTCTTGCATTGCAAGACGGGTGTCCGGTCCGCGGAAGTCCTGGCCGTACTGAAGTCCGCGGGCTTCGCGGACGCGGTGCACGTGGGCGGCGGCGTGATCGGCTGGGTCAACCAGATCGAGCCCGAGAGGCCGATTTACTAGAAGTGGCGACCCACTGAAAGTGCCGATCCACTAGAAGTGCCGATGTACTAGTAGTGCCGATGTACGAGAAGTAGCGTCTGAACGCTCGAAGGGGCCCGCACCGCGAAGGTGCGGGCCCCTTCTGCTCTACGCCCTTGCGGCCGCCAGCGTCACACGGCAGGAGAACGCCTCGTTGCCCTCCTGGTGAGCGGTGACCGACACGCAGTCGCTGCCCCCGGGGCGGGTGGCGGGCTCGACGCGCGTGGTGATCAGGCAGGGGGCGTCGAACTCGACGTAGCGGAAGAACGCCGACTCGAAGCGGACCGGGACGACGGCGTCCGCGCGGTGGCCCTGGACGGCGTGGGCCGCCTGCCGGGCGGCCTCCAGGAGCAGCATGCCCGGGGCGTGGTCGACGGGGTGGTCGAACAGGATCGGGTGCGCGTAGTCGACGCGCAGCCGCCACTGGTCCGGCACGGCGGTGGGGGAGAGCACGACGTCGTCGGCGTGCTCCCGGTTCACCAGAGCGGGCGGGACCACCGGGACCGCGCCGCTGAGCGGCAGCGGGGCGACATCGCTCGACACCGTGCACCGGTCGCCGCGCAGCCTGCGGTAGATCGACGGGGCGTGGCTGCTGAAGCGCGTGTGGGCGCTGCCGAGGTGCAGGCCGTCCCGCAGGATCTCGATGTCCATCGTGAGGGCCGCGAGACGGCCGCCGCGCCGGGTGATGTCGTCGCAGGTGATCCGGAGTTCGATGTCCATGGGACCGTCGGCCCACATCGCCCCCGGCGCGACCTCGTAGGTGAAGTGCTGCCAGATCAGCTGGTGGCCGAGCGGCACCTCGTAGAGGCCGTGCGAGATCAGCGGGATGCTCTGCCGCAGGGTCTCGGCGAGCAGCATCGGGTCGTGCCGCCCGGCGACGGGCGCGTAGAAGGAGTGGGTGCGGGGCCACCGGGCGGTGACCGTCACGCGGTCCTCACCCGCGGGCGCCCAGCCGGTGAGCAGTACTTCGGAGCGGTCGAGCTTGTGCGTGAACTCCTGCGGCACGGGCCGCAGTCGGGTGGTGCGTGTGGCCTGTGCATACGAAACGAGAGTCATAGGTCCCCCCCTGGGATTAGTGACGTCGATGCCCGAACGCTGAGCGCGGGCTCTGGTGCCCCAGAACCATGACGCGTAAAGTAACGTGCGTTCTTTTTGTTTGTCGAGAGAGGCCGTCCGAATGCCGGAACCGAAGCAGGTGCGGGCCCAGAAGACGCGCGAGGAAATCCTTCGCGCCGCGGCTGAGGTCTTCGACGAACGCGGGTACAGCGGCGCCAGCATGCGGGAGATCATGCACCGCGCCGGTGTGACGCTCGGCGCCGTCTACTTCCACTTCCCCAACAAGGAAGCGCTGGCCGTGGCCGTCATGCGGGCGCAGCCGGCAAGCATCGTGCCCGCCCTCAAGTCGCAGGGTCTGCAGCGCCTGGTGGACATCACGTTCGTCTGGGCGCACAAGCTGCAGACGGATCCGACGCTGCGCGCGGGCGTCCGGCTCACCAGCGAGCAGACCGGCTTCGGCCTCGACGACGCCACTCCGTACCGCGAGTGGGCCCAGATCATGGAGGAGTGCCTGGTCGACGGGCGCGCGGCAGGCGATGTCCGTGCGGACGTCGACGTGCGCATGCTGGCCGAGTTCATCGTGTCCGCGTGTACGGGCCTGCAGGCGTACTCCCTCCTGACGAGCGGCCGCGAGGACCTGCCCGAGCGGACCCGGGCGATGTGGCAGCTGCTCATGCCCGCCGTCGCCACCGGCAGCGCCGCCGACAGCATCGACGTGAGCGAGGCGCGGGAGGCCGCCGTCAACGCCTGACGGCGCACCGCGCGCCGCGCGCCGCCGCCCGCTCCCTCTGTGACCGTTCCATCTGGCCGACATATTCGGCATATTCGTCATATTCGACATGTCCGACCGAACAGCAGCCAAGGACGTTTCATGCACCAGCACTTCGACCGACTGCGTCTCGTGGCGCTCAACATCGACGGCGTTCTGCTCAACGACACGTTCAGCCCCGTCATCGGCAACTTCATCACCGGCCGCGGGGGCGTGTACGACGCCGCGACCGAGCGCCGCATCCTCTCCCAGCCGCGCCGCATCGCGGGCGGCGAGATGGCCCGCGCGGCCGGCCTCGACGTGACGGGTGAGGAGGCGCTGGAGATCTACTTCGCCGAGCGCGACCGCTACGTCGCCGACCACCCGGTGCGGCCGAACCCCGGCGCGGCCGAACTGATCCGGCGCGTACGGGACCTGGGGCTCCAGGTGGTCTGCTACGGCGGCCTGAGCAAGCCCCACTTCGACACCCATCTGGGCGCCTGGGCCCATCTCTTCGACGGCCCCGGCTATGTCTGCACCGACTCGTTCCGGCCCGGCATCAAGGAGATCGCCACGGAGGTCTTCGATCTCCGCCTCGACGAGGTGCTGTTCGTGGACGACGTGGCCCGGGTCGCCGAGGCGGCCAAGGGGCTCGACGTGCCGTTCATCGGCCATCCCTGCAGCTTCCAGCGCACGTTCATGGAAGAGCTGGGGGCGCGGCACATCGTCGACTCGCTGGACGCGATCGACGGGGACCTGCTGCGCACGCTCGACGCGGAGGCCGCGGCAGGCGCGATCTGGCGCGCCACGACGCCGAGTTGAGCCACGAGCACGATTCAGCGGTTCAGCGGTTCAGCGGTTCAGTAATTCAGCGATTCCGCGATGTGAATGACACCACCACGGGGGGCGGCACGATGACGAACAGCACGATGACGAACAGCACGGCGACGAACAGCACGGTGACCAGCGGTGAGCACGGCATGCTGGCCGGTAAGACGATCATGATCACGGGTGCCTCAAGCGGTATCGGCGCGGCGGCGGCACGGCTGTTCGCCGCCGAAGGAGCGGCCGTGGTCCTCACGGCGCGCCGGGAGCGGCACATAGAGAAGCTCGCCGAGGAGATAGCGGGGGGCGGCGGGAAGGCGCTCGCGGTCGCCGGGGACGTGACGGTTCCGGCGGACGTCAGGCGTGTGGTCGACGCGGCCGTGCGGACGTACGGCCGTCTCGACGCGGGCTTCAACAACGCGGGTTGGGCCACGGCGGGCACGCCGCTGCACGAGACCGACGACGCCGTCTTCGACCAGGTCATGGACGTGAATGTGCGCGGCGTCTGGAACTGCATGAAGGCCCAGATCAGCGCGATGCTCGCCGACGGCCGAGGGGGAGCCGTCGTCAACACCGCGAGCGCCGCGGGCGTGGTCGCGACCGGCGCCACGGCGTCGTACATCGCGGCGAAGCACGCGGTGATCGGCCTGACGAAGGCGGGCGGGGACGAGTACGGCAGGCGCGGGATCCGGGTGAACGCCCTGGTGGTGGGGAGCACCCGGACGGAGCTCATGGACCAGGTCCTGACGGAGACGCCCTCTCTGGAGGAGAGCTTCATCTCCCGCTCCATGCAGAAGCGGATGGCCGAGCCGGTCGAGGTGGCGCAGGCCGCGGCGTGGCTTCTCAGCGACCGGTCCTCGTTCGTCACGGGCGGGGCCGTGCCGGTCGACGGCGGGTGGACGGCGGCCTGACGCCCGTCCGGCGCTTGTACGCAAGTACCGAAGTACCGAAGTACCGAAGTGCCGAGCCGTCGCCGATACGTGTGCGTTGTGGGCGAGTTGCCAAAGGCGGCAGCGGTTCGGACGCAGGGGAGGGGTGGGGCGGCGCGGGGCCAGTAACGTCCGGTCCGAAGTCGCCCGCCCATGCCTTCGGAAGGTCTCACCGGTGTCCCTGCTCACTTCCCCCGTCTCGACGTCCTCCCCGCTGGCGGTAGCCGCGGAGGCTCCCGACCGCAACCTCGCCCTGGAGCTCGTCCGGGTCACCGAGGCCGCCGCCATGGCCGCGGGCCGCTGGGTCGGCCGCGGCGACAAGAACGGCGC
>NZ_JBEYZK010000042.1:0-31623 GCF_040646035.1 Streptomyces sp. NPDC046465
AGCAGGTCTTCGATCTCCTGATGGGCAACGACGTCGCCCCCCGCAAGGAATTCATCACCAGCTCCGCAGCCACCCTCGACCGCTCACGCATCGACATGTGAGACCACCACGGGGCCACGGGGCCACAGGGCCACAGGGCCACAGGGCCCCGTGGTCTCAATGGTCCGCCGCGCCGAACCACTTGGGCAGCTGAGCGAACAGCTCCCGCTGGTCGTCACCGGCCCACGCCACATGCCCGTCCGGGCGCAACAGCACGGCGGGGGCGTCGAGTTCCTCGCTGACGTCGACGACGTGGTCGACCCGGTCCGCCCAGCCCCCCACCGAGAGCCGCCCCGTCTGGTCGAGGAGCAGGCCGCGGCCCGCGTGCGTCAGTTCGTAGAGGCGGCCCCGCTGCTTCAGTCGAACGTCGCGCAGCCGCCTGCCGAGCAGCTCGTGGCCCTCGCCGAAGTCGTACCGGATCTCCACAGCGGTGATCATGCCGGTCACGTACCGGTTGACCTCCTCGAAGTCCATGAGCTTCGAGAACAGTTCGCGCAGCGCGGCCGGGCCCGCGCCGTCGCCAAGGAGCGTGATCTGCGCGCGGGTGTTCTCAAGCACGGCGGCGCCCACCGGGTGCCGTTCGGCGTGGTAGCTGTCCAGGAGCCCGTCCGGCGCCCAGCCGTCGACCGCGGCGGCCAGCTTCCAGCCGAGGTTGAACGCGTCCTGCACGCCGAGGTTGAGGCCCTGTCCGCCGGTCGGCGGGTGGATGTGCGCCGCGTCGCCTGCCAGCAGCACCCGGCCGACCCGGTAGCGCTCGGCCTGCCGGGTGGCGTCGCCGAAGCGGGACAGCCAGCGCGGCGCGTGCGCGCCGAAATCGGTGCCCGCGACCGCCCGCAGCCGCGCCGAGAACTCCTCGACGGTCGGCTCCGCACGGTCCTCGGCCACCCCGTCGGCGGGCACGACGACGCGGTACATCCCCTCCCCGAGAGGCGTTGCCCCGAACCGCAGTTGGGTCTTGCGGACCTCCTCGACGACGGCGGCGATGGTCGCCGGGTCCTCGGTCATGGCCATCTCGCCGAGCAGCGTCTCGACCGTGGCGAGCTCGCCGGGGAAGTCGACGCCGAGCTGCTTGCGCACCGTGCTGCGGCCGCCGTCGCACCCGACGAGGTAGCGCGAACGCAGCTGCGTGCCGTCCGCGAGTTCGACGGTCACCGCGTCCTCGTCCTGGCGCACCGCGACCACGTCGCAGCCCCGCCGGATCTCCGCACCGACTTCGAGGACGTACTCGTTGAGGAGCTGCTCGGTGAGGGGCTGCGGGGTGGCGACCCCGTACGGGTGCGCGGTGTCCAGGCCGTCCGGCCACGGTTTCATGATGCCGCCGAAGAGACCGCCGACCTTGAACTTCTCACTCACCGCGAGGAACCGGCCGAGGAGGCCGCGCTGGTCCATCATCTCGACGCTGCGCGCGTGCAGCCCCTGGCCGCGGGACTGCTGGGTCTGCTCGGTCAGCTTCTCGAGGACGACCACCTGGACGCCGTGCAGCCGCAGTTCACCGGCCAGCATCAAGCCGGTCGGTCCGCCACCGACCACGATCACGTCAATCATCACAACGCCCATTCAGCAACGCCCGTTCAACGGGACAGGATTGGAGTCGATCATTCTGCGGCACCGACCGGATCTTGTCGTACCGGGGTCGTATCAGGGGCGTACCAGGGACGTACCAGGGGCGTACTAGGGTCGGCGTTCATGCAGAACACGGAGATCGTTGGCCGCCGGACGGCGGAACGCAGGCGGGACACGCTGGACCGGCTCGGTACGGAGCGCGACGTATGGGTGTCGACGGCCCATCCGGAGCGCGGGCCGCACCAGGTGCCGCTGTGGTTCCTGTGGGAGGGGCGGGCGGTGTGGCTGTGCACCGCCGCCGCCTCCCTGACCGCCCGGAACGCCCGCGAGGAGCCGCGCGTGCGCCTTGCGCTGCCGGACACCTCCGATGTGGTGCTCCTCCAGGGGGAGGCGGAGTGCTTCCCCGCCGACGAGGTGCCCCCGGCGGCGGCGCAGGCGTTCGCCGACAAGTTCGGCTGGGATCCGCGCAAGGCGGAGGAGCCGTATCTGTATCTGTGCGTGGTGCCGAGGACCGTACGGGCCTGGCGCGGCGAGCCGGAGCTGCGCGGCAGGGTCATCATGCGCGACGGGGCGTGGGTGGAGTAGCGCCCTCTACGGGGGCGCCCGAGGGCGCGGAAATGCCGGTGTCGGCCGGGCGCGCCCGACGTAGCATGCGCAGCGATGACGACCTTGAACGACGACGACAGCGCCCTGCGGCCCTACCGCATCGACATACCCCAGGCGGATCTGGACGACCTCCACGCGCGGCTCGACCGCACGCGCTGGCCCGACCAGCTGCCCGGCGTCGGCTGGGCGTACGGCATTCCGCGCGACTACCTCGAAGAGCTCGTGCACTACTGGCGGCACGCGTACGACTGGCGGGCCGCGGAAGCCGCGCTCAACGAATGGCCGCAGTTCACCACCACGATCGACGGCGCGAACATCCACTTCGCCCACGTCCGGTCCCCCGAACCGGACGCGACGCCGCTCCTCATGACCCATGGCTGGCCCGGCTCGATCGTCGAGTTCGCCGACGTCGTCGGCCCGCTGACCGACCCGCGGGCGCACGGCGGCGATCCGGCCGACGCCTTCCACCTGGTGCTGCCCGGCATCCCCGGGTTCGGCCTCTCCGGCCCGACCCGGGAGACCGGCTGGGAGTTCCGGCGCGTCGCGCTCGCCTCCGCCGAGCTCATGGCACGGCTGGGCTACGAGCGGTACGGGGTGCAGGGCGGCGACTGGGGTGCGGGCATCTCGCGCGAGCACGGCCGGCTGCGGCCGGACCACGTCATCGGCGTACATCTGAACCTGCTGCCGAACTCGGCGCAGACCCACGAGCCGGACGCGCGGGAACTGGCCGCGCTCGACGCGCGGGAGCGCGAGCGGACGCTCGCCTCCTGGGAGCGGATGCGGGCGTGGAGCCGGGACCGGCAGGGGTACGCCGGCATCCAGACCACCCGCCCGCAGACCCTCGCGTACGGCCTGACGGACTCACCGGTGGGCCAACTCGCGTGGATCGCCGAGAAGTTCAAGGAGTGGACCGACTCCGAGGACCGCCCGGAGGACGCCGTCGACCGGGACCAGATGCTCACGAACGTGATGCTGTACTGGCTGACCGGCACGGCGGGCTCGTCCGCCCGGATCTACTACGAGCGGGCGCAGGCCGCCTATACCGGCAACCCGCCCGCGCCGTCACCGGCCCCGACCGCGCTGGCCGACTTCCCCCGCGACAACTTCGTCCCGCTGCGCCACATCGCGGACCGCACCAACAACATCGTGCAGTGGACGACGTACGACCGGGGCGGTCACTTCGCAGCGATGGAGCAGCCGGACCTGCTGGTGGCCGACGTACGCAGGTTCTTCCGCACGCTCCGTACGCTCCGTACGCGCGACTGACGCGCCTCAGGAGACGCGTCTCAGGACGTCTCGACGTCTCAGGAACGGGGGTCGTCGTCGCGCGCCGCGCGCTTCTCCGCCTGCTCGGCGTGCTTCTCCTTGATGCGCACGGTCTCCTTGCGGACCTCGGCCTGGGTGGCGCGCTCCTGGCGCAGCCAGCCGGGCTGCTCCTCCTTCAGGGCGTCGATCTGCTCCGTGGTGAGAGCTTCGGTCACTCCGCCGCGCGCGAGGCCCGCGATGGAGATCCCGAGCTTGGCCGCGACCACGGGGCGGGGGTGGGGGCCGTTGCGCCGCAGTTCCTGCAGCCACTCGGGCGGGTCGGTCTGCAGCGTGTTGAGCTCGCTGCGCGAGACGACACCCTCCTGGAACTCGGCGGGCGTGGCCTCGAGGTACACACCCAGTTTCTTCGCCGCGGTCGCGGGCTTCATGGTCTGGGTGGTCTGGTGCGACGTCATGGGTCCAGGGTATCGAGCATGTGCGCTACTCCTGACCACGCCGGGTAGCCTGGCGAGGTGACAGGCTCGGAAAGCTCCCCGTCGTTCCGGCTCGCCTACGTCCCCGGAGTGACACCCGCCAAATGGGTGAGGATCTGGAACGAGCGGCTGCCCGACATCCCACTGACCCTCCTCCCGGTCGCCGCCGACGAGGCGCCCGGCGTGCTGCGCGCGGGCGGCGCCGACGCCGGTTTCGTGCGGCTGCCCATCGACCGTACGGACCTCAGCGCGATCCCCCTCTACACCGAGACCACCGTCGTCGTGGCCCCCAAGGACCACGTCGTGACCGCGGTCGACGAGGTGTCCTGCGAGGACCTGGCCGACGAGATCGTCTTCCACCCGCTCGACGAGACCCTGGAGTGGGAGCGGCGGCCCGGTCTGCCCGCGCTCGAGCGTCCCGCCACGACCGAGGAAGCCGTCGAGCTCGTCGCGGCGGGCGTGGGCCTCCTCGTGGTCCCGCAGTCGCTCGCGCGCCTGCACCACCGCAAGGACCTCACCTACCGCACGGTGACGGACGCCCCGGAGTCACGCGTGGCCCTGTCGTGGCCGGAGGACGGGACCACCGACCTGGTCGAGGACTTCATCGGGATCGTCCGCGGCCGGACGGTCAACAGCTCGCGGGGCCGCGAACGGACCCCGGCGCAGGACCGGACGAAGGACCAGACGAAGGACCAGACCAAGGCCAAGGCAGCCTCCCAGGCGAAGCGGAAGCCCGCGACCGCCAAGTCCGGCGGCAAGCCGCAGCGTGGCGGTGCCGCCCGGCCCAAGGCCACCAAGCGCGGCAAGCCGCGGCGCCGCTCATAACGCATGGCTACACTCAAGGGGCCTCCCGCCATATCGGCGGGAGGCCCCTTCGCTGTCTACCGGGCTACCGGGCTACCGGGTCACCCGAAGCGTCAGCCCAGGATCGAGAGCGCCTGGTTGAGCGTCGCGGACGGACGCATGACCGCGGAGGCCTTGGCGGCGTCCGGCTGGTAGTAGCCGCCGATGTCGGCCGGGGAGCCCTGCACCGCGATGAGCTCGTCGACGATGGTCTGCTCCTGCTCGGTCAGCGTCTTGGCCAGGGCCGCGAACGCCTCCGCGAGCTGCGTGTCGTCGGTCTGCTTGGCCAGCTCCTGCGCCCAGTACAGGCCGAGGTAGAAGTGGCTGCCGCGGTTGTCGATGCCACCGAGGCGACGGCTCGGCGACTTGTCGTTCTCCAGGAACGTCGCCGTGGCGCGGTCCAGGGTGTCGGCGAGGATCTGGGCGCGCGCGTTGCCCGTGGTGGTGGCGAGGTGCTCGAAGCTCACCGCGAGGGCGAGGAACTCACCCAGGCTGTCCCAGCGCAGGTAGTTCTCCTTGACCAGCTGCTGGACGTGCTTCGGGGCGGAGCCGCCGGCGCCCGTCTCGAAGAGGCCGCCGCCGTTCATCAGTGGGACGACCGACAGCATCTTGGCGCTGGTGCCCAGCTCCAGGATCGGGAACAGGTCGGTGAGGTAGTCGCGCAGCACGTTGCCGGTGACGGAGATGGTGTCCTCGCCGCGGCGGATGCGCTCCAGGGAGAACGCGGTGGCGTCGACCGGCGACATGACCCGGATGTCCAGGCCCTCGGTGTCGTGGTCGGCGAGGTACTGCTCGACCTTGCCGATGAGCACGGCGTCGTGGGCGCGGCTCTCGTCCAGCCAGAAGACGGCCGGGTTGCCGGTGGCGCGGGCACGGGTGACGGCGAGCTTCACCCAGTCCTGGATCGGCAGGTCCTTGGTCTGGCACATGCGGAAGATGTCACCGGCGGCGACGGCCTGCTCGAGGACGACGTTGCCGGCGCCGTCGAGGACCCGGACGTTGCCCGTGGTCGGGATCTCGAAGGTCTTGTCGTGGCTGCCGTACTCCTCGGCCTTCTGCGCCATCAGGCCGACGTTCGGGACCGAGCCCATCGTCGACGGGTCGAAGGCGCCGTTGGCGCGGCAGTCGTCGAGGACGACCTGGTAGACGCCGGAGTAGCTGCTGTCCGGCAGGACCGCGAGGGTGTCGTGCTCCCCGCCGTCCGGGCCCCACATGTGGCCGGAGGTGCGGATCATGGCCGGCATGGAGGCGTCGACGATGACGTCGCTCGGGACGTGCAGGTTCGAGATGCCCTTGTCGGAGTCGACCATGGCGAGCTCGGGGCCCTCGGCCAGCTCGGCCTCGAAGGACGCCTTGATCTTCTCGCCCTCGGGGAGCGACTCCAGGCCCTTGAAGATGCCGCCCAGACCGTCGTTCGGGGTCAGCCCCGCGGCAGCGAGGACGTTACCGTGCGCGGCGAAGGTCTTCGGGAAGAAGGCGCGGACCACGTGGCCGAAGACGATCGGGTCGGAGACCTTCATCATCGTGGCCTTGAGGTGCACGGAGAAGAGGATGCCCTCGGCCTTGGCGCGGGCGACCTGCTCCCCCAGGAACTCGCGCAGCGCGGCGACGCGCATCACGGAGGCGTCGACGACCTCACCGGCGAGAACCGGTACGGACTCGCGCAGGACCGTGGTGGAGCCGTCGTCACCGGTGAGCTCGATGCGCAGCGAACCGGCGTCGGAGATCACGGCGGACTTCTCGGTGGAGCGGAAGTCGTTGTCGCCCATGGTGGCGACGTTCGTCTTCGAGTCGGCCGTCCAGGCGCCCATGCGGTGCGGGTGGGCCTTGGCGTAGTTCTTGACCGACGCGGGGGCGCGGCGGTCGGAGTTGCCCTCGCGCAGGACCGGGTTGACGGCGCTGCCCTTGACCTTGTCGTAGCGGGCGCGGATGTCGCGCTCCTCGTCGGTCTTCGGGTCGTCCGGGTAGTCGGGGAGCGCGTAGCCCTGGCCCTGCAGCTCGGCGACCGCGGCCTTGAGCTGCGGGATCGAGGCCGAGATGTTGGGCAGCTTGATGATGTTCGCGCCGGGCGTCTTGGCGAGCTCGCCGAGCTCGGCGAGGGCGTCCTTGATGCGCTGGCCCTCCTCGAGACGCTCCGGGAAGCTCGCGATGATCCGCCCCGCGAGCGAGATGTCACGGGTCTCCACGCTGACTCCGGCGGTCGAGGCGTAGGCCTGGATCACCGGCAAGAACGAGTGGGTCGCCAGGGCCGGCGCCTCGTCAGTGTGGGTGTAGATGATGGTCGAGTCAGTCACCGGGTGCTCCGCTCCGCGTCTGCAACATTGCTCGACATCAAGATATCTCCTACCTCCCCCGGCGCGGACAGGGCCCTCGGGCCCCCAATCTTCGTAGACACTGTCTACGCAATGTAGTAGACAGTGTCTATGAGCGAACAGAGCGTGGACGAGCAGGACGTCGGGCTGCGGGCCCGGCTTGTGGATGTGGGCGTGGAGCTCCTTGCGGCGCAGGGCGTGCAGGCGCTGACGCTGCGGGAGATCGCCCGCAGGGCCGGGGTCTCGCACGGGGCGCCCCGGCGCTACTTCCCCACGCATGTGGCGCTGCTCTCCGCCATCGCCCGGCGCGGCTTCGCCGAGCTGGCGGCCGAGACGGAGAAGGCGTCGGGGGCCGCGGGGAACGGAGCGGAGGATGGAGCCGAGGACGGAGCCGAGAACGGAGCAGATCAGGACGCGCGTACGCGGTTGAAGGCGCTGAGCCGCGCGTACCTCGGGTTCGCCGCGGCGCACCGCGGCATGTTCGAGCTGATGTTCCGCCACGACCTGCTCGAGAGCAATCAGCTCGGCCTGCGGGAGACCAGCCTGCCGCTCTTCGACGTCCTGGTCGGACTCGTCGCAGAGGCCCGCCCCGGCACCGCCACCGGTACGGGCACGGGAGCCCGGGTGGCCGCGGGTGCGCTGTGGGCGAACCTGCACGGGATCGCGCAGCTGTGGGGGTGGGGCAGCCTGCGTCTCGCCTCGGGCGCGGACGACGTGGAGGCGCTGATCGACGCCGCCCTTGAGGCGCACCTCGGGCCGGCGATCACGTGATCCACCGCAACCTCACCCTCGCCTGCAGCGTCGTCGGAGCCATGGTCGTCGCGCTGGACGGCACCGTACTGACCGTCGTCCAGCCCGCTCTGCGCCGCGATCTGGACGCTTCCTTCGCCCAGGTGCAGTGGACCAGCACCGGATATCTGATCGCCGTGGCGAGCCTGCTCGTCTTCGCCGGGCGGCTCGGCGATCGGTACGGGCACCGGCGGCTCTTCGCCGTCGGCACGCTCGGCTTCGCGGTCGCCTCCGCGGGGGTCGCTCTCGCCCCCGGCGTCGGTTCGGTGATCGCTCTGCGCGTCGCCCAAGGGGTCTTCGGGGCGCTGTTGCAGCCCGCCACGCTCGGCATGCTCCGGGCCGCTTTCCCGCCCGACGAGCTCGGCATGCCGATCGCGCTGCGGACGAGCGCGATCGGCCTCGCGGCCGCCGCGGGGCCGGTCCTGGGCGGGGCGCTCGCCACCCACCTGGGCTGGCGCTCCGTGTTCGTCCTCAGCGTCGTGCCCGCGCTCGTGATCGGCGTACTGGCGCTGGTGGTGCGTGTGCCGGTCCCGCGCAGGGAAGGTCCGGCGCCCGGACTCGACCTGCCCGGTGCCGGGCTGCTCGCGGTCGCGCTTGCCTTCCTCGTGCACACGCTGGTCGGCGTCCCGGAGAGCGGCTGGACGACGGCCACCGCCGCGGGATCCGTGGTGGCGGTGGCCGCGGGCGGCGCGTTCGTCCGGCACGAACGGCGGACGGCGCGGCCGCTGGTGCCGCCCCGGCTGCTCCGCTCGGCCGCCGTCGGGCCCGCGCTCGGCGTCCTCGTCGCGGCATCCGCCGCGATGTTCGGGGCGCTCTACGTCGCCACGTACTTCCTCCAGGACGTGCTGGCGCTCGACCCGCTGCACAGCGCGCTGACCTCGCTACCGCTCGCGGTGATGATGGTGGTGGCCGCGCCGCTCTCGGCCGTCCTGCTGCGCCGGGCGGGCCCGCGCCGGACGGTCACCGGGGCCATGGCGGTGCTCGCCCTCGGCGTACTGGCGCTCTCCCGCCTCGACCAGGCGTCGGGGCCGGTGGCGGCCGGTGGCGCGTTCGTCCTCGTGGGGGCGGGGTTCGGGACGGTGATGGTCGCGGCCACGGCTGTCGTCGTACGCCATGCCCCGGTGGCCGACGCCGGGGTGGCCGGCGGCCTCCAGCAGACGGCGATGAACGTGGGCCCGACCCTGGGCATCGCCCTGGCGACGACGCTGATGACCACGCTCGCCTCCCCTGCGACTGACGGTCCGCGCGGCCCCGACGACGCGTTCCTCTCGGCGATGACCCCGACGCTGACGATCCTGACCGCGGTGGCGGCACTCGGCACCCTGCTGGCGACGCGGACACCGCCACTCATCCCTAACCCGAAGCCGAACCCGAAGCCACAGCCGAACCCGGCCCCGGGCTCAGCATCGCGTCCACCATCCCCTCGCTGACGCAGCCGAGGCTCGTGCCGCCGTGGAACCAGAGGCCGTCCGCGCGTCCGGCGACGGGACGCCACGCGATTCTGCCGCAGCAGGTCGGCGACGGTGATCCGGCGTCCGTCGTTGCCGGCGACACCCGCGCGGGTGGTCGTGCGGGCGGCCGTGCGGGCCGCCGCTCACCTCGGCGATGACGCCGCCGGTCGCGCCGGTGGCGTGGATCGCGTCGACGTGGTGCTGGAGGGCGCGTTGCCGCCGGGAGGGGGCGGGAGTGGCGGAGGCGGCGGAGGCAGGGGCGGCTCCCAAGAGCGCTGCCGCCGTGGCTGCGAGCCCCGTGCGCCTGCTGATCCGCGTCATCGGGAACTCTCCGGCTTCGCACACGTGCGGTCCGCCGCGGGCAGCTTCCCGTCGCGCAGGTAGGTGTTGACGGTGCGGTCGGCGCACGGGACGGGGGTGAGCCCCTCGATGCCGCGACCGTAGACGCCGTGCGAGCGGATGTCCGCCGTCACCAGACGGGACCCGGTGAGCTTCGCGTGCAGGGCGAGGGCGCCCTCGTAGGGGACGTTGTTGTCGTAGCGGGCCTGGAGCATCAGGACCGGCACGTCGTTGCCGATCCTCGTACCGGCCTCGCGCGGCTCGCCCCGCCAGAACGCGCACGGCGCGATCATCCCGTTGACGTAGGGCCCGAACACCGGCTGGGTGGCCCGGCTGCGCTGCATGTTCTTCCAGTACGTCGCCGGGTTCTTCGGCCAGCCGCCCGCGGGCCACCCCCCGTCGCCGCACATGAAGATCGCGCCGCCCACCATGCTGTCCGTCACCTCGGGCGAGGAGAGGAACTCCAGCATCGCGGCGAGCGCGGGCCCCGGCTCGACCTCCTCGCCCGCGGCGGCCTTCTTCATGTCGGCCACGACACTGATCAGTTGCGGGTCGTTCTCCTCGTGCTGAATGAGCTGCTTGAGGATCATCCGCAGCACGGGAGCGTTGAGGCGCTGCCCCTTGACGGCGATGGGGTGCCGTTCGGCCTGTGCGAGCAACGCCCGTACGTCCGCGCCCACTTGACCGTCGAGGCCGTCGAGCGCGGCTTCCGCAGGCGCACCCGACTGCTGGAACAGTTCGTACTGCGTGGCCGCCGGATCCGTCGAGGAGTCAAGGACGATCCGGTCCGTTCGCCGCGGGAAGAGCTGGGTGAAGACGGCACCCAGGTCGGCGCCGTACGACGTGCCGTAGTACGACAGCTTGCGTTCGCCGAGTGCCGCACGGATCGCGTCCATGTCGCGGGCGACGTTCCTCGTCGACACGTGCGGGAGCAACGCGGCGTTGCCACCGTGCTCCTGGCACCGGCGCGCCGTGTCACGTGCCGACCGCACCGAGTCCTCGAAGTCGCCGCGCGGAGTGGTGGCCGGTCCTGGCGGCGTGGGCCGGGGGGCCTTGCCGCACGTGAGGGGCGTGCTCTCGCCGAGGAAGCGGGGGTCGAAGCCGATCAGGTCGTAGCGGTCCGCCGCGTCCTTCAGCGCGGGCCGCAGGGACAGGGTGGTGGCGATCCCCGTGCCGCCGGGGCCGCCCGGGTTGGAGAGCAGGATCCCGCGCCGCTCCCCCGGCGACTTGGCCCTGACGCGGGAGACGGCGATCTTGATCGTACGGCCGCCGGGGTCCGCGTAATCAAGGGGCACCGGCACCTTCGCGCACTGCGCGCCCGCCGCGTTCAGCTCCTTCTGGCCGGCGGAGCAGCGGCCCCAATCGACCGCCTGGTGTGGCCTGTCGGGGGACGCGGGCCGGTCCGCGGCGGCCACCGAGCCCCCGAGCAACCCGACAAGGCCCAGACCCGCGGTGACTGCTGACAGGACGCGCATGGTGCTCCTCGTTTCGACGGTCCCCGGTCCGGTCAGGTCCGGTCGCCCGGCCTGCGGGGTGATCACCACGCTAGGAAGGTCCACGCCGCCGGACCATCGGGCTGGCGGGCCGAACACCCTTGGGGCCAGCCCCCGTACGCGGCCTCCGGTTCTCCGGAGAAGCACGCCTTGACCTGGAGTCCACTCCAGCTCCTACTGTCGTTTCCGATCACGGGGAAGATCCCGGATCGCACGGAACAACCCCAGGGGGTACCAGCATGACCAGCCTTCCCACGCGCCGTCTCGGCGCGCTGACCGTCTCGGCGCAGGGCCTCGGCTGCATGGGGATGAGCCACGGTTACGGCACGTCGGACGACACGCAGTCGATCGCGACGATCCACCGCGCCCTCGACCTCGGCGTCACCCTGCTCGACACCTCCGACTACTACGGCCACGGCCACAACGAGCAGCTCATCGGCCGCGCGCTCGAAGGCACACGGCGTGAACAGGCCGTCGTCGCCACGAAGTTCGGCTTCGCCAACCGGCTCGGCGAGCCCCCGCTGATCCGGGGCGACGCGGCGTACGTACGCGAGGCCTGCGACGCATCGCTGCGCCGCCTGGGCGTCGACCACATCGACCTGTACTACCAGCACCGGGTGGACAGGACCGTACCGATCGAGGAGACGGTCGGCGCGATGGCGGAGCTCGTCGCGGCCGGGAAGGTGCGCCACATCGGGCTCTCCGAGGCCAGTGCGCGCACCATCCGGCGGGCGCACGCCGTGCATCCGGTCGCCGCGCTGCAGAGCGAGTGGTCCCTGTGGACCAGGGACCTGGAGGCGGAGATCGCGCCGGTCTGCCGTGAGCTCGGCATCGGTCTCGTGCCGTTCTCGCCGCTCGGGCGCGGCTTCCTCACCGGCCGCTACACCTCGCTCGACGGCCTGCAGGAGGACGACGTGCGCCGCAACCAGCCCCGGTTCGCCGACGGCAACCTGGAGCGGAACCTGTCCATCGTGGCGGCCCTGGAGGCGCTGGCCGCCGAGAAGGGCGTCACGGCCGGGCAGCTCGCGCTGGCCTGGGTGCAGCACCGCGGCGACGACGTGGTGCCGATCCCGGGCACGCGCCGCGAGAAGTACCTGGCGGAGAACGTCGGGGCCGTCGCGATCGAGCTGTCCGCCGACGAGCTCGCCGCGATCGACGCGGCGGCGCCCGCGGACGGGGTGGCGGGCACGCGGTACGACGAGCGCAGCCTGGCGGTAGTGGACAGCTAGGCCTGTGTCCTAGCCTCCGCGTAGCCTGCGGGTATGTCCCTTCGCTCCGTCCCCCAGGCTCTGCACCCCGTGCCCCGGGCGCTGGACCATCTCGCCGGGGAGTGGCGCGTCGAGCGCACGGTGCGCGACCTCACGGATGGTTCGGAGGGCCGCTTCACCGGGACGACGCTCTTCTCGCCGCTGCCCGCCCCGGAGGCCGCCGGACTCCTCCACCACGAGTCCGGCACCTTCACCTGGCGCGGCACCGCCCGCCCCGCCGAGCGCACGCTGCGTTTCCTGCCCGGCGAGGCGGCGGGCGCCGTACGCGTGGAGTTCGCCGACGGACGCTTCTTCCACGACCTCGACCTGCGCACGGGCCGCTGGACGACGGAGCACCCCTGCGTGCGCGACCTCTACCGCGGCGAGTTCGAGGTGCTCGACGCCGACCACTGGCGAACCCGGTGGCGGGTCGGCGGCCCTGCCAAGGACCTGCTGCTCGTCACGGAGTACCACCGGCCGGATCGAGCCGGAGGTTCCAGCGGCCGCCGTGCCCGGTGAGGGTGACGGTGGAGAGGGGGCGGATGTCGATGTTCCAGTACGTCGACGGGGGCGCCTTCAGGCCGTAGGTGAGCGCGGCGCGCACCACGGCGGGTTCCGCCACGGCAAGGACGCGGGAGCCGTCGCCCACGGGCCGGGTGTCGAGCCAGCCGCCGATCCGCGAGATGAACCCGAGCAGCGACTCACCGCCGTGCGGCGCCGAGTGCGGGTCGCGCAGCCAGGCGTCGACCGCGGCCGGTTCCCGCGCCGTCACCTCGGCGAGCGTGAGTCCGCGCCAGCGGCCCATGTCGCAGTCCCGCAGGGCGGGCTGGGCGAGCGGGGCGAAGCCGAGCGCGTCGCCGGTGGAGCGGCTGCGCGGGGTGGGCGAGCAGTAGCGCAACTCGGCCACGCCGAGCGGCAGGAGCGCGGGTGCGGCGCGCCGCACGTCGTCCCATCCCGCCCGGTCGAGCTGCCGGTCGTCGTCGAAGCGCTCCGCGAGCAGTGCGGTGCCCCGGGCGGCGGCGATGAGGGTGACGCGTGCGTGCATGCGGTGATCGTCGGGGGCCCGGCGGTGCAGGTCAAGGCTGCCGCGGAGGTGTGCAGCAGCTCACGCACGCCGCCCCTCGCCGCAGGCCACCCGTCCCTCCCCTACTGGTTGCCGCGTCCCATCCAATTCTCCGGGGATTCGAGCCCCTTGAAGCCGAGCTTCTCGTAGACGCCGTGCGCATCGCCGGTGGCGAGCAGCGTACGGCGCACGCCGAAGGCGTCCAGTTCCTCGCAGACCGCGCCGACGAGCGCGGTGCCGAGCCCCTTGCCGCGCGCCTCGGGGGCGACGTACACATCGCAGAGCCACGCGAAGGTGGCCCGGTCGGTCACCACCCGGGCGTACGCGACCTGGGCTCCCGAACTCCCTTCGTACACGCCGAAGTTGAGCGATGCGGCGATCGCCGCGTCCTGCTTCTCCCGGGTGCGGCCGAGCGCCCAGTACGCGTCGGTGGAGAGCCAGTGGTGGACGCGGGCGGCGTCGATGCGGGCGGGGTCGGCGGATATCTCGTAGCCGTCGGGGATCGTGGCGCTGTCGGTCATGGGCACGAGCCTGCCAGCGGCCGTGGAATCGCGTCGAGCGGATTTCACCTGGTGGGACAGGTGTCCACAGCCACCGATGGACGTGTCCCGCTCACCCGAGGACCTCGTCGCAGGCCACCCGCAGCCGCCGTACCCCCTCCGTGATCTCCCCGAGCCCGGCCACCGCCGCGAAGCTCAGGCGGACGTGGCCCGCCGGGGGTTCGGCCGCGAAGTACGGGCGGCCGGGTGCCACGGCCACACCCGCGCGAAGGGCCGCGGAGGCGAACGCCGACTCGTCCGCGCCGTCGGGGAGCCGCAGCCACAGGTTGTAGCCGCCCGCCGGGACGTGCGGCACCGCGAGCTCCGGCAGACGCAGGCGCAGCGCCGCCGTCATCGTGTCCCTGCGCTCCTTCAACTCGCCTGCCACCGCCCGCAGATGGCGCGGCCAGGCCGGGGAGCCCACCAGTTCGAGGGCGGCCTCCTGCAGCGGCCTCGGCACGAAGAAGTGGTCGACGACCTGGATGGCGCGCAGCCGCTCGAGGACCGGCCCGCGGGCCGCGAGCGCGCTGACGCGGAAGCTGGGCGAGGTGGCCTTGGTGAGCGAGCAGACGTGGACGACGACGCCGTCGCGGTCGTCGGACGAGAGCGGGCGCGGCAGCGGTCCCGCGTCCTCGTGGACGAGGCGGCGCACGAAGTCGTCCTCGACGACGAACGCCCCCGCCGCGCGGGCGATCCGCAGGACCTCGGGGCGCCGCTCGGCGGAAAGGACCGCGCCGGTCGGGTTCTGGAACAGCGGCTGGCAGACGAAGACGCGGGCGCCCGTCGCCTCGAAGGCGGCCTCCAAAAGCCCGGGGCGCACCCCGTCGGTGTCCACGGGCACCGGCACCGGGCGCAGCCCCGCCGCACGGGCGATGGCCAGCATGCCCGGATACGTGGGGGACTCGACGAGGACCGGCGCCCCGGGCGGGGCGAGCGCCCGCAGCGCCGTCGTCAGCGCGCTCTGGCCGCCCGCCGTGATCAGCACTTCGGCGGCCGTGATCGCCCCGCCGATCCCCCGCGCGAACCACTCGCGCAGCTCGGGCAGTCCGTCGACCGGGGGCCGCCCCCACGCCCCGGGCCGCCGCCCCGCCCGCGCGAGGGCCGCCGCCATCGCGCGCTCGGGTTGCAGAGCAGGGTCGAGGTAACCGCCGTTGAACTCGATGATGCCCGGCGGCGGTGCGGCGAGGGTGGCGAGGACCCCGGAGGCGTCGACCGAGCGCGGCACCAGCTCCGCGGCGGCGTCGGCGCTCAGCGTCACCTCCTGCCAGGACGTGTCGCCGACGGGCTCGGCGGGCGCGGGCGCCTCGGCGCGGAAGACGCCCGCGCCGGGGCGGGTGACGACCAGCCCTTCGGCGGCCAGCTGCGCCAGGGCCCGTGACACGGTCACCGGGCTCACCCTGAACCGCTCGACCAGGGCCCGGCTCGACGGCAGCTTTCCACCCGGAGAGTAGCGGTTGAGCTCTTCTCGCAGGCTTTTCGCCAGTTCACCGACGCTGCTACTGTCATGCATGACAGCACAGGATAGCGCTACTCGCCCGACCCGGATAGCGGTCCCGGCCCCCGGCACCGCAGCTCCGGCCCCGGAACCGTCCCCCGCGGGCGCGCACCGCACCGGCACCGTGATGGCCGCCCTCGGCGTGACCGCCTTCTCGCTCACCTTCCCCTCCACCGCCTGGGGTCTCGAAGGCATCGGCCCCTGGAGCTTCGTGACCCTGCGCGGCGCGCTCGCCGCCTTCGTCGCGGGCAGCTGTCTGCTCGCCCTGCGCGTCGCCGTCCCGCACCGCAGGCACTGGGCGGGGCTCGCGGTGGTGGGCGCCGGGGTGGTCATCGGCTTCCCGCTGCTCACCACGCTCGCCCTGCAGACCTCGACCACCGCGCACGCGGCCGTGGTCGTGGGCCTGCTCCCCCTGACGACCGCCGTCTTCTCGGTGCTGCGCACCGGGGCGCGCCCCTCGCGCATGTTCTGGGCGGCGGCGCTCGCCGGGGCCGCGGCGGTGATCGCGTTCACCGTGCAGCAGAGCGGCGGCGCCCTGACCACCGCCGACCTCTATCTCTTCGGCGCGCTGCTGATCTGCGCGGCCGGCTACACCGAGGGCGGCCGGCTCGCCCGCGAGATGCCCGGCTGGCAGGTGATCGGCTGGGCGCTCGTCCTGTGCCTGCCGTTCAACGTCGTGGGCGCACTCGCCGCCCTGCCCCACGAGTCCTTCCACCTGACCGGGCACAGCACGGCGGGCCTGCTGTACTCCGCGCTCGGCTCGCAGTTCCTCGGGCTCGTCGTCTGGTACCGGGGGATGGCGGCGATCGGCGTCCCCAAGGCCAGCCAGCTCCAGCTGGCCCAGCCGCTCCTGACCCTTGTCTGGTCGGTGTTCCTGCTGGGCGAGCACCTCACCGTCGCGGCCCCGCTCACCGCGGTCGCCGTCCTCGCCTGCATCGCGGTCACCCAACGGGCCCGCGGTTGACCGGTTGCGCGCCCGACGGGGCCCCAACTCCCGCCACTCGTCGTACACTTGCCGCCACAGATCGCTACCGCAGAGTGGGACGAGGGGGCACTCCAGATGCGTGCAACCGTAGGCGACGACCTGGTGGTGCACGGCAGGATCGTCGGGCAGCACGACCGGATCGCACAGATCGTCGAGGTGCTCGGCCCGGACGGCGGACCGCCGTACCGCGTCCGCTTCGAGGACGGTCACGAGACCGTGATGTCGCCGGGCCCCGACACCGTCGTACGGCACCAGGACCCGACTCCCTAGGGCCTGTACCGGTCCCTGGGGCCTGCATCGGATCAGCGCGGCGGCTTCGCCGGCTCCTGGTAGTGGTCGGCGACCACCCGGGCCATCGCGCCGATCTTGTCGACGCCGACCTCCTTCGCCGAGAAGTAGACGTGCCCGCGCACCTCGGGGTGCTTCTCGGCGAACGTGAGGTGCCTGGACAGCTCCGCCGGGTCCTGCCAGGCCGCGGGCTGCGCCGGGTCGCCCGCCTTGTAGAGGGCCTCACCGATGTACAGGCGCACGTCCGTGCCGCGTACGACGTCGCTCCACCACGGGATCAGCTTGGCGTAGTCCGCGGCGGCGAAGCCGATGTGCCAGTAGACCTGCGGAACGATGTAGTCGAGCCAGCCCTGCTTCACCCAGCCGCGCGTGTCCGCGTACAGGTCGTCGTAGGTCTGCACCCCGGCCCGGGTGTCCGAGCCCGTCGGGTCCGTCGCGATGTTGCGCCAGACCGCGAAGGGGCTGACTCCGAAGTGGGCGCGCGGCCGTGCCTTCTTCACCCGGACGGACATCTCGCGCACCAGGCGGTCGATGTTGTCCCGCCGCCAGGAGGCCCGGTCGGGGAAGCCGCCGCCGTAGCGCTCGAAGGCCTCGTCGTCGTCGAAGACCTGGCCCGCGACGGGATAGGGGTAGAAGTAGTCGTCCCAGTGCACCGCGTCGATCGCGTACCGGCGCACGGCGTCGAGCATCGCGTCCTGCACGAAGCGCCGCACCGCGGGCAGGCCCGGGTTGTAGTAGAGCTTCCCGCCGTACGGCACCACCCAGTCGGGGTGCACGCGTGCGGGGTGGGTGGCCACCAGGCGGGACGGGTCCGTGTGGTTGGCGATGCGGAACGGGTTGAACCACGCGTGCAGCTCGAGGCCCCTGCGGTGCGCCTCCTGTACGGCGGTGCCCAGCGGGTCCCAGCCCGGGTCCTTGCCCTGGACGCCGGTGAGGTACTCCGACCACGGCTCGTACGGCGAGGGCCACAGCGCGTCGGCCGTGGGCCGCACTTGGAAGACCACCGCGTTGAGTCTGCGGCGGACGGCCGAGTCCAGGTAGGCGAGGAGCTCGCTGCGCTGCTGCACCGCCGGGAGTCCCGGCTTGGACGGCCAGTCGCGGTTGACGACGCTCGCCAGCCACATGCCGCGCAGCTCGCGGCCCTTCTTCGGGCGCCGGTGGCCGACGGCGGCCGCGTCTCCCGCCGTCGCAAGGCCCGCGACCGTCGCCGCGGCCGCCACCGAGAAAACCCGACGTGACATACGCCTCATCTGCAGCCTCCTGAGCCAGCAGTCGTCCGGCACCCCTTGCCGGTTGGGCACAGCATGCCCGACCCGGCCCCTCATGGACCCTTCATTGCGGAGTAACGTTCACGGCCGAGGCAGGCACCGCATCCATACGGGGGACGGGGGACCTGCCGGCCCCGTTGATCAGCGAAAGGCACGAGGTGACCGACTCCATGACCGATATCGCACGCGTCGGAGTGGTGGGCTGTGGCCAGATGGGCGCCGGAATCGCAGAGGTCTGCGCCCGCTCCGGACTGGACGTGAAGGTCGCGGAGACCACCGGCGAGGCCCTGGAGATCGGCCGTACACGGCTGTACAACTCCCTCTCCAAGGCGGCGGAGCGCGGCAAGATCTCCGACGAGGAGCGCGACGCGACGCTCGACCGCCTCAGCTTCACCACCGACCTCGGCGAGTTCGCCGACCGTGACCTGGTCATCGAGGCCGTGGTGGAGAACGAGCAGGTCAAGACCGAGATCTTCCAGGTTCTCGACCAGGTGGTGACCCGGCAGGACGCGATCCTCGCCTCCAACACCTCCTCCATCCCGCTGGTGAAGCTGGCCGTCGCGACCTCGCGCCCCGACCAGGTCATCGGCATCCACTTCTTCAACCCGGCGCCGGTGCAGCAGCTCGTCGAGCTGATCCCCGCGCTGACCACGTCCGAGGGCACGATCAGCCGGGCCCAGGCCGTGGTGGAGAAGATCCTCGGCAAGCACGCGATCCGCGCCCAGGACCGCTCGGGCTTCGTGGTCAACGCGCTGCTCATCCCGTATCTGCTCTCCGCCATCCGGATGTTCGAGTCGGGCATCGCCAGCCGCGAGGACATCGACAACGGCATGGAGATGGGCTGCGCCCACCCGATGGGCCCGCTCAAGCTCTCCGACCTGATCGGCCTCGACACGGTCGCCTCGGTCGCCGACTCCATGTACGCCGAGTACAAGGAGCCCCTGTACGCCGCTCCCCCGCTGCTTCAGCGGATGGTGGACGCGGGCCGCCTCGGCCGTAAGTCCGGTTCGGGCTTCTACACGTACGCCTGACGGACCGTATGCCTGACGGACCGTGCCCCTGACGGGCGCACACCCCGTGCGAACACGTTCCGTACCGACGGGCCCGGCACTCCTGCGAGTGCCGGGCCCGCGGCGTTCACACACCGTGTGTGCAGAGGGCTCGCATATGCCCATCGCACACTCTCCCGCCCTGCCCACCACGCCGGTTGACTTTCTGTTGCGGAAGGAGGGGGGACGCGCCACTACAGAGAGGAGCGGACTCGTGACCACCGACGGCGAAATAGCCGTGGTCCCGGAAGAACTCGCTGAGCTACGCCGAGGCTTGGACGTGGGCCTTGCCCGCGTCGACGGACGGCTGGCGTTACTCAGTCAGCACGACGAACAGAACGCCAAGAACGTGGAGACCATGGAGGCCCGGGTCGCCGCACTGGAGAACACCCGCTGGCCGCTGCCCACGATCGTCGCTCTCGCGGCGGTCGCGGCGATCGCCGTAGCGGTCTGGCAGGCCATCGGCCATTAGCTAGCGCGCGTCCTGGCCGAGGCGCAGATGGTGCAGGAGGAGGAGCGCCGCGGCCATGTTGGCGGCCGGGACCTCCCCGCGGGCCACCATGTCGGGGACCAGTTTCAGCGGTACCCACTCGCGGCGGTCCGACTCGAAGTCGTCTTCGGGGTGGCCGATGTACGTCCCTTCGTCGGACCAGTAGATGTGGTGCCGGGCGTCGGTGAGCCCGTTGGACGGCTCGACGCTCATGAGGTGCCGCAAGGGACCCGGCCGCCAGCCGGTCTCCTCCTCCATTTCACGTGCCGCCGCGTACGCGATGTCCTCGCCGTCCTCGACGACTCCGGCCGCGAGTTCCCACCCCCAGCTGTCGGTGATGAAACGGTGCCGCCACAGCAGCAGTACTTCGTTGGTGTCGTTGACGACGGTGGCCACGGCGACGGGTCGCAGCCGTATGAGGAAGTGATCCAGATGCCGGCCGTCGGGTAGTTCGACATCTGCGAGATTGACCGTGAACCAACGGTTTCCGTACACAGTTTGTTCGCTCTGTTTCGTCCACTGCACGGTTCTGCCACCTTCCGACGAGTAGATGGCAATATCGCAGCAGGTGGAATGTCGGAGCAGAGTGTGTGCGGCTCGGAGCTGTGCGTATGCGAGGTCGGTGCGGCGGCGCCGCTAGCGCATCACAGCGGTACGCGCAGCGCGCCGTCGATCAGTGCGGCCGCCTCGGCCGTGCCCGCGCAGTCGCTGCGGACCAGGTGCTCACGGACCGCGCGCAGCCGGTCGCGCAGCCGCTGGGACTCCATGCCCCGCGCCTGTTCTGCCATTTTCACCGCGGAGGCCACCGCCTCGTCGGTGTTGCCCTGGCGCAGCTCGATCTGGCTGAGCATGGCGAGGCGGTGCACCCGGCCCCGGTCGTGCGCCGGAGTGTCCACCGCCGCCGCGGCGTGCTCGTGGGCGCTCGCCAGATCACCCAGGCTGAGCAGCGCCTCCGCCACTTGCACATTGACGAGGCCGGGCTGGACATAGCCCGTCTCGTCCGGCTCGCGGCCGCGCAGGATCCGGTCGGCCGCGACCTCCGCACGCCGGATGCAGGACAGCGCGCTCCTGCCGTCGCCCAGGTGCGCGTACGCCTTGGCCTGCATCGCGTACAGGTCGGAGGCGAGTGCCGGGGTGAGGTCGCGCCCGGCGGCGCGCAGCGCGGCCTCGGCGAAGGCCACGGCCTGGCGGTACTCGCGCATGAACAGCGACTGGTTGACGAGCAGCGCGATCACGTACGCGCCGAGCCCCTGGTCGCCGCTCGCCTTGGACAGCCGCAGCGCCTGGTGGAAGTAGCGCTGGGCGAGGCCGTGCGCGTCGGAGTCGTAGGCGCAGATACCGGCGATGGCGACCAACCCGCCGGTGGAGCGGTGCAGTTGACGGCCCATCTCGTCGGTATAGCTGCCGCGCAGCAGCGGCGCGGCCTCGGCGTTGAGGAAACCGACGATGCGGGAGCGGGTCGCGATGCCGCCGGTCTTGCGGTACATCTGCTCGTAGTGGGCACGGGCGGCGCGCATCATCTCGATGTCGGCCGTGCTGACGGGGTGCCGGCCGCCGCGGGACACGTCGACGTCCTCGGGCGGGTTCTCCCACTCCCAGACGGGCATCACGGCGGGCGTGCCGGTGACGGCGGGCGCGCCGAGCAGGTGCGGGCGCTGCTGTTCGTCCGAGCGCCACAGCGCGGTGGCCCGTTCCACGAAGCCGGAGAGCGTGGAGGACGCCGAACCGCCCCGGGCCGCGGGGACTCCGGGCAGGCCGAGGCCGATGTCGTCGAGCGTGACGGGCCGCTGCAGCCGGGCGGCGAGCACTTCGCAGATCAGGTCGGGGACCTGGCCGCGCGGGCGCTGCCCCTTCAACCAGCGGGAGACGGCGGTGTGTTCGTAGCGCAACGCGAGTCCTCTGGGCCTGCCCGCCTGGTTCACGTGTGCGGCAAGTCCCGCGTGGGAGATGCCCGCTTCGTCGAGGATCGCGTCGAGCAGGGTGTTGGGCTGCATGGATGCCCTCCGGTGGCTCGGTGCTGTTCAGCGTAGTGGAGGGCCCTTCACACGGGGTGTGAACGGAGTGCCCGGATCCGGGGGGTGTGCGCACTGCCGCATGGGGTGTGGAATCGGTTGACTGAGATGCCTCATCAGTTAAGGAGGCCGGCCGGGCCGTCGGCTCCCCCCTCATACAGCACGGCGGCCCTCATCGGCGCCATTCGTCCCGCCGTCTGCCCGACAACTCCATGGCGGGGCGAATGGCGCACCCGGGCTCCGGCTCCTGTACGGGGACTCTGGCCCGGTCGTTGCGCAGTACAAGCAGCGCCGCGTCGTCGGACGGCAACCGGCCCGCGTGGCGCACGAGTCGGGCGTGGACCGCGCGGACGAGGCCCTGCGGCGAGACCGGCTGGGTGCGGGCCGCCTCGGTGAGGGCGCTGCGCAGCGGGAAGTACGCCCCCGCGGCGTTCCGCTCGTCCTCCATGCCGTCCGTGTGCAGGATCAGCGCCTCGCCGGGCAGCAGCGGACCGCAGTGCAGTACGGGCAGTTCGGCGGGGAGCGGCAAGGTGCCGAGCGGTGGCAGCGGCTCGCCGTCCGTCAGGGGCCGCGCCTGCCCGCTCAGCAGATGGGGCCAGGGATGCCCGCAGTTGAGTGCGGATATCTCGCCCTCCTCGCTGATCTCCAGGAGCAGGACGGTCACGAACTCCTCGGCGAGCAGGGCGTCGTCCGGCGCCGCCACGCCGGTCGCGGGCTGATCGGCGCGCGAACGCTCCGTCAGATGCCGCCCGAGGGCGCGCTCCAGTCTCCGTAACACCAGCGGCAGTTCGGGCTCTTCGTGGGCCGCCTCGCGGAAGCTGCCGAGGACGGCGGCGGCGGTCCCGATGGCGTCGAGGCCGTGCCCCCGCACATCGCCCATGACGACACGGACACCGTGATCGGTGGCGGTCACCTCGTACAGGTCGCCCCCGACGGAGGCGCCGCGCGAGGCGGAGAGCCGCTCGGCGGCGAGAGCGAGCCCTTCGAGGCGGGGCGGCAGCGGCCGCAGGAGTACGTTCTGCGTGGCGCCCGCGACCTCGCGGACCTGCCGCAGCTCCCGCAACAGCGCCCGGCGGACATGGAGGACGAGCCCGGTCCCGACGGCGAAGAACACGGCGCTGCTGACGATCCGCGCCCCCAGGCTGTTCTGCTGCGCCAGCGGGCAGGCCAGTTTGTACGTGATCGCGAAGGCGCCCCACATGGTGGGCAGGCCAAGCGCGCACACCCGTGGTCTCCGGCGACACCGCACCGGGCGCACCCCGCGCAGCATACGGGGCAGCACACGGGGCAGCATGCGGACGGCACGTCGGGGACGCCCGTCCCGTCTGATGCGCCTCCCAGCTCCGATACGCCTCATGCCGTCGGCCCCCCTCGGCCCTGTCCTGCGAGCAGCCGACCCCTACGGCCGGACTGATTCTTACGACCGTGTAGGCCGATCGGGCCAGGTCACGCCCCTTATCACCCAAACGAGTGAGGGGCTCATCCGATGATCCGGACGAGCCCCTCTATGCGCCTCTTGTGCGCCTGTTGCCGATTACGCGCGGTGGCTACGCTCCGCGCAGCACCGCACCCGTCCGCTCGGCCGCGAGGGCGACCGCCGCGTCACGGGCCGCGGAGGCCTCGTCGACGGTGAGCGTGCGGTCCGCCGCGCGAAAGCGCAGCGCGTACGCCAGGGACTTCTTGCCCTCGCCGATCTGCTCGCCCTCGAAGACGTCGAACAGCCGGATGGACTCCAGGAGTTCACCGGCGCCGCCGCGCAGGAAGTACTCGACCACCGCGGCGGGCACCTCGGCGTCGACCACGAGGGCGACGTCCTGGGTGGCGACCGGGAAGGTCGAGATGCGCGGCGCCTTGACGACTCCGTCGCGCGCCGACTCCAGGCGGTCCAGGTCCAGCTCCATCGCGCAGGTGCGCGCGGGCACGCCGAGCGCCTTCACGACGCGCGGGTGCAGCTCGCCCGCGTGGCCGACGGTGACGATCTCACCGTCGACGACGACCTTGAGCTCGGCGCAGCGGCCGGGGTGCCACGGGCCGTACTGCCCCTGGTCGACGATCAGCTCGACGCCGGCCTCCCGGGCGATGGTCCGCGCCGACTCGACGGCGTCGGCCCAGTCCGCCGGGCGGCCCTTGCCCCACCAGCCGCTCTGCTCGCGGGCGCCCGTGAGGACGACGGCGGCGTGCCGGGGCTGGACGGGCAGCGCGTCGGTCAGGGACGCGATCTCCTCGTCCGTGGGGCGCCGGTCGACGGGCAGGCGCACCGCGACCTTGAGCTCCTCGCGCGGGTGGAAGACGAGGCCCGTCTCGAACAGGGCCTGGTCGTGCGTGCCACGGCCGTCGTTGCGGCGCAGCGCGGCGAGCAGCCCCGGCAGCAGCGTCGTACGGAGCGCGGGCTCCTCGTCGGAGATCGGGTTGGCCAGCTTCACGACGCGGCGGGCGGGGTCGTCCGCCGCGAGGCCCAGCTGGTCGAAGACGCCCTCGCCGATGAAGGGGTAGCTGAGCGCCTCGACGTACCCGGCGCCGGCCAGCGCGCGGCCGATGCGGCGGTGCAGCCGCTGCCGCTCGGTCAGGCCGCGGCCCGCGGGGGGCTTGGGCAGCGTCGAGGGCAGGTTCTCGTACCCCTCCAGGCGGATGACCTCTTCGGCGAGGTCGTTCGGCTCGGCGAGGTCGGGACGCCACGACGGCACGGTGACGGTCAGGGCGTCCTGGCCGTAGACGTCGCAGCCGACCTCCTGGAGGCGGCGTACGACGGTCTCGCGGCCGTAGGCGACACCGGCGACCTGGTCCGGGTGGTCGGCCGGCATGGTGATCGTGCGCGGCGCGGTCGGGGCGATGACCTCGGTGACACCGGCCTCCGCGCTGCCGCCCGCGAGGAGCACGAGCAGGTCGACGGTGCGCTGCGCGGCGGCGGCAGCGGCCTGCGGGTCGACGCCGCGCTCGAAGCGCTTGGACGCCTCGGAGGCCAGCTTGTGGCGGCGCGCGGTGCGGGCGATGGAGATCGCGTCGAAGTGCGCGGCCTCGATCACGACCTCGCGGGTGCCGCGGACCTCGCCCGTCTCCGGGTCGGTCTCGGAGTCCGCGATCTCGGTGTTCGCGCCGCCCATGACGCCCGCGATGCCGATGGGGCCGCGGTCGTCGGTGATGACGAGGTCCTCGGCGTCCAGGACGCGCTTGGCACCGTCGAGCGTGGTGAACTTCTCGCCCTGCTCGGCCCTGCGCACGCCGATCGTGCCCTGGACGCGGGAGCGGTCGTACGCGTGCAGGGGCTGGCCGAGCTCCATCATCACGTAGTTGGTGATGTCGACGGCGAGCGAGATCGGGCGCATGCCGGCCTTCTGCAGGCGGCGCCGCAGCCAGATCGGGGAGCGGGCCTCGGGCTGCAGGCCGGTGACGGTGCGCGCGGTGAAGCGGTCGCAGCCGAGCGGGTCGCTGATCTTGACCGGGTAGCCGAAGGAGTTCGGCGCGGGCACGTCGAGCAGCGCCGGGTCGCGCAGCGGCAGGCCGTACGCGATGGCGGCCTCGCGGGCGACGCCGCGCATCGACAGGGCATAGCCGCGGTCGGGCGTGACGGCGATGTCGAGGACCTCGTCGACGAGCTCAAGGAGCTCGATGGCGTCGGTGCCCGCCTCGTGCTCGGGCGGCAGCACGATGATGCCGCCGCTGCCGTCGTCGCCCATGCCGAGCTCGTCGCCGGAGCAGATCATGCCGTGCGAGGTCTTGCCGTACGTCTTGCGGGCGGCGATGGCGAAGTCGCCGGGCAGGACGGCGCCGGGCAGGACCACGACGACCTTGTCGCCGACCCGGAAGTTCCGGGCGCCGCAGACGATCTCCTGCGGCTCACCGGTGCCGTTGGCGGTGCCGACGTCGACGGTGCAGAAGCGGATGGGCTTCTTGAAGCCCTCCAGCTCCTCGATGGTGAGGACCTTGCCCACGACGAGCGGGCCCTTGAGGCCGGCGCCGAGCTGCTCGACGGTCTCGACCTCCAGGCCGACCTCGATGAGCTTGGCCTGCACGTCACGGCCGGTCTCGGTGGCGGGGAGGTCGACGTACTCCCGCAGCCAGGAAAGCGGGACCCGCATCAGATCTCCATCCCGAACGGCCGGGTGAACCGGATGTCACCCTCGACCATGTCTCGCATGTCTTCGACGTTGTGGCGGAACATCAGCATCCGCTCGATGCCGAACCCGAAGGCGAATCCGCTGTACTTCTTGGGGTCGACGCCACAGGCCGTGAGCACCTTGGGGTTGACCATGCCGCAGCCGCCGAGCTCGATCCAGCCCTCGCTGCCGCAGGTGCGGCAGGGGCGGTCGGGGTGGCCGACGGACTCGCCGCGGCACACGTAGCAGACCATGTCCATCTCGGCGGACGGCTCGGTGAACGGGAAGTAGTTCGGCCGCAGGCGCGTCTTCATGTCCGGGCCGAAGAGCGACTGGACCATGTGGTCCAGGGTGCCCTTGAGGTCGGCCATGGTGAGGCCCTCGTCGACGGCGAGCAGCTCGATCTGGTGGAAGACCGGGGTGTGCGTCGCGTCGAGCTCGTCCGTGCGGTACACGCGGCCGGGGCAGACCACGTAGACCGGCGGCTCGCGGCGCTCGAGGAGCGCGCGCGCCTGCACGGGCGAGGTGTGTGTGCGCAGCACGACACCCGACTCGTCGCCGTCCGTGCCGTCGGGGCCCTCGACGAAGAACGTGTCCTGCATCTGGCGGGCCGGGTGGTCGGGCGTGAAGTTGAGGGCGTCGAAGTTGAACCACTCCGCCTCGACCTCGGGGCCCTCGGCGACCTCGTAGCCCATCGAGACGAAGACGTCGGCGACGCGCTCCATCATCGTGGTCAGCGGGTGCCGGGCGCCGGCGGGCGTGCGGTCGTACGGCAGCGTGACGTCCACTGCCTCCTCGACCAGGACGCGGGCGTCGCGCTCGGCCTCGAGCTCACTCTGGCGGGCGGCCAGGGCCTTGCTCACGGCGCCGCGCGCCATGCCGACGCGCTTGCCCGCCTCGGCCTTGGCCTGCGGCGGCAGCGCGCCGATCTCGCGGTTGGCGAGCGCCAGGGGCGAGGTGCCGCCGGTGTGCGCGACCTTCGCCTCCTGGAGCGCGTCGAGGGAGTCCGCGGCCGCGAAGGCGGCGAGCGCCTCGTCCCGCATGCGCTCGATCTCTTCAGGTTTCAGTGCCTCGACCTCAACAGGGTCGTACGACTTGTTCGGTGCCGACATCTCTTCCCGTGCTTCCGATTGGCTGGCGGATGGGTCCCCGTCAACGACTCGGAGACAAGCTGTCCCAGTTTTGGGGACACAAAGTGCCAACGACCGAGTCTAACGGGGGTGCGGTGAACGAATGAGCCCGCGGGCTGCTCACGGCGTCTTACTGGAGATACGCCGGGGCCCCCACGGGCAACGTAAATCGGAACTGGGCGCCGCCGCCGGGCGCACGGCCGACGGTGATCGTCCCGCCGTGTACCTCCACGATGCCCTTCACGATGTACAGCCCCAGTCCCGTCCCGCCGCGCTTGCTGCCCCGCCAGAAGCGGGTGAAGACGCGGCCCATCGACTCCTCCGGAATGCCGGGACCCTCGTCGCTCACGGTCACGGCGGTCTCCTCGCCGCCCCCCTCGCGCGGCGAGGAGGAAGCGGCCACCTCGATGGTGACGGTTCCCTCGCCGTGCCGCACCGCGTTTTCCAGCAGGTTGCTGAGCACCTGGTCGATCTTGTCCGGGTCTGCCCAGAGATCGGGCAGCGGCTGTTCGACGCGGGCGAGGAAGCGGTCCGCTTCCTGTCCCGCGGCGACGTGGGCCTGGATGTGCCGGCCGACGGCGGCACCTATGTCGACGGGCTGGCGGCGCAGTTCCAGGCGTCCGGAGTCGATGCGGGAGATGTCGAGGAGCTCGGCGATCAGCCGGGTGACCCGGTTCGCGTCGGCGTCGACGGTCTCCAGCATCAGCTTCTTCTGGTCGTCGGTGAACCGCTCCCACTTGGCGAGCAGCGTCGCGGTGAAGCCCTTGACGGAGGTGAGCGGCGAGCGGAGCTCGTGGGCGACCGTGGCGATCAGCTCGGCGTGGCTGCGCTCGGTGCGGCGGCGGGCCTCGGTGTCGCGCAGGGAGACGACGACACGGCGGACGGGGCCGGTGCGGGTGGTGCGTACGTAACGGGCGGAGACGAGGACCTCGCGGCCGCCGGGCAGGAGCAGGTTGCGCTCGGGCTGGGCGATGCGGATGGCGAGGCCGCCGTAGGGATCGGTCAGCTGCCACCAGCGGCGGCCTTCGAGGTCTTCTAACGGAAGCGCGTGCTCCAGGGCGGTGCCGAGGGCGTCGGCCGCGCGGACCGCGGTGATCCGTGCCGCGGCCGCGTTGAAGCAGATGATCCGGCCGCTCTCGTCCGCGACGACGAGCCCGTCGGGCAGCTCGTCGGGGTCGAGTCCGAGGTCGCCGAGGTCACCGGGACCGCCGCGGTCCGCGCGAGCACGGACGACGTCCTGTACTCCCGGTGCTCTGCTCGTGCCGACACTCATTCCCCGTACCCCGCCTCTCGGACTGTCGGTGGGGGTGCCTCCCTGCTCGGGGGGTCCCCCTGTCCGGGCGGAGCCGGGAATGTGGGGGGGAAAGCCGAGAGCCTGGGGGAGGGCCCCCCGAGCCCGTCACACTACTAGCTCGATGTGACGGAGCGGACCCCCTCAGCGAGTACTGACGGCGCGCTGTGCACGGGCGGACGCATAGAGGCATACGGCCGCGGCCGTCGCGAGGTTGAGGCTCTCGGCTCTGCCGTGGATCGGAACGCGCACCACCGCGTCGGCGAGTGCGCGGGTCTCCTCCGGCAGCCCCCAGGCCTCGTTGCCGAAGATCCAGGCGGTGGGGGTGCCCATGGTGCCCCGGTCGAGCTCGGTGTCGAGGTCGTCCGCACCGGCGCCGTCCGCGGCGAGGATGCGGACGCCCGCGTCCTTGAGACCCCGCACGGCCTGCTCGACGGGGACGCCGACGGCGACGGGCAGATGGAAGTGCGAACCGACCGACGCGCGCACCGACTTGGGGTTGTAGAGGTCCACGGAGGCGTCGGTGAGGATCACGGCGTCGGCGCCCGCGGCGTCCGCACAGCGCAGCACGGTGCCGGCGTTGCCGGGGTCGCGGACGTGGGCGAGGACGGCGACAAGCTTCGGGCGCCCGGCCAGGATCTCCTCGAAGGGCACGTCGAGGAACCGGCAGACCCCGACGAGACCCTGCGGGGTGACGGTCGTGGAGATGTCGGCGATGACGTCCTCGTCGGCGAGGTGCACCAGGGCCCCGGCGGCGCGGGCCTCCCCCACGATGTCGGCGTGGCGCTCGGCGGCGTCGACGGTGGCGAACAGCTCGACGAGCGTCTGCCCGTGCCCGGCGGCCTCCCGCACGGCCTGCGGCCCCTCGGCGAGGAACAGCCGCTCCTTCCCCCGGAAGTTCCGCTTGGCCAACCGCCGCGCGGCACTGACGCGAGACGACTTGGGAGAGATCAACTCGGGGGCGGCGGGCATGGACTCACCTTCGGCATGGGGACGGCGGGGCGCCCCGCCAGGGGCGCCCTCGGGGCGCGGGGAACTGCGCGATCAGCCAGGACGGACCCGCGGACGGCAGCGAACAGGCATCGGCAGACGAGCGGCCGAACAGAGTCGGACCCGCAAGCCAGACGGCTCACGGGTCCGAACATCACGCTTAGCTCAGCGCAGCGTCAGGCAGCCTTCGGCGCGTTGACGTCCGACGGCAGCGCCTTCTGCGCGACCTCGACGAGCGCGGCGAACGCGTTCGCGTCGTTGACGGCCAGCTCCGCGAGGATCTTGCGGTCCACCTCGATGTTGGCGGCGTTCAGACCCTGGATGAGGCGGTTGTACGTCATGCCGTTCTGGCGGGCCGCAGCGTTGATGCGCTGGATCCACAGCCGACGGAAGTCGCCCTTGCGCTTCTTGCGGTCGTTGTAGTTGTAGACCAGGGAGTGGGTGACCTGCTCCTTGGCCTTGCGGTACAGGCGCGACCGCTGGCCGCGGTAACCGCTGGCCGCTTCGAGGATCGCCCGACGCTTCTTGTGGGCGTTTACTGCCCGCTTGACGCGTGCCACTTGTTAACTCCTTGTAGCGGGGCCGTGGTTGGACTCACACGACCCGGTATCGATTGGGTCCCGGTCAGAGGTCAGGTGCCGTGTCCGGCACCCGAGCTCACTTGCCGAGAAGCTTCTTGATCTTCTTGGCGTCGCCCGGGGCCATCTCGGCGTTGCCGGTGAGGCGACGCGTCAGACGGGACGACTTGTGCTCGAGCAGGTGGCGCTTGCCGGCGCGCTCACGGAGCACCTTGCCGGAGCCGGTGACCTTGAAGCGCTTGCTGGCACCGCTGTGCGACTTGTTCTTCGGCATAGCGCCGTTCTCTCCTCGTCAGTGGCACTCCGATGCCCGGTCGTGAAACCGGGCATCCGGGAGCCATATGTGTCGATTGGCATCCCCTGGACTCGCGTCCGGGGGATCAGGCCTCGGCAGGAGCCTCGGCCGGGGCCTCGGCGGGAGCTTCGTCGAGCTCCTCTCCCTCGGCGGAGTTCTGCGAACGGCCCGGGTTGGCCTTCGCGTCCGCCTTGCGAGCCGCCTGGGCCTCACGGGCCTCGGCCATCGCCTCGGTCTTCTTCTTGTGCGGACCGAGAACCATGATCATGTTTCGGCCGTCCTGCTTCGGGTTCGACTCGATGAACCCGAGGTCCTCGACGTCCGAAGCGAGACGCTGCAGCAGTCGGAAGCCCAGTTCGGGGCGGGACTGCTCACGACCACGGAACATGATCGTGATCTTGACCTTGTCGCCCTGCTTGAGGAACCGGACGACATGACCCTTCTTGGTGTCATAGTCGTGCGGGTCGATCTTCGGCCGGAGCTTCATCTCCTTGATGACCGTGTGCGCCTGGTTCTTGCGCGCTTCACGGGCCTTCATGGCCGACTCGTACTTGAACTTCCCGTAGTCCATGAGCTTGCAGACCGGCGGACGCGCAGTCGCGGCCACCTCGACCAGGTCAAGGTCGTACTCCTGTGCAAGCTCCAGGGCCTTGGCAAGCGGAACAATCCCGACCTGCTCGCCGCTGGGACCGACAAGTCGCACCTCGGGAACGCGAATCCGGTCGTTGATGCGGGGCTCGGCGCTGATGGATCCTCCTCGGTAGCACCACGCGACCGTCTGGCGGACAGCCGCGTTACGTCTGTTGACTGGACCAACCGAGCGGGGCAATAAAAAATGCCCCGACCGATCACAGAAGGGGCTCCACGTGCTACCGGAGCACCTCCGCGGTGATCGCGGGGCGCACATCGGACGACCTGAAGCCTCGGGGACTTCGGCCGTCTGACCGGTGACCCGCCGCTCCGGAGAGCGGCCAGGTGGGAGATCGGAGCCTCCACTTGTGGGCCGGATCCTTGCGTTGACACGCGGGTATCCAGCCGGTCGTTACACAAGGTTAGCAGCTCTGCGGGGGTGGGGCGAACCGGCGCGCGCACCGGCTCCCGCGGCTCGGCCCGCCCGGGGCTCGGCTTATCGTGTGGGACATGAGCGACGCGACCCCCACCCCCGAGTCCCCCGCAGGCGACTCCCCCGACTTCGACACCCTGACGCGTGACATCGCGGACGTCCCCGCGGTCGAGGTGATCACCACGGTGGCGGTCCACCTGATGAGCGCCGCCGCCGTGAACCTCGGCCTCGCCGACGGCGGCGAGGGCCACAAGGACCTCGACGAGGCCCGCAAGCTGATCCACTCCCTGGCCGGCCTCATGGACGCCAGCGCCACGGAGATCAGCTCGTTCCACGCGGCGCCGCTGCGTGACGGCCTGAAGTCGCTGCAGCTGGCGTTCCGCGAGGCCTCGCTGGTGGCCGACGGGCCGGGTCAGGGTCCCGGCGAGAAGTACACGGGCCCGGTCTTCGGCTGAGAGCCTGTGTCATATCCCCGGCCGGATCAGCGGGCGTCGTCTGGTGCGTGCGATCGCAAGGCGCCGGGAAGTCCTCGATGGGGGTCCCCCCGGGCCCTTGAGGCCTGGGGGAGGAGC
>NZ_JBEYZK010000043.1:0-30855 GCF_040646035.1 Streptomyces sp. NPDC046465
GTGTGGCCGGAGGTGGGTGGGCGGCCGCGTCGTGCGGGGGTGTCGTCGTTTGGTGCTTCGGGGACGAATGCGCATCTGATTTTGGAGCATGTCCCTGAACCGACAGTCGAGTTGGTGGGTGTGGGTTCCCCGGTTGGTGGCGGGGAGGGTGACGGTGGTGCGGTGGTTCCGTGGCTGCTGTCGGCGCGCAGCCCGCAGGCCCTGCGCGACCAGGCACGCCGCCTGAGCAGTGCGGTGACGGCGGGTCCGACCACGGCGGTACGGGACGTCGGCTGGTCCCTGCTTCGTTCGCGCTCCCTGTTCGAGCAGCGCGCGGTGATAGCAGGTCGGGACCGCCCCGAACTCCTCGCGGGCCTCGACGCGCTGGCCGCAGGTGAGCCGCACCCGGCCCTGACCGAGTCCCGTGAGGACGCGGCGACCCCGAGCGGTGATGTGGTCTGGTTGTTCAGTGGCCAGGGCAGTCAGTTGGTGGGTATGGGTGCGGGGTTGTATGAGCGTTTCCCGGTGTTTGCGGGGGCGTTCGATGAGGTGTGCGGATTGTTGGACGAGGAGTTGGGCTCTTCGCTGAAGGAGGCGGTGTTTCACGGCCCCGAGGAGCGGTTGGATCAGACGATGTGGGCGCAGGCGGGGCTGTTTGCGTTGCAGGTGGGTTTGGTCGGGTTGTGGGAGTCGGTGGGGGTGCGGCCGGATGTGGTGGTGGGGCATTCGGTGGGGGAGGTTGCGGCGGCGTATGTGGCGGGGGTGTTCTCGCTTGAGGATGCGTGCCGGGTGGTGGGGGTGCGTGCCCGGTTGATGGGTGGGTTGCCTGTGGGTGGTGGGATGTGTGCGGTGCAGGCCACGCCGGAGGAGGTGGCGGTGGGGCTGGTGGGTTCCGCGGTGAGTGTGGCGGCGGTGAATACGCCGGATTCGACGGTGATTTCGGGTCCGTTGGTTGAGGTGGAGCGGGTTGCTGCGGGGTGGCGGGGGAGGGGTCGTAGGACGAAGGCGTTGGCGGTGAGTCATGGGTTTCATTCGGTGTTGATGGAGCCGATGTTGGCGGAGTTCGCTGAGGTGTTGGGTGGGGTGGAGTTCCGGCGGCCGTCGGTTGCGTTGATCAGTAATGTTTCGGGTGAGCGGGCCGGTGAGGAGATTGCGTGCCCGGAGTACTGGGTGCGGCATGTGCGCCAGCCGGTCCTGTTCCAGCCTGCCATCGCCCAGGTGGCGTCGGACGCTGGGGTGTTCGTGGAGCTTGGTCCTGCTCCTGTGTTGATCACCGCTGCCCGGCACACCCTGGATGACGTGGCCGGGGCGGCTGGGGCTGAGCCGGTGCTGGTGTCTTCGCTTGCTGGTGGGCGGGGGGAGGAGTTGGCGTTTGTGGAGGCGTTGGGGCGTCTGCATGTGGCTGGTGTGGGTGTGGATTGGTCGGTGGTGTTCTCGGGTGGGGTGGCGCCGGGGGTGGTGGATCTGCCGACGTATGCGTTTCAGCGGGAGCGGTTCTGGTTGTCGGGGCGGGCCGGTGGTGGGGATGTGGCGGGGCTGGGGTTGGTGGCTTCGGGGCATCCGTTGTTGGGTGTGGCGGTGGAGTTCGCGGGTCGGGGTGGGTGTCTGCTGACGGGGCGTTTGTCGCGGTCGGGTGTGTCGTGGTTGGTGGATCACGTGGTGGCTGGTGTGGTGTTGGTGCCGGGGGCTGCGTTGGTGGAGTGGGTGTTGCGGGCGGGTGATGAGGTCGGTTGTGGGGTGGTGGAGGAGTTGATGTTGCGGGCGCCGGTGGTGGTGTCTGAGGCGTCGGGTCTGCGGGTGCAGGTGGTGGTGGATGAGGCGGGCGAGGACGGGCGTCGTGGGGTGGAGGTTTACACCCGCCTGGATGCCGACATCGATGCTGCGGCCGGGGATGACGTGTGGGTGTGCCACGCCACCGGCGTCCTCGCCCCCGAAGCCCCCGAAGCCCCCGGCACCCCTGACACCCCCGAAGCTCCCCTCGCCACGAGCGAGGGGCTGGCCGGTGTGTGGCCCGCGGCAGGCGCCACCCCCGTCGACCTCACCGGTTTCTACGAGCGAGTGGCGGATGCGGGATATGCGTACGGTCCGGCGTTCCAGGGCCTGCGTGCCGTATGGCGGGACGGGCGCGATCTGCTGGCCGAGGTGGTGCTGCCCGAGGCCGCCGGAACCCACGACGGATACGGCATCCACCCCACCCTCCTGGACGCCGTCCTCCACCCTGCCTTGCTGCTCGACTGGCCCGGGGAGGCGCAGGGTGACGACAAGATCTGGCTGCCGTTCACCTGGAATCAGGTCTCCTTGTGGGCCGCGGGCGCGGACACCGTACGGGTGCGTCTGTCGCCCGGAGAGCACGACGAAGCTCAGCGGGAAGTACGGGTACTGGTCACCGATGGCACCGGGGTGAACGTTCTGAGTGCCGCCTCGGTGACGATGCGCCCCGCCGACATCGGGCAGTTGCAAAGCCAACAGGCGCGCGATGAGGGTTTGTTCGCGGTGGACTGGACGCCGCTCCCGCCGTCACAGGTGGATGCGGGAACAGATGCGGGAACCGACGCAGAAACCGACGCAGAAACCGACGCAGGGACGAAGGCACGGGCAGGTGACGGGGATGGCAGCGGCTGGGTCGGGCTGACGGACGGTGTCGCCGGGCTGGTCGACATGGTGCGGGCCGGTGGCGAAGTCCCGTGGGCCGTCGTCGTCCCCGTCACCGCCCCCGTCATCACTTCCGTCGACGCCCCGGCCGACGAGGGTCTGTCAGCTGTGCAGCGGGTGTTGGCGCTGGTGCAGGAGTTCCTGGCGGCCCCGGAGCTGGCGCGGTCCCGTCTGTTGTTCGTGACGCGTGGAGCCGTAGCCGTGGCCGTCGACGGGGCCGATGAGGTGGATGCGTCCGCAGCGGCGGTGTGGGGCCTGGTCCGCAGTGCCCAGTCGGAGAACCCGGAACGGCTCGCCTTGCTCGACGTCGACGGCTGCAACGCTGTGGAGAACGGCGACCTTCCGCAGGCCGTACTGCGTGAGGCCATCGAGGACCTCGGCGAAGCTCAACTCGCCCTGCGCGAAGGAAAGGTGTTTGTGCCCCGGCTCGTCCGCGCGACCGGTGGCGCGTTGGCCGCGGTACCCGACGGGCGTGCCTGGCGGCTGGACAAGGGAAGTGCCGAGACACTGGAGAGCGTGGCCCCGGTCGCCTGCCCGGAACTCCAGGAACCTCTCGCCCCCGGCCAGGTGCGCCTCGACATCCACGCCGGAGGCATCAACTTCCGTGACGTCCTGGTCAGCCTCGGTATGGTCCCGGGCCAGATCGGCCTGGGCGGTGAAGGCGCCGGTGTCGTGACGGAGGTGGGGCCCGACGTCACCCGCCTGTCGGTCGGCGACCACGTCATGGGCGTCCTACACGGCTCCTTCGGTCCCATGGCCGTGGCCGACACACGTATGGTGGCGCCGGTCCCGCAGGGCTGGGACATGCGGCAAGCGGCAGGTATGCCCGTTGCGTATCTGACGGCTTGGTACGGGTTGGTGGGGTTGGCCGGTCTTCGGGCGGGTGAGCGGGTGTTGGTCCATGCCGGTACGGGTGGTGTGGGCATGGCGGCGGTGCGGATTGCCCGGTATCTCGGGGCTGAGGTGTTTGCCACGGCGAGTCCGGCCAAGCATTCCGTACTGGAGGAGATGGGGGTCGATGCCGCCCACCGGGCGTCTTCCCGTGACCTGGGTTTCGAGGACGTCATCCGGGAGGCCACCGGTGGGTGCGGCGTGGATGTCGTGCTCAACAGCCTCACGGGTGAGTTCATCGATGCTTCCTTGCGGTTGCTCGGCGAGGGTGGTCGGTTTTTGGAGATGGGCAAGACCGATCTCCGTACCTCCGGGGCCGTGGCCGCGGCGTACGCGGGCGTCACGTACACCGTCTACGATCTCGTCACCGATGCGGGGCCCGACCGTATTGAGGTCATGATGCGGGAGCTGGGCGAGAGGTTCGCCTCCGGTGACCTCGAGCCGTTGCCGGTGCGTTCTTGGCCGCTGGACCAGGCACGGGAAGCGTTCCGGTTCATGAGTCAGGCGAGGCACACCGGCAAGCTGGTGTTGGAGATTTTGCCTGCCCTCGATCCTGAGGGCACGGTGTTGGTCACTGGCGGTACCGGTGTGCTGGGGCAGGTGGTGGCTGAGCATCTGGTGCGGGAGTGGGGTGTACGGCATCTGCTGCTGGCCAGCCGAAGCGGTCCCGAGGCGCCGGGCGGCGCCGATTTGGCGGACAGGCTGAGCGCGTTGGGCGCCGAGGTCAGCATCGTTGCGGCCGATGTCGGTGATGCGGCGGCGGTGGCGGAGTTGGTGGGCAAGACCGATCCCTCACATCCGTTGACGGGTGTCGTGCATGCGGCGGGTGTGCTGGAGGATGCGGTGGTGACCGCGCAGACGTCGGAGGGGCTGGCGCGGGTGTGGGCGGCCAAGGCTGGTGCCGCGGAGAACCTGCACGAGGCGACGCGTGGGATGCGGTTGGGGCTGTTCGTCGTGTTCTCCTCGGCCGCCGCGACGCTCGGCAGTCCGGGGCAGGCCAACTACGCTGCTGCGAACGCGTATTGCGATGCGTTGATGCAGCGTCGCCGGTCGGAGGGGCTGGCGGGTCTGTCCGTCGGCTGGGGGCTGTGGGAGGCATCGCACGACCGGACAGGCGCCCCGGGGAGCGACTCGGGGAGGGCCCCGGGGAGTGACCCGGACGGTAGTCGCGGACAGGGCGGCATGTCCGGCGGACTCAGCAACACCGACATCGCCCGGATGAGCCGCATCGGCGTCAAGGCCATGACCAACGAACACGGCCTGGCACTGTTGGACACCGCACGCCACCACGGCCGGGCCCACCTGGTCGCCGCCGACCTCGACACCCGCATCCTGGCGGGCCGGCCCGCCTCGTCCCTGCCCGCCCTCCTCCGCGCGTTCGCCGGGAGCCGGGCCTCCGCACGGCCGACGGCCTCCACCGTCCGACAGGACATCGACTGGGCGGGGAAGCTGTCCGCGCTGACCGTGGACGAACAGCACCGCACCCTGCTCGAACTGGTACGGACACACGCGGCGGCGGTCCTGGGGCACACCGGCACCGACGCCGTGCGCGCCGACGCCCCCTTCCAGGACCTCGGCTTCGACTCGCTCACCGCGGTCGAACTGCGCAACCGCCTCTCGGCCGCCACCGGCCTGCGCCTGCCCGCCACGTTCATCTTCCGGCACCCCACCCCGTCAGCCATCGCCGCCGAGCTGCGCACACAGCTCTGCCCCGCCGGAGCCGATCCGGCCGCACCGCTCTTCGGCGAGCTGGACAAGCTGGAGACGGCGATCACGGGGCACGCGCACGACGAGAACACGCGTGGCCGCCTTGCGGCACGTTTGCAGAACCTGCTGTGGCGCCTGGACGACGCCGCGACCGGTGCGCGCGGGGCGGGCGCCGCCGACGGGAACGGTGACGGTGACGGTGACGCGGGCGAGAACGGAGACCTCGAGTCCGCGTCGGACGACGAACTCTTCGAGCTGATCGACCGAGAACTGCCTTCTTGATCAGGAGTGGAGAAGACATGCCGGGTACGCACGACACACCGGGTACGGAGGACAAGCTTCGCCACTATCTGAAGCGAGTGACGGCGGATCTCGGGCAGACCCGTCAGCGCCTGCGCGATATGGAGGAGCGGCAGCGGGAACCGGTGGCCATCGTGGCGATGGCCTGCCGGTACCCGGGCGGTGTCACGTCACCGGAACAGCTGTGGGACCTGGTCGCCTCGGGCGGCGACGCCATCGAGGAGTTCCCCACCGACCGCGGCTGGGACCTGGGCGGCCTCTACCACCCCGACCCCGACCACCCGGGCACGACCTACGTGCGGGAGGCCGGGTTCCTGCGGGACGCGGCACGCTTCGACGCCGACTTCTTCGGCGTCAATCCGCGCGAGGCGCTTGCCGCGGACCCGCAGCAGCGGGTGCTCCTCGAAGTGTCCTGGGAGCTGTTCGAGCGGGCGGGGATCGACCCGGCCATGCTCAAGGACACGCTCACAGGTGTGTACGCGGGTGTGTCGAGCCAGGATCACATGTCGGGCGGACAGGTGCCGCCGGAGGTCGAGGGGTATGCCACCACGGGCACCCTGTCCAGCGTCATCTCCGGTCGCATCGCCTACACCTTCGGCCTGGAAGGCCCGGCGGTGACGCTGGACACGGCCTGTTCGGCGTCGCTCGTGGCGATCCACCTGGCGTGCCAGGCCCTGCGGCAGGGCGACTGCAACCTGGCTCTGGCGGGCGGCGTGACCGTACTGTCGACGCCCACTGCCTTCGTGGAGTTCTCCCGTCAGCGCGGCCTGGCCCCGGACGGCCGGTGCAAGCCGTTCGCCGAGGCCGCCGACGGCACCGGCTTCTCCGAGGGCGTCGGCCTGATCCTCCTGGAACGTCTCTCCGACGCACGCCGCAACGGACATCAAGTGCTCGGCGTAGTACGGGGATCAGCCGTCAACCAGGACGGCGCGAGCAACGGCCTGACCGCCCCCAACGACGTGGCCCAGGAACGAGTGATCCGCCAGGCCCTGGCCAATGCTCGCGTCACCCCGGACGCCGTCGACGCCGTGGAGGCGCACGGCACGGGGACCACGCTCGGCGACCCGATCGAGGGTAACGCGCTCCTCGCAACATACGGGAAGGAACGACCGGCCGACCGGCCGCTGTGGCTCGGTTCCGTGAAGTCGAACATCGGCCACACGCAGGCCGCCGCAGGTGTGGCCGGTGTCATCAAGATGGTCATGGCGATGCGCCACGGCCAGCTCCCGGCCTCCCTGCACATCGACCGGCCCACGCCGCATGTGGACTGGGAGGACGGGGGAGTGCGGCTGCTCACCGACCCCGTGCCGTGGCCCCCCAGCGACCGCCCGCGCCGGGCGGGTGTCTCCTCCTTCGGCATCAGCGGCACCAACGCCCACCTGATCGTGGAACAGGCCCCCGCACCCTCGGATGCCGATGCCGATGCCGATGCCGATGCCGATGCGAGCGCGAACGCGGGCGTCGACACAGAGGAGAGGGAGGCGCGGGCGGTGCCGTGGGTGGTCTCCGCGCGCGGCCATGAAGCGCTGCGGGCCCAAGCCGGTGCGCTGGCTGAACGTGTAGCTTCCGATGTCGAGTTGGACGACCCCGTCGAGGTCGGATGGTCGCTGCTGACGACGCGAGCCCTGCATGAGCACCGAGCCGTGGTGGTGGCTGCTGAGCGGGCCGAGGCGGTGGCTGCTCTGGAAGCGTTGGCGGCGGGTGAGTCGCATTCGGCGTTGGTCGGGCCGCCTTCCTCGTCTGTGCGTGCTGGTGGTGATGTGGTCTGGCTGTTCAGTGGTCAGGGCAGTCAGTTGGTGGGTATGGGGGCGGGGTTGTATGAGCGTTTCCCGGTGTTTGCGGGGGCGTTCGATGAGGTGTGCGGGTTGTTGAAGGGGCCGTTGGGGGTTGCGCCTGGTGAGCTGAAGGAGGCGGTGTTCCAGGGCCCCGAGGAGCGGTTGGATCAGACGATGTGGGCGCAGGCGGGGTTGTTTGCGTTGCAGGTGGGTTTGGTCGGGTTGTGGGAGTGGGTGGGGGTGCGGCCGGATGTGGTGGTGGGGCATTCGGTGGGGGAGATTGCGGCGGCGTATGTGGCGGGGGTGTTCTCGCTTGAGGATGCGTGCCGGGTGGTGGGGGCGCGTGCCCGGTTGATGGGTGGGTTGCCTGTGGGTGGTGGGATGTGTGCGGTGCAGGCCACGCCCGAGGAGCTGGCGGTGGGGCTGGTGGGTTCCGCGGTGAGTGTGGCGGCGGTCAATACGCCGGATTCGACGGTGATTTCGGGTCCGTTGGTTGAGGTGGAGCGGGTTGCTGCGGGGTGGCGGGAGCGGGGTCGTAGGACGAAGGCGTTGGCGGTGAGTCATGGGTTTCATTCGGTGTTGATGGAGCCGATGTTGGCGGAGTTCGCTGAGGTGTTGGGTGGGGTGGAGTTCCGGCGGCCGTCGGTTGCGTTGATCAGTAATGTTTCGGGTGAGCGGGCCGGTGAGGAGATCGCGTGCCCGGAGTACTGGGTGCGGCATGTGCGCCAACCCGTACTCTTCCAGCCCGCCATCGCCCAAGTGGCCCCGCAGGCATCGGCATTCATCGAACTGGGCCCAGGCCCCGTACTGGCCACCGCCGCCCAGCACACCCTCGACACCGACACCGACACCGACACCGAAACCGGCACTCACGCCGACGCCGAGGACGACGTCCGGGAGCCGATCGTCACCGCCTCCCTCCACTCCGCCCAGCCGGACGAGGTCGCCTTCGCACAAGCCATGGGCCGCCTGCACACGGCGGGGATCGCGGTGGACTGGTCGGCGTACTTCCCGGCCGATCCCGCGCCCCGCACCGTGGACCTGCCCACCTACCCCTTCCAAGGGCGGCGTTTCTGGTTGGCGGACATCGCGGCGCCGACGGCCGTTCCGCAGGCGGACGAGGAGGCGGCCGGGTTCTGGGCTGCCGTCGAGGGGGCGGACGTGCAGGCGCTGTGCGACACCCTGCGCCTCCAGGACGACGAGCACCGGTCCGCGTTGAAGACGGTGTTCCCGGCGCTGTCGGCGTGGCGGCGCGAGCGGCGTGAACGGTCGATCGTCGACGGGTGGAGGTACCGCGTCGACTGGCAGCGCACGGACCTCTCGTCAACGGCAGCACCTTCCAACACGGACGCGACGGACGCCACGGACGTAACAGGCGCGCCAGGCCCCGGCGCCTGGTTGATCGTGGCCCCCACGACCGGAGCCGGAGCCGGAGCAGGAGCAGGATCGGGAGCCGGAGCCGAGTCCGGAGCCTGGTCGCAGGTGTGTGCCCGAGCGCTGGAGGACGGCGGTGCCCATGTCGATCTCATGGAGGTCGGCCCGGGCGCCGGGCGGGCGGATCTGGCGGACCTGCTCCGGACTCGGCAGTCCGGCCTCCCGGACGACGTACCGCTCGCCGGAGTGCTGTCCCTGCTGGCCCTAGACGAGGGGCCAAAGGCGCCCGGCCGGAACGGCGAAGCCCCGGGGCGCGGCCTGGCGGACACCTTGACACTGGTGCAGGGCCTGCTGGACGCGGGCCTGGCAGCGCCCCTGTGGTGTGCGACCCGCGGCGCCGTCTCGTGCGGCGACACCGATCCGGTCGTCGCCCCGTCGCAGGCCCCGGTGTGGGGCCTCGGCCGGGTCGCTGCCCTGGAGCACCCGGAGCTCTGGGGTGGCTTGCTGGACCTGCCCGCCGACCCGGACGCACTCGATGGGGGCGCGCTGTACGCGGTGCTGTGCGGCGACAGCGGCGAGGATCAGGTCGCACTGCGGCGGGGCGGGGTCCTCGGCCGTCGCCTGGTGTCCGATGCGGCCACCGGTGAGGAGGCCGCGGGCGACTGGCGGCCGCACGGTGCAGTCCTGGTCACGGGGGGCGTCGGCCACCTGGCGGACCAGGTCGTACGGTGGCTCGCCGCGTCCGGCGCCGAACACGTCGTACTCCTGGACACGAGCCCCGAAGACAGTCGGCGGGACGGCGAACTCGCGGCTGAAGCAGCCCAGTACGGGGCCGCGTTGACGATCATCGAGGGCAGCCCGGGAGATGGCCGGGGAGCGGTATCGCGGGCGCTCGCCGAGCTGACGGACGACATACCGATACGGACCGTCATTCACACGTCCCTGCCCGGCCGGCTCGCCCCGCTGACGGAGGTCACACCCGAGGAACTCGGCGAGGCGGCCTCCGTCGCCGTGAAGCTGGGCCAATTGACGATCCCAGCACCGCAACCAACGGAGGCGGAGGCGGAGGCTGAGGCGGAGACGGGTACTGGCACCGGCACCGGAACCGGAACGGTCGACACCATCCTGTATTTCTCCTCCGTAGCAGCGACCCTCGGCAGCAGGGAGCACGGCGCGTACGCCGCAGCCAACGCCTACCTCGACGCACTCGCACTGACGCGACAGCCCGGCGCCGAGGGCCCTCGTACGGTCTCCGTGGGCTGGGGCATCTGGGATCTGCCGGACGACGGGGAGTCGGCGCGCAGCGCCGCCGGGCTGTCCCGTCGGCAGGGACTTCCCCCGCTGGAACCGAAGTTGGCGCTCGACGCCCTGCATGCGGCGCTCGGCGGCGGCAAGGGACACACGTTGGTCGCCGACATCGAGTGGGAACGGTTCGCGCCGCTGTTCACACTGGCCCGCCCGGCCCGGCTGCTCGACGGAGTCCCCGCGGCCGTACGGGTCCTCGACGCCGCATCGGACACCGCCGAGGGGTCGGAGAACGCGGCGGCGCTACGCCGTGAACTGACTGCCCTCCCCGTGCGTGAGCGGACAGCCGTGCTCCTGGAGGTCGTGCGCAAGCAGGTGGCCGCGGTCCTCCGGTACGAACCGGGCCAGGAGGTGGAAGCGGAGAAGGCGTTCAAGGACCTCGGCTTCGATTCCCTTGTGGTCGTGGAGCTGCGCAACCGGCTGCGTGCCGCCACCGGGCTCCGCCTGCCCGCCACGATGGTCTACGACTATCCGACGCCCCGCGCCCTCGCGGAACACCTGTTGGCGAGGGTCCTGCCCGACGGCGGTGCGGGAGAGCTTCCGGTCGCCGCCCACCTGGACGACCTGGAGGCCGCCCTCGCCGGACTCGCGGTGGACGATCCGCGCCGCAAGGGTCTGATCCGGCGCCTGCAGGCCCTGCTGTGGAAGCAGCCCGACGCCGCCGTCGGGGCGGCCGGTCCCGCAGAGCAGGACACGCAGGGTGAGGGGCAGGACCTGACGGCGGCGAGCGCCGACGACATGTTCGCGTTGATCGACCGCGAGTGGGGCACGCGGTGAAGCTGGTGAAGCTGGTGGAACGGGCCGGGGAACTGGCGGCCCTGCGGAGCGCGTTCGACGGTTCCCCGGACGCCCGCGGCAGCTTGGTGGTGCTCAGCGGCGCGGTGGGCACGGGGAAGACCGCGTTGCTGCGCGCCTGGACGGACCGCCTCGGCGCCGAAGCCCTGGTGCTGACCGCCACCGCCTGCCGAGCCGAGCGCGACCTGCGGCTGGGCGTCCTGGAACAGCTGCTGGACAGCCCCGGCCTGCCCGCCGCGCAGGCCGAACGCGTGCTGGCGTGGATCGGCGATGGGGACGCCTATGGTGCGCACGCCTCCTATGGTGCGCACGCCTCTCATGGTGCGCACGGCTACAGGGGCACAGAAGGTGGCCCGGTACCTGCCGCGCCTGCCCCCGTCCTCCGAGGGCTGTACGGAATGCTGCGCGGTCTGCTGGACGAGCGTCCCGTCGTGGTCGCCGTCGACGACGCGCACCACGCCGACGCGGCCTCGCTGCAGTGCCTGCTGTACGTGGCCCGTCGGCTGCGGTCGGCGCGCCTGCACCTGGTGTTCACCGAGTACGCCCGGCAGAAGGCGGGGAACGCCCTGCTCGCAAGCGAGCTCCTGCACGAACCGGTGTTGCGGCGGATCCACCTGGAACCCCTGTCGAAGGCAGGAGTGGAAGCCGTGCTCGCCCGGCATCTGGACGAGCGAACGGCCCAGGACCTCACGCCCGCCGTCCACGCCATGAGCGCGGGCCACCCGCACCTCGTCCAGGCGCTGGCCGACGACCACCGCACGGCGGGCGGCCCCGGGGAAGCGTACGGGCGCGCGGTGCTCAGCTTCCTGTACCGGCACGAGGCGCCGGTCACCCTGGTGGCGCGCGCCGTCGCAGCCCTGGGAGAGCATGCCGCGGGCCCGGCCCTGGTCGAACGGCTTCTGGACGCCAACGCCAACATCAACACCAACACCAACACCAACGCCAACACCAACACCAACGCCAAGGTCGACGCCGTGTCCCTCGCTCGGGCCAAGCACCAGCTGACCGCCGCGGAAGTGCTGCACGACGGGCGTCTGTGCCACCCATCCTTCGCAGCGGCGGTCCTGGACGGAACGCCGCCCGAAGAGCGCGGCGCGCTGCACGGACGAGTGGCCGCACTCCTCCACGAGGAGGGCGCTCCGGCCACCGAGGTCGCCGCGCACCTAGTGGCCGCCGACCGTTCGGACACGCCCTGGGCAGTGCCCGTCTTCCAGGAGGCCGCCCAACTCGCCCTCGACGAGGACCAAGTGGAGACGGGCGTGGGCTACCTGCGTGCCGCCCATCAACGGTGCCGGAGCGCCGAGCAGCTGGCAGTGATCGTCGGCGCGCTCGCCGACGCGGAATGGCGCCTGGACCCGGCAAAAGTCCTCCGCCACCTGCCCGCACCCACCTCCACCCCCACCGCCGCTTCCGAGCTCCCCGCACCCATCACCACCCCACCCCTGCCCACCCACCTCCTCTGGCACGGCCGGGTGGAAGAGGGCTTGGCCGCCATGGACGCGCTCACCGGCCCGAACCCGGGCGGCGCGCCGTCGGTCAATGCCGCGGACCTCGACACCCCGTGGCTCTGGGGCGCCTACCTCTACCCCGGGCATGTCAAGGAGCGCCTGGGCTCGGGCGTCCTGTCCTCACAGCGTTCCGCGCCGCCCGCGGCCACCCCCGAACTGCAGGGCTCCGGCACGCTCATGAACGAGCTGCTGCACGGCGGCGAACACGATGCCGTCGACGCCGCCGAGCGCGCCCTGAACCGCTACCGCCTCGGCCCCCGCACGGTCGCCGTCCAGTCCGCAGCCCTGGCCGCACTCACCTACCGGGACCGGCCGCACCGGGCGGCCGCCTGGTGCGACGGGCTCCCCGCCCAGGCGGCCGAATGCAACAGCCCCACCTGGCAGGCGCTGTTCCACGCGTGGCGCGCCCTGATCCACCTGAGGCAGGGCGACCCCGCGGCGGCGGAGGGCCGCGCCGCAACCGCGCTCGCCCTGCTCGGGCCCAAGGGCTGGGGCGCCGCGATCGGCCTGCCCCTGGCCGCCGCCGTACAGGCCAAGTCGGCTCTGGGCGACGTGGACGGAGCGGCGGCCCTGCTGGAGAGGCCCGTACCGCAGTCGGTCTTCCAGGCCCGCCCCGGACTGCACTACCTGGCGGCGCGGGGCCGCTACCACCTCGCCACCGGCTGCCACTACGCGGCGCTGTGCGACTTCTACGCCTGCGGGACGCGGATGAGCAGCTGGGGCGTGGACCTGCCCGCGCTGGAGGCCTGGCGCCTCGGCGCCGCCGAAGCGTACCTGGCGCTCGGCGAATCGCTGCTGGCCCGCCAGCTCGTCGACGCGCAGCTCGTGCTGCCCGCCCCGCAGGGCGGACGCACGCGAGGGATGGCGCTGCGCCTGCGGGCGGCCACGTCCCCCGCCTCCGTACGGGTGGAGCTCCTCGACGAGGCCGTGGCGGTGCTCCGGGAGAGCGGCGACCCCTTCGAGCTGGCGCGCGCCGTCGCCGACCAGAGTGTCGCCGTACGCGAGGGCGGCGAGGCGGAGCGGGCTCGGCTGCTGGCCCGCAAAGCGCAGCTCCTGGCCCGGCGCTGGGGCAGCGAGCCCGCCCCCGGCACCGTCCCCGAGACCGCGGAACAGCAGCCCGTCACCCCCGACCCGGACGCCGAGCTGACCGGCGCGGAACGCCGGGTGGCGGAGCTGGCCGCCGACGGGTTCACCAACCGCGAGATCTCGCGGAAGCTGTGCGTCACGGTCAGCACCGTGGAACAGCACCTGACCCGGATCTACCGCAAGCTCGACGTCAAGCGGCCGGACTTGCAGGCGGCCTTGGACTGACGAATCCGCGGTGTACCGGAGGTCCGGTGCGACACTGACGCGGTGACGCACACCGATGGGCACATGGGCCGGCACATGGACCAGCGCTTGGAACGAGCCATTCTGGAACTGTTGGAGCGTCGTGGTCCGACCGCGACGATCTGCCCGTCGGACGCCGCGCGGGCGGTGTACGACGGAGACGACGACGGCTGGCGCGATCTCATGGAACCGGCCCGCCGCGCGGCCCGGCGCCTGGTCACGTCCGGCGAGGTGGAAATCACCCAGTCCGGCCGCCCCGTCGACCCGGCAGAGGCCCGCGGTCCGATCCGTATCCGTACGGCCCGCTGACTGGAAGGGGGAGCCGTCGGCGTAGCAAGAGGGCAATCAGGACCGCACGGCCTCCGGCGCGATCGTCGCCGCGTCCAGGTTCACCACATCCAGCTCCTCCGGGTGGAACGGCGGCGCGGCCAGCTCCGGAAGCCGTTCGTCGGCGCGCATCGCCATCAGGAAGCGGTTGGAGCCCAGTTCGGTCTGCGGCGCGTTCAGGCTCATCACGTCCGTGACGATCTCCGACGCCTTCGGTGAGCGGATCGACGCCGCGGTGATTGCTTCGGCGAACCGCAGGCGCTGCGCGGTGTCCACGCCGATGAGCCGCGGATCCGTCGCGGACACCCGGCAGTTGACGTAGTCGATGTCTTTGGTCGCGGCCAGGATCCACGGGTCGTCGACCGCCGCGCCGATCGCCTTCTGGAGGGCGAGGGTGAACCCGGCCCCGTCATGCGGGCTCCGCTCTGACTCGCGGTCGAACTCGCGGTCGAACTCGCGGTCGAACTCGCGGTCGATCGTGTCCGCGCAGCGCGCCGCCGAGCTCATACCGTGTCCGTAGATCGGGTTGAACGCGGTCAGCGAGTCGCCGACGACGAGCAGACCGTCGGGCCACTGTTCCAGCCGCTCCGGGTACAGGCGGCGGTTCGCCCCGGAGCGCGAGCCGTAGACAGGGGTGAGCGGCTCGGCGCCGCGGAGCAGCTCGGCGACGACCGGATGGTTCAGCTTTTCGGCGAACGGTATGAACTCGTCTTCCCTGGTAGGGAGTTGGGCGCCGCGTGTGCAGGAGAGCGTCGCGAGCCAGCGGCCGCCCTCGATGGGGTAGACCACGCCGAAACGGCCGGGTTCGCGCACCCTGTCGTCGGCGGCGATGTTCACTGCAGGGAAGCGGGTGGTCGCGCCTGGCGGGGCCTGGAAGAGCCGGGTGGCGTAGGCGACGCCCGCGTCGACGACGTCCTCCTCGAGGGCGGGGACCCCGAGCGCGGACAGCCACTGCTTGAGGCGGGAGCCACGGCCGGTGGCGTCGATCACCAGGTCGGCGTCCAGTGTTTCCTGCCCGCCGCCGTCGACCTCGCGGACGACGACACCGGTGACCCGGCGGTCCCCGCCCGTCAGCTCGACGGCCTCGGTGCGCTGCCGGACGGTGATGTTGCCCGCCGCGAGTGCTTGGCGGCGCACGGTCAGGTCGAGCAGCGGGCGGCTGGCGACCAGCGCGAACTGCGTGGCGGGGAAGCGGTGCTGCCAGCCCTGCCCGGTCAGCGTCACCAGGTCCTCGGGGAAGCCGAGGCGGCGGGCGCCGGCCGCTAGGAGCCGGTCGGTAGTGCCGGGCAGCATCTCCTCGATGAGCCGGGCGCCGTTGGACCACAGCAGGTGGGCGTGGCGGCCCTGCGGGACCCCCTTGCGGTGCTGCGGCTCCTCGGGCAGCGCGTCGCGTTCGACGACGGTGACGGCGTCCACGTGGCGGGCCAGGGCGTGGGCCGCGAGGGTGCCTGCCATGCTGGCGCCCAGTACGACGGCGTGTGCGGGTCGGGTGGTGGTCACGCGCGGATCCCTTCGGGGTGCGTGGTGGCGTCGGGGTGCGTGGCGTCGGCGGGCTGCGTGGCGTTGGCGGGCTGCGTGGCGCCGGTGGACTGCGTGGCGTCGGTGGACTGCGTGGCGTCGGTGGACCGCTGGGGGCCGACGGGCTCGTCCATGGTCACGTCCGTCACTCCCCAGAACGCCTGGACCCGGCGGCCGAGGCCGTTCTCGTCGAGTTCGACGATGCCGACGATGCGGAAGGTCATCGGCCGGGGCCGCTGCACGGTGACCGTCGTCGGCGTCACCACGAAACGGTCGTCCATCGACGTCACCGGCGGGTCAGGCACCTCGTGCGTACCGCAGGAGACCGCCAGTTCGAGGTGCCTGCGCAGATCGTCCTTGCCCACCATCGGCGGCCGCCCCACGGGGTCCTCGAAGACGATGTCGTCCGTGAACAGGTCGAGGACACCCTCGATGTCACCGGCGTTGATCCGCTCGGCGTAGTCGACGGCCATCTGCTTTCGCGCGGCCTCGTCGGGCATCGCACCTCCAGGAAGGGTGAGGCCTCGGCCTGCGGTTCAGCCGAGGACCGTGAGATCAGATGTGCCCCAATACGACTTCAGATGCCGGACGAGGCCGGACGCGTCCATGCGGATCACGAGCATCGCCGTGCGCTGGATGCGCGCCGTCTCCGGGGCGTCGGGGATCTTGAGCCAGCCCCGCTCCGCGTACAGCGGGCCCAGGGGCAGATAGTCCATGGCGGAGGTGACCTGGATCAGCGCGTGCGCGGCGTCCTGCCCGGCGACGGGTTCGGCCGCCTCCTCCCGTATGCGGGCGGAGAGGAGGCGCTCGTAGTGGGCGCGCAGCGCGTCGTGCCCGGTGACGGGCGGGTGGCCGACCGGATCCTCCAGTACGGCGTCGGGCGCGTACAGCTCGACGATCGCGTCCAGATCCCCGGCGTTGACGCGACGGCTGAGCTCCTGGGCGCGCTTCTTGCGGGCGAACTCGTTCATCGCTGTCCCTCCACTGCCTGTCCGTTGCCGCTGTCCTTGCCGACGCCGATGCTGTTGCCGCTGCCGCTGTCCTTGCCGAGGTCCCGGTCGATGAACGCGAAGATCTCGTCCGCCGACGCGTCCTGGATACGGGCGGACACCGCCGCCTCATCGGCTGCCCGCTCCGGCACGTCGAGCCGGGCCAGCGTGGCGCGCAGCCGTCCCGCCAGCTCGGCCCGTGCCGTGCCGTCCTGCGAGGAGACCGAGAGCAGAGAGCTCTCCAAACGCTCGAACTCCGCCAGGACGTCCGCGAGCGGATCCGCCGCCCGCGGAGCGAGTTCCTGCCCCAGATGCGCGGCGAGCTCCGCCGGATTGGGGTGGTCGAAGACGAACGTGGCGGGCAGCTTCAGACCGGTCGCCACCGAGAGCCGGTTGCGCAGCTCCACCGCGGTCAGCGAGTCGAAGCCCAGCTCCCGAAGCCCCTGCGTCGCGTTGACGGGCGTGGCCGCCTCGTACCCGAGGACCGCCGCGATGTGCGTGCGCACGAGGTCGAGCAGCGCCTCCTCCCGCTCCGCGTCGGACATCCCGCCGAGCGCCTTGAGGAGCGCGGACGCCCCCGCCGAACCGGTAGAACCGCTGCTCCTGCCCCCGCCGCGCACCAGGTCCTGCAGAAGGGCGGGCGCGGGGTGGCTCTGCGCCTGCCGACGCATCCGGGCCAGGTCCAGACGGACCGGCGCGTACAACGGCAGGCCGCCGGACCACGCGCTGTCGAGCAGGGCGAGCCCCTCGTCGACGGTGAGCCCGACCACTCCGGCCCGGGCGTGGCGCGCCCGGTCGGCATCGGTGAGCCGGCCCGACATGCCGCTCTCCAGATCCCAGTAGCCCCACGCCAGGGAGGTCGCCGCGGCCCCGCCGTCGTGCCGGTGCCGGGCGAGTGCGTCGAGGAAGGCGTTGGCGGCCGTATAGCTGCCCTGGCCGGGGCCGCCGAGCAGCCCGGCGACCGAGGAGTACAGCACGAACGCGGACAGGTCCGCGTCCCGCGTCAGCTCGTGCAGGTGCCACGCGGCGTCCGCCTTCACTCGCATCACCTCCTCGACCTGCTCGGCCGTGAGGTTCTGCACCACCGCGTCGCTCACGGTGCCCGCGCAGTGGAAGACGGCGGTCAGCGGATGCTCCGCGGACACGGAGTCCAGGAGGGCGGCGGCCGCGTCCCGGTCGCCCGGGTCGCAGGCGGCGAAGGCGACCCGCGCGCCGAGCGCGGAGAGGTCGGCCGCCAGCTCCAGGGCCCCCGGCGCGTCGGCCCCGCGCTTGCTGGACAGGAGCAGGTGCCGGGCGCCGTGGCGGGTCACCAGATGGCGGGCCGTGAGGGCGCCTAGGGCGCCGGTACCGCCGGTGATCAGTACGGTGCCGTCGGGGTCGAAGGGGACGGGCAGCGTGAACACGGTGGTGCCCGCTGAGGCCACCGAGGCCACCGAGGCCGCTGAGGCCCCTGAGGCCACCGGGATCGTCGAGCCTGCCGGGGCCGTCGAGCCGGGCGCGTATTGCGGCGCCGCGGGCGCCTGCCGTACGTCCCACACGCTGACGTCCAGCGGTTCCAGGGCGCCGTCGCGGCTCAACCGGGCCAGTGTGGCGAGGATTTCCCGTACGCGTCCGGGCTCGGGCGGCGCGACGGCCTGCCCCGCGTCCGAGTCGGCCGCCCGGCGGACGACCAAGGCCCTCGCACCGGCCGCGGTCGCGCCCTCCCGGCCGCCCAAGCCCTGCTGGCCCTCCCGGTCCTCCTGGTCCTTCCGGTCCTTCCGGTCCTCCCGATCCTCCCGGTCCTCGTGCGCGATGACGATGTCGGGCACCTGCTCGCCGCCCACGTCGCAGACCGACACGCCCCCGCCGATGCCCTCCGCCTCCCGGCACGCCACGAGCCGCAGCACGGCCCGGCCGACGGGACCGACTCCCTCTTCAACGTGCAGCGAAGCACCAACAGCGCCACCGTGCGGCCCGACGGGCACATCGGGTACGACGGGAACGCCGGGCGCGACAACATCCGCCAGGACGTGGTACGCCGCCACATAGGCGCCTACGGACCCCGCCGCCTGCGCCCAACTCCACCCGTACGGCACCGGTATGAGCACATCGGCATCGGCGACGGCCACCGGCCCCGCCACGTCGAACAGACCCATCACCCGGTCGCCCACAGCCAAGGACCCGTCCTCGCCGCCGACCTCCGTCACGACACCGGCGCCCTCGACGAGGCCCGTGCCGAGCGGCCCCTCATCCGGCGCGACGGCGGCCCGCAGCGCCACCCGCACCTCGTGCGGCTCCAACGCCCTCCTCGCCTCGGGCGCATCAACAAGGGCCAACTGCCGCCCCGCGCTCGCCCCTTCGGCTGAAGCCAGCCGCCATGTCGGTGAGCCGACCGGCGGAGTGAGCCGCGCCGAGGCCTCGTCGCGCACGAGCCGAGGCACGTACACCTGACCGCCCCGAAGCGCCAACTCCGGTTCAACGGAAGCCAGTACGTCCGAAAGCGCCGCGAGCGAAGGCTCCAGGAAGTCGACGTCGAGCAGTGTGAGGCGACCGGGGTTCTCGGCCTGCGCGCTGCGCACCAGGCCCCACAACGACGCTCCCGGCAGATCACCGGCATCTTCGCCCGGTCGCATGGCGACCGCACCCCGCGTCACGACGACGAGACGGCTCGCCGCGAACTCCGGATCGTCGAGCCATTCCTTGAGCAGCGACAGGAGGGACACGGCAGCAGCCCGCGCCCCTGCGGCCGCATCGCCACCCGTACGTTCACCGGAGGTGGAGCACACGGCACTGTCACGGGAGGTGGAGCACACGACGAGCACGACATCCGGCACCTCGCCCCCCGCCGCCACGGCGTCCCGCAGCGCGGTGAACGTATCCCGCACCGAAACCCTGGACACCCCGGGCACCCCGGGCACCCCGGACAACGCCCCCGCCAGCGCCGTCCCCAGCGGCTCCCCGGCAGGCGCCACCACAGCGGGACGCAGGGCACCGCCGCCTTCGACACCGCCCGGCACCGTCGCCGTCGTCTTCCACACCAGCCGGAAGAGCGCGTCACGGTCCGCCGCGCGCGCCCCCGCGATCTGATGGGCGGCCACCGGGCGCACCGTGAGCGACTCCAAGGTCAGGACCGGCGCTGCACCGTCGTCCACGGCCGTCAGTGCCAACTGGTCCGGCGCGGTGCGCGCGATACGGACCCGCAGCCGGTCGGCCCCCGACGCGTGCACCCGCAACCCGCTCCAGGAGAACGGCAGCAGCACCTGGTCGGTCTCCGCCGACGATGTGACCGCGTCCAGGATCAGGGCGTGCAGCGTGGCGTCGAGGAGCACCGGGTGCACCTGGTAGCGGTCGGCCCTGCCGCTCTCCGCCTCGGGCAGCGCCACCTCGGCGAAGAGGTCCTCACCGAGCCGCCAGGCGCTCACAAGGCCCTGCGAGCCCGGCCCGAAGTCATAGCCGTGCGAGGCGAGTTCGTCGTACGGATCGTGCCCGCCGACCGGAGTGGCGCCGGGCGGCGGCCAGGTCCCGCCGGATGGGGCGCTCACGGAGTCGGGCCCCGCCGGGGCGACCACACCCGCCGCATGCCGGGTCCACGCGGCCTGCTCGCCCTCGTCCGTGGGCCGCGAGTAGACGGACACGGGGCGCCGCCCGTCCTCGCCCGCCGAGCCGACCGCCACCTGCAGATCGACCGTGCCCGCGCCCTCGTCCCCGAAGGCGAGCGGAGTGTGCAGCGTCAGCTCCGCCAGCTCCTCGCAGCCGGTACGGACCGCGGCCTGCAGCGCCAGTTCCACGAACGCCGAACCGGGCAGCAGCACGGTGTCCATGACCCGGTGCTCCGCCAGCCACGCCTGGTCCCGCGGCGAGATCCTGCCGGTCAGCAGATGACTGCTGCCGTCCGCGAGCTCCACGGCGGCCCCGAGCAGCGGATGCCCCGCGGAGGCGAGCCCGAGCCCCGCCGGATCCCCGGCGATCCCCCTGCGCCCCTCGAGCCAGAAGCGCCCCCGCTGGAAGGCGTACGTCGGCAGATCCACCACCCGAGGCAGCGGAACGGCCGGGAACCAGCCCGTCCAGTCGATGTCGGCTCCGGCGGTGAAGGCGTGGGCGGCGGCGCGGGCGAGCTGGGTGGCGTCGCCGTGGCCGCGGCGCAGGGTGGGCACGACGGTGGCGGGCAGGTCGGCCTGCTCGATGGTCTCTTCCATGCCCAGTCCCAGCACCGGGTGGGCACTGGCCTCGATGAACAGGCGGTAGCCGTCCGCCAGCAGTGCCTCGATGGTGTCGGCAAAACGCACAGGCTGGCGGAGGTTGGTGACCCAGTAGCCGGTGTCGAGCTGCGTCGTGTCGTCGAGGCGTTCGGCGCTCACCGTGGAGTAGAAGGCCACGTCCGTGCGCGTCGGCCGGATGTCGGAGAGGCGGTCGGTGAGCAGGTCATGGAGTGCGTCGATCTGGGGACCGTGGGAGGCATAGCCGACGTCGATGACCCGGGCCCGCAGACCACACGCCTCCGCCTCGGCCACCACAGCCGCCACCTGCTCAGGCGGACCCGAAATGACGGTGGAGGAGGGCCCGTTGACGGCGGCGACACACACACCCGGCCGGTCACCGATGAGCTCGGCGGCCTGCTCGGCACTGGTACTCAGCGACGCCATATCGCCCTGCCCCTGCAACTGCCGCAACGCATCACTGCGTACGGCCACAATCCGCGCCGCATCCTCCAACGACAACGCCCCCGCGACACACGCGGCAGCCATCTCCCCCTGCGAATGCCCCACCACAGCAGCCGGAGTAACCCCACAGTCCGCCCACACCGCGGCCAGCGACACCATCACCGCCCACAGCACCGGCTGCACGACCTCGACCCGCGACAGCTCACTCCCATCCCCGCACAACACATCACGCAACGACCAGTCCACATACACCGACAGCGCCTGCTCACACTCCGCGATCCGCGCCGCGAACACCGGTGACTCATCCAGGAGCTGGGCACCCATCCCCACCCACTGCGACCCCTGCCCCGGAAACACCAACACCGGCCCCGCACCGGACGCGCCCTGCACAGCTCCCTCGACCACACCGGCCGACGGCTGGCCCGCGGCCAGGGACCGCAACCCGCCCAGAAGTGCTTCCCGGTCCTTGCCCACGACCACGGCACGGTGCTCGAACACCGATCGTGTGGTGACCAGCGACCAGCCGACATCCAAGGGAGATGCCAGTCGGGGGTCGGTCGTCGCGCGCTCGGCCAGCAGTCCGGCCTGGGCCCGTAGAGCCTCTTCCCCACGCGCCGACACGACCCACGGAACGACTCCGGAGGGCGCCTCTTCGGAACCGGCGTTCACGGGTTCCGGTGCGTCCGGGGCCTGTTCGAGGATCAGGTGTGCGTTCGTGCCCGAGATCCCGAAGGCGGAGACACCGGCGCGGCGCGCGCGCTCGCCGCGTGCCCACGGCACCGGCTCGGTCAGCAGCCGTACCCCACTGTCCGCCCACTCCACGTGCGGTGTGGGCGCGTCGATGTGCAGAGAGGCGGGCAACTGCTCGTTCCGCAGCGCCATGACCATCTTGATCACTCCGGCGACACCGGCCGACGCCTGGGCGTGCCCGATGTTCGACTTGATCGAGCCGAGCCACAGCGGCCGGTCCTCGGGCCGTTCCTTGCCGTACGTGGCCACGAGCGCGCTGGCCTCGATCGGGTCGCCCAGCATGGTGCCGGTGCCGTGTGCCTCCACGGCGTCGACGTCCTCGGGGGAGAGGCGGGCATTGGCGAGGGCCTGCCGGATCACCCGCTGCTGGGCCTGCCCGTTGGGTGCTGTGAGGCCGTTGCTCGTACCGTCCTGGTTGATCGCCGAACCCCGTATCACCGCAAGGACGTTGTGGCCGTTGCGCCGGGCCTCGGAGAGGCGTTCGAGGACGACGAGGCCGACCCCTTCGGCCCAGCCGGTTCCGTCGGCGGCGGCCGCGAACGGCTTGCACCGCCCGTCCTTGGCGAGGCCACGCTGCAGCGAGAATTCGACGAACGCGCCCGGCGTGGCCATGATCGTCGCGCCGCCCGCGAGGGCGAGCGAGCACTCGCCCTGCCGCAGCGCGTGGGCCGCCTGGTGGATCGCCACCAGGGACGACGAGCATCCGGTGTCGATGGTCATCGCCGGGCCTTCGAGGCCGAGTACGTACGACAGCCGGCCGGAGGCGACACAGCCGAGGTTGCCGGTGCCGATGTACCCCTCGACCTCGGTGGGACGCTCGCCGACGAGCGCCAGGTAGTCGAAGATCGTCAGGCCCGTGAACACCCCGGCGTTGCTGCCCTTGAGCGACTCGCGGTCGAGCCCCGCGCGTTCGATCGCCTCCCAGGCGGTCTCCAGGAGCAGGCGCTGCTGCGGGTCCATCGCGATGGCCTCGCGCGGGCTGATGCCGAAGAAACCGGCGTCGAAGTCGCCCGCGTCGTACAGGAAGCCGCCCTCGCGCACATAGCTGGTGCCGCGGCTCTCCGGGTCCGGGTCGTAGAGCTTCTCCAGGTCCCAGCCCCGGTCGTCGGGGAAGTCGCCCATGGCGTCCTTGCCCGCGGTGACGAGATCCCACAGTTCCTCGGCGGAGCGCACGTCACCCGGGTAGCGGCAGGCCATGCCGACGATCGCGATCGGCTCGTCGTCGGCGGCGACCGTGGCCGTCCGCGCCGCGTCGGCAGTCGCCGTGTCGCCGGACAGTTCGGACAGGAGGACGTCGGCGAGGGAGTCGGGGGTGGGATGGTCGAAGACGACGGTGGTCGCCAGCGTCAGGCCGGTGCTCTTGTTGAGCCTGTTGCGCAGCTCCACGGCGGTCAACGAGTCGAAGCCCAGCTCCTGGAAGGGCTTCGTCGCGGGCACGGCGTCGACGTCGGAGTGCCCCAGCGTGGCCGCGGCCTGGGAGCGCACGTGCTGCAACAACAACTGCCGCTGCTGGGCGGGCTTCGCCTCGGTCAGCTCCTGCTGGAGCGACGACGCCTCTCCGGTGTCGCCCTCCTGTGCCACCGGCGCGCTCGCCCGCCGGTTCTCGGGCAGATCGGCGAGGAGCGGGCTGGGCCGCTGCGCGGTGAACGTCGACGTGAACTGTGCCCAGTCGAAGTTCGCCACCGTCAGCGTCGTCTCGCCCGCGTCGAGGGCCTGTTGCAGCGCCTTGACGCACAGCTCCGGGCTCAGCGGGTGCAGCCCGAAGCGGCTGAAGAACGTCAACGCGGCCTGATCGGACGCCATTCCGGCTTCGGCCCAGGGGCCCCAGGCGACAGAGGTGGCGGGCAGACCCTGGGAGCGGCGGTGCTCGGCGAGTGCGTCGAGGAAGTGGTTGGCGGCACCGTAGGCACCCTGCTGGCCACTGCCCCACACTCCGGCACCGGAGGAGAACATCACGAACGCCGAGAGGCCGAGGCCCCGCGTCAGCTCGTGCAGGTGCAGCGCGGCGAGGGCCTTGGGCCGCAGCACCTCGTCCAGCTCCGCGCCCGACACCTCGCCGAGGCCGATGTAGTTCGGCACGCCCGCCGCGTGGATCACGGCCGTGAGCGGATGTTCGGCGGCGATGCCCCCAACCAGGTCGCGCACCTGCTCGCGGTCACCGACGTCGCAGGCGGTGATGGTGACGACGGCGCCCAACTCGGCCAGTTCGGCCGCGAGTTCCTGGGCGCCGGGCGCGTCGGGGCCGCGACGGCTGGTCAGCAGGAGGTGCGGGGCGCCCTCGCGGGCGAGCCAGCGGGCGAGGACGGCGCCGATGCCACCGGTGCCGCCCGTGATGAGGGTGGTGCCCTCCGGCCGCCACGGTATGCCGCTGCCCTGCGCGTGGGTCGGCGCGTGGGCGAGGCGGCGGGCGTGGACACCGCCCGGCCGGACGGCGAGCTGGTCCTCGTCGTGCGGGGCCAGAGCGGCGGCGAGCCGGGCGAGCGTCTGGTGGTCGATGCGCGCGGGCAGGTCGACGAGCCCGGCCCACAGCCGCGGATACTCCAGTGCGGCGACCCGCCCCAGGCCCCAGACCTGAGCCTGCACGGGGTGGGCGAGTGTGTCGGTGGCGCTCGTGGAAACGGCGCCCTGCGTGAGGGTGTGCACGGCGGTGTCGGCGCCGTTGTCGGCGAGCGCTTGGAGGAGTGCGGTCGTCGCGGCGAGCCCGGCGGGAACGGCCGGGAACTCGGGGTGCGGTTGCTCGTCCAGGGCCAGCAGATTGACGATCCCGGCGAAGGCGACGCCGTCCGTCATCTCCATCAGCGAGGCAAGTTCCCGGGCCAGTCCGGCGCGCTCCACGGTGCACCCGTCCACCACGTGCTGCCGCACCTCACCGCCGTGCGCGGCCACCGTCTGCGCTGTCGCGAGGACCGCGGGATGCTCGGCGTGCGCGGCAGGCACGAGAAGCAGCCAGACACCGCCCAGTTCCGGCGCCGCGGTGTCGGGCTGGTGCTTCCACGTGACGTGATAGCGCCAGGAGTCGACCGTGGTCTGCTGCCGGTGCCTGCGCCGCCAGGCCGACAGGACGGGCAGCGCGGGCTCCAGCGCCCCGACGTCCTCCGCCTGCCCCGCGATGTCCAGGCTGGCGGCGAGGGCGTCGATGTCCAAGTCCTCGATCGCCTGCCACACCTGGGCCTCGACCGGGTCCTGACCGGCACCGGTGGGCGCGCCCGCCGCGGGCGGCTCCACCCAGTAGTGGCGGCGTTGGAAGGCGTAGGTGGGGAGGTCGACGGTACGGGGGGTGGGGTCGGCCGGGAACCAGCGGCGCCAGTTGACGTCGGCGCCCACCGCGAACGCCTGGGCGGCGGCGTGCGTGAGCTGAGTACGGCCGCCTTGGTCGCGGCGGAGGGTGGGGATGGTGTGGGCGTCGACACCCGCTTGTTCGAGGGTTTCCTGGATGCCGAGGTTGAGGACGGGGTGCGGGCTGGCTTCGATGAACAGGCGGTAGCCGTCCGCCAGAAGTGCCTCGATGGTGTCGGCGAAGCGGACGGGCTGGCGGAGGTTGGTGACCCAGTAGCCGGTGTCGAGCTGCGTCGTGTCGTCGACGCGTTCGGCGGTGACCGTGGAGTAGAAGGCCACGTCCGTGAGCGTCGGCCGGATGTCGGCAAGGCGGTCGGTGAGCAGGTCGTGCAGTGCGTCGATCTGCGGCCCGTGGGAGGCGTAGCCGACGTCGATGACCCGGGCCCGCAGACCACACGCCTCCGCCTCGGCCACCACAGCCGCCACCTGCTCGGGCGGACCCGAAATTACGGTGGAGGAGGGCCCGTTGACGGCGGCGACACATACCCCCGGCCGGTCACCGATGAGCTCGGCGGCCTGCTCCGGCCCCGTCCCCAGCGACGCCATATCGCCCTGCCCCTGCAACTGCCGCAACGCGTCACTGCGTACGGCCACGATCCGGGCCGCATCCTCCAGCGACAGCGCACCGGCGACACACGCGGCAGCCATCTCCCCCTGGGAGTGTCCGACCACAGCAGCCGGAGTAACCCCACAGTCCGCCCACACCGCAGCCAGTGACACCATCACCGCCCACAGCACCGGCTGCACGACCTCGACCCGCGACAGCTCACCCCCGTCCCCGCGCAACACATCACGCAGCGACCAGTCCACGTACGCCGACAGGGCCTGCTCACACTCCGCGATCCGCGCCGCGAACACCGGCGACTCATCCAGGAGCTGCGCCCCCATCCCCACCCACTGCGAACCCTGCCCCGGAAACACCAACACCGGCCCCGCACCCACATCACCCGCAACCCCGGACACCACATCCGCGGAAGCCTCACCCGCCGCCAACGCGCCCAGCGAAGCGGCGGCCTGCGCGGGATCCTGGCCCACGACCACGGCCCGGTGCTCGAACAGGGGGCGCGTCGTGGCCAGCGACCACCCGACTTCCAGAGGCGGGACGTCTGTCTCCTGTGCGGCGAACACGCCCAGGCGCCGGGCCTGTTCACGCAGCGCATCGCTGGTCCGTCCCGAGATGACCCACGGCACCACCGGCGGGACGGCCGCACTCGGCGACGCAACAACCGGGGAAGCGGCGTTTTCCGGAGAGACCTCCTCCGGCACGTCCTCTGGGGCCTCCTCCAGAATCAGATGCGCGTTTGTCCCCGAGATCCCGAACGCCGAGATGCCTGCCCGCCGCGTGCGTTCAGCCGTCCATGCGACCGGCTCGGAGAGCAGTCGTACGCTGCCCTGCTCCCACTGGACGTGCGGTGAGGGCGCGTCGATGTGGAGGGAGGTGGGGAGAAGGCCGTTGCGGAGCGCCATGACCATCTTGATCACACCGGCGACACCGGCGGCGGCCTGCGTGTGCCCGATGTTCGACTTGATTGAGCCGAGCCAGAGCGGTCGCTCTTCGGTCCGCCCCTGGCCGTACGTGGCCAGCAGCGCCTGCGCCTCGATCGGGTCGCCCAGCGTGGTGCCCGTACCGTGCGCCTCCACGGCGTCGATGTCCTCGGGGGAGAGGCGGGCGTTGGCGAGGGCGGCGCGGATGACGCGTTCCTGCGAGGGCCCGTTGGGGGCGGCGAGCCCGTTGCTCGTACCGTCCTGGTTGACGGCCGAACCCCGGACCACCGCGAGGACCTTGTGGCCGCGGCGCCGCGCGTCGGAGAGCAGTTCGAGCGCCACCACACCGGCGCCCTCGCCCCAGCCGGTGCCGTCGGCGGCAGCCGCGAACGGCTTGCACCGGCCGTCGGGCGCGAGCCCGCGCTGCCGCGAGAACTCGGTGAACGAGCCGGGTGTGGCCATGACCGTCGAGCCCCCGGCCAGCGCGAGGGAGCACTCGCCCTGACGCAGCGCCTGGCTCGCCAGGTGGATCGCGACGAGGGACGACGAGCACGCCGTGTCGACGGTCACCGCGGGGCCTTCGAGCCCCAGCGTGTAGGAGATGCGCCCGGACACCACGCTGCCGAGGTTGCCGGTGCCGATGTACCCCTCGACCTCACTGGCCGTCTGGCTGATCAGCGTCAGGTAGTCATGGGCGCTCACTCCGGTGAAGACGCCGGTGTCGCTGCCCTTCAGCGCCTGCGGGTTGAGGCCCGCGTGCTCGATCGCCTCCCAGGCGGTCTCCAGGAGCAGGCGTTGCTGCGGGTCCATCGCGACGGCCTCACGTGGGCTGATGCCGAAGAAGTCGGCGTCGAAGTCGCCCGCGTCGTAGAGGAAGGCGCCGTCCCGCACGTAGCTGGTCCCCGGGTGTTCCGGGTCCGGGTGGTAGAGGGACTCCAGGTCCCAGCCACGGTCGTCGGGGAACGCCGCGACGGCGTCGCCCCCGTCGCGCACCAGTTGCCACAGATCCTCGGCGGAACGTGTACCGCCGGGGAAGCGGCAGGCCATGCCCACGATCGCGACCGGCTCGGCCGACTCTTTGTCGCGGAGCTTCTGGCGGGCCTCGCGCAGTTCCGCGGTGACCCACTTGAGGTGATCGAGAAGCTTCTCCTCGTTCGACATCTGACCCAGGCTCCTTGGCGCTACGTGGTGGCGGGGACGTATGAGTGAGGGCGGACGTATGAGTGAGGGGGTGGGGGCGGGGGTGGGATGCGGGAAACGGGCAGGTGGGCGAGGGTCAGGACTTCCCGAACTCGCTGGAGATGAGGTCGAAGATGTCGTCCGCACTCGCCGTCTCCAGGTCGGCATGGGCGGTATCGGCCCCCTCGGGGCCGTCCTGCGCCGGACTCCACTTCGAGACCAGCACCTGCAGTCGGCCGACGATGCGCCGTCGGGCGGCCTCGTCCACCTCGGCCGTGCCGTACGTCGCGTCCCACTTGTCGAGCGCCGCGAGTACGTTGCCCTCACCCGTGGTCTCCCCGTCGCCGCCTAGTTGGCCGCGCAGGTGTGTGGCGAGGGCTTCGGACGTCGGATGGTCGAAGATCACGGTGGCGGGCAGCGAGAGCCCGGTCGTGGTGTTGAGCTGATTGCGCAGCTGGACCGCGGTGAGTGAGTCGAAGCCCAGCTCCTGGAACGGTTTCGCGGCGGGGATGTCCTCCGTGGTGCGGCCGAGCGTCGCCGCCGCGTGGGTCCGGACGTGCTGGACCAGGAAGCCGTGCCGCTGGGAAGCGGGAGTCTTGGCGAGCTCCGCGCGGAAGGCGCTGGTCTCCGCGGCGGAACCGGTCTGCTCGGCCTCTCGCCGGTTCTCCGGAATGTCGTCGAGGAAGGGGCTGGGCCGCTGTGTGGTGAACGTCGGCGTGAACTGTGCCCAGTCGAAGTTCGCCACCGTCAGCGTGGTGTCGCCCGTGTCCACCGCTTGATGCAGTGCTTTGACGCACAGATCCGGGCTGATCGGATGCAGCCCGAAGCGCTTGAAGTACGTCAGGGACTCCTGATCCGCGGACATTCCTGCCTCGGCCCAGGGGCCCCAGGCAATGGAGGTGGCGGGGAGTTTCTGGGAGCGGCGGTGCTCGGCGAGTGCGTCGAGGAAGTGGTTGGCGGCACCGTAAGCGCCCTGCTGACCGCTGCCCCACACTCCGGCGCCGGAGGAGAACATCACGAACGCCGAGAGGTCAAGGCCTCGCGTCGCCTCGTGCAGAGTCCAGGCCGCGTCGGCCTTCGACCCGAGCACTTCGCCGAGCCGCGCTGACGTCAGATCACCGATCGACGTCAGATCGGTGATTCCCGCCGCGTGGATGACGGCGGTGAGGGGGTGCTCGGCGGGCACTTCGGCGACGAGACGGCGGAGCTGGTCGGCGTCGCTGACATCGCAGGCGGTGACGGTCACGGTCGTGCCGAGTTCGGTGAGTTCGGCGGCGAGCTCCCCGGCGCCGGGTGCGTCGGGTCCGCGACGGCTGGTGAGGTGCAGGTGAGGGGCGCCCTCGCGGGCCAGCCAGCGGGCGAGGACGGCTCCGATGCCGCCGGTGCCGCCCGTGATGAGGGTGGTGCCTCGGGGCTGCCAGGCCGGGTCGGAGCCGTGGGTGCCGTGGGTGCCGGGGGCATGGGTGAGGCGCCGGGTGTGGGTTCCGGTGGGGCGGACGGCGATCTGGTCCTCGTCCTGGGGGAGGAGGGCGGCGGCGATACGGGGGAGGGTGTGGCGGTCGGCGCGGGCGGGGAGGTCGACGAGCCCGGCCCAGAGGCGGGGGTGTTCGAGGGCGGCGACGCGCCCGAGTCCCCAGACCTGAGCCTGGCGGGGGTGTGTCAGGGGGTCGGTGGCGCTCGTGGAGACGGCACCTTGGGTGACCGTGTGCAAGGGGGTGCTCGTGCCGTTGTCGCTGAGGGCCTGGATCAGTGCGGTCGTCGCGGCGAGCCCCGCGGGCACGGCCGGGTGGTCGGGATGCGGCGTTTCGTCCAGCGCCAGCAGGTTCACGATGCCGGAGAGATCAGCGGTGTCCACGGAGGTCAGGTCCGCACGCCTGACTCGGCCGACCTCGACCGGATGCAGCCGGACGTCGCCTGCCCCGTGCACGGTCAGCGCCTCGGCCGTGGCTCGTACGGCGGGATGCTCGGACTGATCGGCTGGGACGAACAACAGCCAGGTGCCGCCGTCCAGTTGAGGGGGGTCTCCGTCGGCCTGGTGCTTCCACGTGACGCGGTAGCGCCAGGAGTCGATGGTCGCCTGCTCCTGATGCCGCCGACGCCAGCCCTGCAACACCGGCAGCGCGGGTTCCAACGCCCGGACCGCTTCCTCGCTGCCCTCCTCCGAGCCCAGCGTCTCGGCCAACAGTCCGAGGTCGAGCCCTTCGACGGCCTGCCACAACTGCGCCTCGGCCGCACCTTGTCCACCGCTCACGGCTGCGGCGGACGCTGCCCGTCGTTCGAGCCAGTAATGCTGGCGTTGGAAGGCGTAGGTGGGGAGGTCGACGGTACTGGGGGCGGGGTCGGCCGGGAACCAGCGGCGCCAGTCGACGTCGGCTCCGGCGGTGAAGGCGTGGGCGGCGGCGCGGGCAAGCTGGGTGGCGTCGCCGTGATCGCGCCGCAGGGTGGGCACCACGGTGGCGGTGACGTCGGCCTGCTCGATGGTCTCTTCCATGCCGAGGTTGAGGACGGGGTGGGGGCTGGCTTCGATGAAGAGGCGGTAGCCGTCGGCCAGCAGTGCGTTGATGGTGTCGGCGAAGCGGACGGGCTGGCGGAGGTTGGTGACCCAGTAGCCGGTGTCGAGCTGCGTCGTGTCGTCGAGGCGTTCGGCGGTGACCGTGGAGTAGAAGGCGACGTCGGTGGTAGTGGCGGGTTGGATGTCGGCAAGGCGGTCGGTGAGCAGGTCATGGAGCTGGTCGATCTGCGGACCGTGGGAGGCATAGCCGACGTCGATGAGCCGGGCCCGCAAACCACCCGCCTCCGCCTCGGCCACCACAGCCGCCACCTGCTCGGGCGGGCCAGAAATCACCGTGGCGGAGGGCCCGTTGACGGCGGCGACACACACACCCGGCCGGTCACCGATGAGCTCGGCGGCCTGCTCCGGGCCCGTCCCCAGCGACGCCATATCGCCCTGCCCCTGCAACTGCCGCAACGCATCACTGCGCACGGCCACAATCCGCGCCGCATCCTCCAACGACAA
>NZ_JBEYZK010000044.1:0-30350 GCF_040646035.1 Streptomyces sp. NPDC046465
TCCTCCGCGCACTCCACCTGGCCCGGGCCTAGGTCCGTAGAAGCCCCCCGAGCGGTCGGTGCGCCCCCCCCGGGCCGCGGCCCCCACCCCCTCTCCGTAGACAGCTCCCACGGGAAGCGGACGAGCTACTTCGGGTCCGGTCCCGTCGCCACGGGACGCGAGGGGTCGGCCGACCACTGCGACCACGAACCGACGTACAGCGCGGCCGGAATCCCCGCCACCGCGAGCGCGAGCACCTCGTGGGCGCCCGAGACCCCCGAACCGCAGTAGACGCCGATCTCCGCGGTGCCGGATGCCCCCAGCCCCATGAAGCGGTCCTTGAGCTCGGCCGCGGACTTGAAGCTGCCGTCCTCCGCGACGTTCTCCGTGGTCGGCGCCGACACCGCGCCCGGGATGTGCCCGGCCACGCTGTCGATCGGCTCGACCTCGCCGCGGTAACGCTCGGCCGCACGGGCGTCAAGGAGCAGGCCCGAACGGGCCAGCGCCGCGGCGGAGTCCGTGTCCAGCAGGTCGGTGTCGTTCGGGGCGGGTACGAAGGAGCCCTCGGCCGGAGCCTGGCCGGCGCCCTCCTCCAGAGCACCGGTCCACAGGGCGATGCCGCCGTCCAGGACGCGTACGGACGCGTGACCCGTCCAGCGCAGCATCCACCACAGACGTGCCGCCGCCCAGTTCTGGCCACCGTCGTACACGACGACGTCCCGGTCCTCCGAGACCCCCGCCGCCCGCATCACGGCGCCGAACCGGTCCGGATCAGGCAGCGGGTGCCGACCGCCGGCACCGGCCGGACCTGCGAGGTCAGCGTCCAGATCGACGAAGACGGCCGACGGAATGTGCGCTTCCTCGTACGCGGAACGCATCGAGCCCTGGTGCTGCCAGCGGACGTCGAGCAGCACCGGCGGATTCTGGCCCGCCAGCTCGCCCGCGAGTTGGGATGCGGAGATGATGGGATTCATAAGCCCCATCCTTGCGTACGGGGTGGCCGCGCCGCCAAGGTGCGGCTACCCTGCTCGGCCGGACCGCACCCGAACACGGGGCGTACGGAACCATGTACACCCTGTACGGCAGACGGACACCGCCGGACAATCGCGCGTCAACGGGTGAGGAACCGTAAATCGGGCATCTTCCGGCGGGAAGCCGGACAGCGCGGCGCGGTCGAGGCACGCGGCACGGCAGGCGGTGCGAGCATCTGCACGGGGCGCGAGCAGGCGCGGCGATCGTGCGCGCATTCGAGAGTGAAATCTGACCGGCCGTCATGGCGGCCGAGGAGAGGGTGACGATGACCGAGGCGCGGGCGAATGGGGTCCCCCCTGAACAGGGCTCGTCGGAGTCCTGGGAGAAGGCGCGGCGCGACAGCGCGGGGACCGGCCGGCGCGAACCCGGCACGCCCTGCTGGGTGAGCCTGATGACGCACGACCTGGCCGCGACCCAGGAGTTCTACGGAGCGCTCTTCGGCTGGGAGTTCCGGCCGGGACCGGAGCAGCTCGGGCCGTACGTGCGGGCGCTGCTCGACGGCATGGAGGTGGCGGGCATCGGCCGGCTGCCCGCCGACCGCCATCTGCCCATCGCCTGGACGACCTATCTGGCGACGGACGACGCGGACGCGACGGCCGAGGCGGTGCGGCACTGCGGCGGCACGGTCGGCGTCGGCCCGATCGACGCGGGCGAGGCCGGACGGCTGGCCATCGCGTCCGACCCGGCGGGCGCGGTGTTCGGCATCTGGCAGGCCGCGGCCCATCAGGGCACCGCGGTGCTCGGCAGTCCAGGTACCCCCGTCTGGAACGAGCTGTTGACCCGGGAGACCGCGAGTGTCCTGAAGTTCTATCAGTCGGTCTTCGGCTGCACCGAAGAGGCCGTGGTCTCGGCCGACTTCGACCATGTGACGCTGCGCGTGGACGGCCGCCCGGTGGCGTCCGTGCACGGCCTCGGCCAGGCGCTGCCGCGCGACCGGGGCCCGCACTGGATGACGTACTTCGAGGTCGCCGACGTCGACGAGGCACTCGACCGGGCCGTCGAGCTCGGCGGCTACGTCATCGAGCAGGCCAAGGCGGGCGACCACGGCCGGACGGCGACGGTCGCCGATCCGGAGGGCGCGGTCTTCGCCCTCGTGCACTCGCCCGACGACGCCTGATTCAGGCGCGGGCGCCGGCCGCGTCGACCGGCAGGACGTCGGGCGACAGGGCCCCCGCGCGTGCGGTCGCCGCCGTCGTCCTGCGCCGGTGATGACGGCGGCACAGCACTTCGTAGGCCACCTCGTCGGGCGACTGGTTGACGTCTCCCACGACGACCTGGGCGCCTTCGACGACCATCTCGCCGCCTATGGTGCGGGCGTTGTGGGTGGCGCGGGCTCCGCACCAGCAGAGCGCCTCGACCTGGAGCACCTCGACGCGGTCGGCGAGCTCGACCAGGCGCTGCGAGCCCGGGAAGAGCTTGGAGCGGAAGTCCGTGGTGATGCCGAAGGCGAAGACGTCAAGGCCGAGGTCGTCGACGATCCTGGCGAGCTGGTCGATCTGCTCCGGTGCCAGGAACTGCGCCTCGTCCGCGATCACATAGTCCGCGCGGCCGCCCTGGGAGAGGTGGTCGACGAGGTGGGCGTAGAAGTCGAAGTCGTCCGCGGCCTCGATCGCGTCGGTGACGAGGCCGAGCCGGGAGGACAGCTTGCCCTCCCCCGCGCGGTCGTCCCGCGTGAAGATCATCCCCTGGAGTCCGCGGGCGGAACGGTTGTGCTCGATCTGCAGAGCCAGCGTGCTCTTTCCGCAGTCCATCGTTCCGGAGAAGAACACCAGCTCGGACATGGGGGGTTGAGGACCTTTCGGGGCGGATGGGGAGGCGGGCGGGCGGGGCCCGGTCAGGAGCGTACTTCCAGGAGGGGGACCAGCTGCTCGACGGGGGTCATGGAGCCGTGCATGCCGACCAGGGCCGACTCGTTGGGCTCACGCTCCGTGGCGATGATCGCGGCGTCGTCGTGTGCGGCGGCGATGACGTCGCCGAGGCGCTCGTACACACGTTGATCAATGTGTGGACCGAACCAGCCCGCGGCGATGGCCTCGTCACGGGAGGCCACCCAGAACTGCTCGCCGAGCACCTCGCGCCAGACCGTGAGGACGTCGTTCTCGGCGCCGGGTACCGCGTAGACGTGCCGGGCGCGGCCCTCGCCGCCGAGGAGGGCGACGCCTGCGCGCAGCTCCCAGTCCTCGTCGAAGTCGATGCGGGACCGCTCGTCGAAGGGGATGTCGATCATGCCGTGGTCCGCGGTGACGTACAGGGCGCTGCGCGGCGGCAGCTGCTCGGCGAGGCGCTGGGCCAGCCGGTCGACGTACATGAGCTGGCCGCGCCAGGCGTCGGAGTCGACGCCGAAGCGGTGTCCCTTGCCGTCCACTTCCGCGTAATACGTATAGACCAACGATCGGTCTCCCGCGGCCAGTTGCTGAGCGGCGAGGTCCATGCGGTCCTCTCCGGAGAGCCTGCCCCGGAAGGAGCCGCCGCTCAGGGCGACCTTGGTGAGCGGAGTGTGCTCGAAGTGCGGGGCCGAGACCTGCGCGGTGTGCACACCGGCGGCATGGGCCTGCTGGAAGACGGTGGGGTAGGGCTGCCACGCGTACGGGTCGGTCCACGGATTCCAGCGGAGCTGGTTCATCAGTTCGCCGGTGGCGGGGTCGCGGACGGTGTAGCCGGGCAGGCCGTGGGCGCCGGGCGGCAGGCCCGTGCCGACCGAGGCGAGCGAGGTCGCGGTGGTGGCGGGGAAGCCCGCGGTGAGGGGCCGCCCCGTGCCGCCCCGCGAGCTCTGTAGGAGCGAGGTCAGGAAGGGCGCCTCGGCCGGGTGGGCCCTGAGCTGCTCCCAGCCGAGGCCATCGATCAGGAAGACGCAGTTCCGGTCGGCCGGGGCGAGCTCGGGGACCGTGGGCGTGAAGCCGTCGACACCTTGGTGGGCGACGAGCGTGGGCAGCAGATCGGCCAGGGATCCCGTGCCGTACGCGGGCACGGGTGCGGTGTCGAGGGAGAGCGGCTGTACGTCGTCCCAGGAGGGCAGTGCCATCAGCGAGCGGTGTCCGCGGTCGCTTCGGACAGCGCCTGGGCGAAGGCGAGGGTCTGCCGCACCGCGTCGGGGCCGTCCCCCGCCTCGCTGACCCGCAGGCTGAGGTCGTCGGCGGTCGAACTGCCCGTGTACCCGTGGTCCGCCTCGCAGTTGGGGTCCCCGCAGGCCGCGGGCTCCAGGTCGATGCGGGAGACGGCGCCCCAGCCGATGGTCAGGACGACCTCGCGCGGCGGCGTTCCGGGAACGTACTTCTCGGGGTTGGCGACGACGCGGCTGACCACGACCGAGGAGATGCGGCCGATCTTGACCGACTCCGTGGAGGTCGTCGCGTACGGCGTCGGGGACGTGCTGTCCGCCGCCTGCTCGTCGGTGTGGCTGACGATGAAGCGCGTACCGGTCAGGAGGAGGACGGTGACGTGCCTGCGCACCTCATTGGCGTCGAACGTCGTCTCCTGGTGGACCAGGAACGACCCGATGGCCTCGCCGCCGATCGCGGCCTCCACCGCCTCGGCCACGAGGGCCGGGTAGTAGCCGCTGCGCTCGATCGCCGCGCGCAGCCCCTGGGTCGTCGTACCGGTCTTTGCCATGCCGCCCATCCTACGGCCCGGTGCGGGGCGCCCGGTGCCCCACGGCCGCCCAGGGCCTCAGTACCCGGGAAGGGTGCGCGGGCCGAGGTCGTCGCGGGCGGGCGGGGGTGCGAGCCGGACGGAGGCGCCGAGCACGGAGAGGCCGCGCTGGGCGACGACCACGGGCTCCAGGGAGACGCCGACCACTTCGGGGTGGTCGTCGACGAGCCGGGAGACCCGCTGGAGCAGCTCTTCGAGGGCCGGGGTGTCGACGGGCGCGGAGCCTCGCCAGCCGAACAGGAGCGGCGCGGTCCTGATGGACCTGACCAGGGAGCTCGCCTCGCGGTCGGTGACCGGGACGAGACGGTGCGCGGTGTCGCCGAGCAGCTCGGAGGGGGCGCCCGCGAGGCCGAACGAGAGCACCGCTCCGGCGGCCGGGTCGATGACCGCGCGCACGACGGTGTCGACGCCGCGCGGCACCATGCCCTGCACGACGGGCCGCAGCTCCGCGGGCCTGCCGAAGAGCTCCGTCAGTTCCTGGTAGGCCCGGCGCAGTTGCTCCTCGTCGGTGAGGTCGAGGCGGACTCCGCCGAGGTCGGCGCGGTGCCGCAGGTGCGGTGCCGTGGTCTTCAGGGCCACGGGGTAGCCGATGACCCGCGCGGCCTGCGCCGCCGCGTCGGCGTCGGGCGCGGGCAGCGCACGGCGTACGCGGATGCCGTAGTGCCTGAGCAGTTCGTGGGCGTCGTCGGGGGCGAGGGTGGCGCCGCGCGGGTCGCCGTCCTTGGCGAGCAGCTCCGTGATCCGCCCGGCGGCCCCGCTCTCGTCGATGTCGTCGTACTCGGGCACCCGTCCCGGCTCGGCGGCCTCGCGCCGCCACTGTGCGTACTTGACGGCTTCGGAGAGGGCACGTACGGCGCGCTCCGCGGCGGGGTAGGCGGGGATGCGGTACTGCTCGGCGGGCTGGGCCGCGGGGTCGTCGGCGTCCTCTACGGAGGACTGTGGCTTCGTGCCGGTACCGGTATCGGCCGCGCTCCGGGTGCCGGTCGCGACGGCACCGGGCGCGGGGCCGGCCGCGTCAGGCCTGGTACTCGTGGCGGCCGCCAGCGCCTCGGCGAGCCCGCCGAGCTCCACGTGGACCACGGCGACGGGTTTCGCGGGACATCCCGCGGCGGCCGCCCGCAGCTCCGTGGCCAGCGTCTCGGGGTCGGTGGTGGCCCCGTCCTCCCCCACCCAGGGGATGGCGTTGACGATCACCGCGTCGCAGCCGTCGTCGGACAATGCCTCGGCGAGCGCGGCCCGGAAGTCGGCCGGGACGGCCCCGGTCGTCAGGTCGCGGGGCGGCAGCGGCCGCAGGCCGTCGGCGATGCACGCGTCGTACGTGAGGAGGCCGAGCGACTCGGAGTTCCCGAGGATGCCCACCCGGGGCCCGGACGGCAGCGGCTGGCCCGCGAGGAGCAGCCCCGCGTCGACCATCTCCGTGACGGTGTCGACGCGGACGACGCCCGCCTGGCGCAGCAGTGCCGAGACCGTGGCGTGCGGCAGCCGGGTCGCCTGCACGGCGTGGCCGGTCGGGGCGATGCCGCTGTGCCGGGCGCCCTGGACCACGACGAGCGGCTTGGCGGTCGCCGAACGCCTCGCGAGCCGGGTGAACTTGCGCGGGTTGCCGATCGTCTCCAGGTACATCAGCGTGACGTCGGTGTCCGGGTCCTCGTACCAGTACTGGAGCAGGTCGTTGCCGGACACGTCCGCGCGGTTGCCGGAGCCGACGAACGTGGACAGTCCCGCGCCCCGCCGGTGCAGGCCGGACAGCAGGGCGATGCCGATCGCGCCGGACTGGGTGAACAGACCGATCCGCCCGCGCGCGGGCGACTGCGGAGCGAGCGAGGCGTTGAGCCGCGTCTGCGGCGAGGTGTTGATGACGCCGAAGGCGTTCGGTCCGATGATCCGCATGCCGTACGACCGGGCCTGGCGGACCAGTTCACGCTGCCGCTCGCGTCCCTCGGGCCCGCTCTCCCCGTACCCGGCGGAGAGCACCACGAGGCCCTGCACCCCGCGCTCGCCGCACTCGGCGACGACCTGCGGCACCCGGTCGGCGGGCACGGCGATGACCGCGAGGTCCACGGGCTCCTCGATGGCCGCGACGGATCGGTGCGCGGGCACTCCATCGACGGCGCCATCGTCGGCGACGGCGCCGCCGTCCCGGTCACCCTCCTCAGCGAACGCGCTGTTCACGGCGTACAGGCGCCCGCTGAAGCCGGACTCCGTGAGGTTGCTCAGGACGCTGCGGCCGACGCCGCCGGGGGCCCGGCCGACGCCGATCACCGCGACCGAGCCCGGCGTCAGGAGGCGCTGAACGGAGCGCCCCTCGGCGCGCTGTTCGCGGGCGCGCTGCACGGCGAGCGAACGGTCCGTCGGCTCCAGGTCGAACTCCAGGCGGACGACGCCGTCCTCGAAGCTGCGCTTCTGCTGGTAGCCCGCGTCCGTGAACACCTTGATCATCTTGGTGTTGGCGGGCAGCACCTCGGCCGCGAACCGGCGGATGCCGCGCTCCCTGGCGACGGCCGCGATGTGTTCCAGGAGCGTGGAGGCGACGCCCCTGCCCTGGTGGGCGTCCTGCACGAGAAAGGCGACCTCGGCCTCGTCGGCCGGGGCGCCGGCGGCCATGCCGCGCTCGTCGATGCGGTCGAAGCGCACGGTGGCGATGAACTCGCCGCCCACCGTGGCCGCGAGCCCCACCCGGTCCACCTGGTCGTGGTGGGTGAAACGGTGCACGTCCTTGGCGGAGAGCCGCGGGTAGGGCGCGAAGAAGCGGTAGTACTTCGACTCGTCCGACACCTGTTCGTAGAAGCTGACCAGGCGGTCCGCGTCCTCGGCCGTGATCGGCCTGATCCGGGCGGTACCTCCGTCGCGCAGCACCACATCGGCTTCCCAGTGGGCGGGATAGTCGTGCCGATCCTGCTGATCCGACGCGGTCTGCATGGGGCCAGGGTACGGGTCGCGCGGCCGCCGGGGCCGGGGCAGGCTAGGTCGCGTCGAAGGCGAACGGGAGCGGACGTATGTCCGACGGGAGCACCCGTAACGGCATGCGACAATGGTCTAGACAAGTGTGAGACATCTGGAAGGGCAGCAACACATGGCTGAGCGCCGCGTCAACGTCGGCTGGGCCGAGGGCCTTCACGCCCGACCCGCCTCCATCTTCGTCCGCGCGGCCACGGCCGCCGGTGTGCCCGTGACGATCGCCAAGGCCGACGGCAACCCGGTCAACGCCGCTTCGATGCTCGCGGTGCTCGGCCTGGGCGCCCAGGGCGGCGAGGAGATCGTGCTCGCCTCCGACGCCGAGGGTGCGGACGCCGCCCTCGACCGTCTGGCGAAGCTGGTCTCGGAGGGGCTCGAGGAGCTCCCGGAGACGGTCTAGGACACATTCCTGGAAACACGTCGAGGGGGTCACCCGGAATTCCGGGTGACCCCCTCGACGTTTGCCTGCGCATAATTGAAGGTGCAAGGCACACGCGGCGCACAGCACAAATGGCGGCAAGCGCAGCACAAATGAGGGCCGGGAAATACCTTCCCTTTGTATACGGCGTCTCCGTTAATTCTGGAGGCTCACCGTGTTGACGCCATGTTGCGAATCGCTCACCCGGCCGCGGCCGGGCCGCCGGACATGACGCGGCCGGTACGCGGCCGTCGCCCGCGCGGCGTGCGCTGCGGTGAGCGCCCTGGCCCGCTCCGCGTTCCCGCGGGCCACCGCGTCGACGATCGCCGCGTGTTCCGCCCAGGAGTCGGCAGGCGCCGCCGGGCTGTCGACGACGTACATCCAGGCGGCCTTGTGGCGCAGTTGGACGAGCAGGGCGCTCAGGCCGGGGCTGCCGGACGCCTGGGCGAGCGTCTCGTGGAACCAGCCGCCCAGGGGCCGCAGATCCTCCCCCCGCCCGCTCCTGGCGCGCTCCTGGCCCAGCCTGACCAGTCCGCGCAGGACCTTGAGGTGTGCGTCCGTACGGCGCTGCGCGGCGCGCGCCGCGGCGAGCGGTTCGAGCAGCGTGCGGACCTCCAGGAGATCCGCGGCCTCCTGCTCCGTGGGTTCGGCGACGCACGCGCCCGCGTGCCTGCGGGTGACGACGAAACCCTCGGCCTCCAGGGTGCGCAGGGCCTCGCGCACGGGGACGCGGGAGACGCCGTACCGGCGCGCGAGAACTTCCTCGGCGAGCCGGCCGCCCCTTTCGTGCACGCCGGCGACGATGTCGTCCCGAATGGCCGTGCATACCGAATGCGCGGGAACACGCATGACCCGGACCTCCGCCTTCATCCCCGCATAACGCGGTCGACCGACGTTCGTTCCGTGACTCTATTGCAGAGCGCGGAAATTTCCGACAGCGGGCCAAAATTCATGGATACCTTTTGGACAATGCTGGAGGCAACGGCGAAAGCCCCGGCTCGCCAGGAGCCGGGGCTTTCGGTGGAGTGCTGCTGGGCCGCGCGCGTCAGACGTTGATGCCGTGCCCGCGGAGGTACGCGATCGGGTCGATGTCCGAGCCGTACTCCTCGCCGGTGCGGGCCTCGAAGTGGAGGTGCGGACCGCTGGAGTTGCCGGTGGAGCCGGAGAGGCCGATCTGCTGCCCGGGGGTGACCGTCTGGCCGACGGTGACGCCGAGGGACGACATGTGGCCGTACTGGGTGTACGTGCCGTCGTTCATCTTGATGACCACGTTGTTGCCGTAGGCCCCGCCCCAGCCGGCCTCGACGACGGTGCCGGAGCCGACCGCGTGGACGGAGGTGCCCGAGGCCGCGTGGAAGTCGATGCCGGTGTGGCTGCCGGAGGACCACATGGCGCCTCCGGTCTGGTAACCCGTGGAGACGTAGGAGCCGTCGACCGGGGCGACGTAGGTGTTCAGGCGCTTGCGCTCGGCCGCGCGGGCGGCGCGCTCCTTGGCCTCGCGCTCCTTCTTGGCCTTCGCCTTGGCCTCGGCCTCGGCCTTGCGCTTCTCTTCCGCGGCCTTCTTCTTGGCGGCCTCTTCGGCCTTCTTCGCCGCAGCGGCGTCGTCGGCGGCCTGGCGCTGGGCGGCGGCCTGGGCGCCGATGTTCTCGGCAAGCGAGTCGCCGACGGATATCGCCTGGGTGAGGCCGGTGTGTTCCACGGCCGCTTCGTCGGCGGCGGCGAGCGCCGGGGCGGCAAGGCCTCCGATGACACCGGTGGTGGTGAGCGCCGCGACACCCGCGACGTTCGCGGTGGTCCGCGTGAGGCGGCTCGGACGACGGTGCTTCCCGGTGGCACGGGTGAACGCCATGTGGCGGGTGATCCTTTCCTTCCCTCTCGCCTACCGGGTTAGCTGACGGGTTCGGAGCAGGAAGGTCTCCTACGGGTTCCTCGCCTCAACGGCAAGGTGCCCGATTCACCCCAGGGGACATGTGGGTCCCCGGCTCCCCTGGCTCGCGCCGTACGGGGACTCGGCGATGACTGTCCGGTGCCGCGGATGCGGCGTACTGCGCGACGAACAGCCGGACCGACGCTAAACGGGGCGTCTTTCGTTCGACAAACAGAACTCGACTTTTGTAGCGCACGCCACAGGGCAGACAGGCAACCTCCATAGTAATTCGGACATATGAGGACCCCAGCGGCCGAAGTGGCCACTGGGGTCCCGATATGTCCTGACTGTCACTCAGCCCGTGACCACACTCACGTCACCGATACCGAGCGCCCTGACGGGCTCCTCGATCTGTGCGGCGTCCCCGACGAGGACCGTCACCAGGCGGTCCTCCGGGAAGGCGTTCACGACGGCGGCAGTGGCCTCCACGGTGCCGGTGGCGGCCAGCTGCCGGTACAGCTGCGCCTGGAAGTCGTCCGGCAGGTTCTGCTCGACCTGGTCGGCGAGAGTGGCCGCTACGGAGGCTGCCATCTCGTACTTGAGAGGGGCCACGCCCACCAGGTTCTGCACGGCCACATCACGCTCGGCGTCGGTCAGGCCCTCGGCGGCGAGGGTGCGCAGGACCTTCCACAGGTCGTCGAGCGCGGGACCCGTGGTCGGGGTGTCCACGGAGCCGCTGATGGCGAGCATCGCGGCGCCCGTGCCGTCCGGCGCCGAGCGCAGCACCTGGCTGAACGCCCGCACTCCGTAGGTGTAGCCCTTCTCCTCCCGCAGGACGCGGTCGAGGCGGGAGGTGAGGGTGCCGCCCAGGCAGTACGTGCCGAGGACCTGGGCCGGCCAGACGCGGTCGTGCCGGTCGGCGCCCACGCGGCCGATCAGCAGCTGCGTCTGGACCGCTCCGGGGCGGTCCACGATGACGACGCGGCCGCGGTCGTCGGCGGTCACCTGCGGCACCGGGCGCGGTTCGCCCGCGGACCCGGTCCAGGCGCCGACGGTGTCCGCGAGGACGGCGTCCAGGTCGGTGCCGGTCAGGTCGCCGACGACGACCAGGGTGGCCGTGGCGGGCCGGACGTGCTTCTCGTAGAAGGCACGCACCGCCGCCGAGTCGATGGCCGTGACCGTCTCCTCGGTGCCCTGGCGCGGCCGGGACATGCGCGAGGCGGCCGGGAAGAGCTGCCTGGAGAGCTCCTTGGCGGCGCGGCGCCCCGGGTTGGCCGCCTCGTGCGGGAGCTCGTCCAGGCGGTTGCGTACGAGCCGTTCGATCTCGCTGTCCGCGAAGGCGGGGGCCCGCAGGGCGTCGGCGAGCAGGCCGAGCGCCTTGGGGAGCCTGGAGACCGGGACCTCCAGGGAGACCCGCACGCCCGGGTGGTCGGCGTGCGCGTCGAGCGTCGCGCCGCAGCGGTCGAGCTCGGCGGCGAACTCCTCGGCGGAGTGCTTGTCGGTGCCCTCGTTGAAGGCCCGCGCCATGATCGTGGCGACGCCGTCGAGGCCCTCGGGCTCGGCGTCCAGCGGCGCTTCGAGGTGGATCTCGACGGCGACGACCTGCTGGCCCGGACGGTGGCACCGCAGCACGGTGAGGCCGTTGGGCAGCGTGCCGCGCTCGGGCGCCGGGAAGGCCCAGGGCTTGGCCGTGCCGCCCTGGGGCTGTGGATGGAACTGCATCGCGGCCTCGGTCACTTCGCCGCCTCCTCTTCCTCGGCGTCCTCAGCGTTCTCAGCGTTCTCGACGGCTTCTTCGTCCTCGTCGGCGACGGTCACGGGTTCGTACACGAGCACCGCGCGGTTGTCCGGGCGCAGACGGGCCTTGGCGGCCTCCTGGACCTCTGCCGCGCTGACGTCGAGGACGCGCTGCACGGCGGTGAGGGCGAGCTGTGGGTCACCGAACAGGACGGCGTACCGGCACAGTTCGTCGGCGCGGCCCGAGACCGTGCCGAGCCGGTCGAGCCACTCACGCTCCAACTGCGCCTGGGCGCGCTCCATCTCCTCCGGAGTGGGGCCCTCCGCGGCGAAGCGGGCCAGTTCCTCGTCGACGGCGGCCTCGATGACGGGGACCTCGACGTCGCCGGACGTCTTGACGTCCAGCCAGCCGAGCGAGGGCGCCCCGGCGAGGCGCAGCAGGCCGAACCCGGCGGCGACCGCGGTGCGGTCACGGCGCACGAGGCGGTTGTAGAGCCGGGAGGACTCGCCGCTGCCGAGGACGGTGAGGGCGATGTCGGCCGCGTCGCACGCGCGCGTGCCGTCCTCCGGGAGGCGGTAGGCGGCCATCAGGGCGCGGGCCGGCACCTCCTCCTCGACGACCTCGCGCAGCTCCTTGCCGATGCGCTCGGGCAGGGAGCCGTCGCGCGGCGGCTGCTTGCCGTCGTGTCCGGGAATCGACCCGAAGTACTTCTCGACCCAGGCGAGCGTCTGTGCCGGGTCGATGTCTCCGACGATCGACAGGACGGCGTTGTTCGGCGCGTAGTACGTGCGGAAGAACGCGCGCGCGTCCTCCAGGGTGGCCGCGTCCAGGTCGGCCATGGAGCCGATCGGCGTGTGGTGGTAGGGGTGGCCCTCCGGGTACGAGAGGGCGGTCAGCTTCTCGAAGGCGGTGCCGTACGGGACGTTGTCGTAGCGCTGGCGGCGCTCGTTCTTGACGACGTCGCGCTGGTTTTCCATGGACTCTTCGTCGAGCGCGGAGAGCAGCGAGCCCATCCGGTCGGCCTCGAGCCACAGGGCCAGCTCCAACTGATGAGCGGGCATGGTCTCGAAATAGTTGGTGCGCTCGAAGCTCGTCGTGCCGTTGAGCGAACCGCCCGCTCCCTGGACCAGCTCGAAGTGGCCGTTGCCGTGCACCTGCTTCGAGCCCTGGAACATGAGGTGCTCGAAGAGGTGCGCAAGGCCTGTTCGCCCCTTGACCTCGTGGCGCGAGCCGACGTCGTACCAGAGGCAGACCGCGGCGACCGGGGTCAGGTGGTCCTCGGAGAGCACCACGCGCAGGCCGTTGGCCAGCCGGTGCTCGGTCGCTGTCAGGCCGCCGGAGCCGGCCTCGGCTGTGGCCGTGTGACCCATGGGCATGTACGTCCCTTCGATCGCTGGATCATCGCTGGATCAGAACAATTGCTGCCAGTCCTGCCACTGTATGCAAGCGTGTCAGCACCTGACGAAGTTCCCGCTCCGCCCTCGGCGTAGTCGCGTGTGACACCGCCGGTGCACGGGTCGTGGTCTGCGTTGTCAGTGGGACAGTCCACAATGGTCGGCGTCAGATCCCGCACTTGTTGGTGAAGGAGCCGCAGCAGCGATGGCCCGCCGCAGCACGAAGACCCCGCCGCCCGACGACTCGTACGAGGAGAAGATCCTCGACATCGACGTCGTCGACGAGATGCAGGGCTCCTTCCTCGAGTACGCGTATTCGGTCATCTATTCACGAGCCCTGCCGGACGCCCGCGACGGCATGAAGCCGGTGCACCGCAGGATCGTGTACCAGATGAACGAGATGGGCCTGCGCCCCGACCGCGGCTATGTGAAGTGTGCCCGCGTCGTCGGCGAGGTCATGGGTAAGTTGCACCCGCACGGTGACGCGTCGATCTACGACGCGCTGGTGCGCATGGCCCAGCCCTTCTCGATGCGCCTCCCCCTGGTGGACGGCCACGGCAACTTCGGCTCGCTCGGAAACGACGACCCGCCGGCCGCCATGCGGTACACCGAATGCCGGATGGCCGACGCCACCTCCCTGATGACGGAGTCGATCGACGAGAACACGGTCGACTTCGAGCCGAACTACGACGGCCAGGAGAGGGAGCCCACCGCCCTCCCCGCCGCGTATCCGAACCTCCTGGTCAACGGCGCGTCCGGCATCGCCGTCGGCATGGCGACGAACATGCCGCCGCACAACCTCGGCGAGGTCATCGCCGCCGCCCGCCACCTGATCAAGCACCCGGCGGCCGACCTCGAGACCCTGATGAAGTACGTGCCGGGGCCCGACCTGCCCACCGGCGGCAGGATCGTCGGCCTGACCGGCATCAGGGACGCGTACGAATCGGGTCGCGGCTCGTTCAAGATCCGCGCCACGGTCTCCGTGGAGAACGTGACGGCGCGCCGCAAGGGCCTGGTCGTCACCGAACTGCCCTTCTCCGTAGGCCCCGAAAAGGTCATCGCCAAGATCAAGGACCTGGTCGGCTCGAAGAAGCTGCAGGGCATCGCCGACGTCAAGGACCTCACCGACCGCGCGCACGGCCTGCGTCTAGTCATCGAGATCAAGAACGGCTTCGTCCCCGAAGCCGTCCTGGAGCAGCTCTACAAGCTGACGCCGATGGAGGAGTCCTTCGGCATCAACAACGTGGCCCTGGTGGACGGCCAGCCCCTCACCCTCGGCCTCAAGGAGCTCCTGGAGGTATATCTCGACCACCGGTTCAACGTGGTGCGCCGCCGCAGCGAGTTCCGCCGCAGCAAGAAGCGCGACCGCCTGCACCTGGTCGAGGGCCTCCTGGTCGCCCTCCTGGACATCGACGAGGTCATCCGCCTCATCCGCTCCAGTGAGAACTCCGCACAGGCCAAGGAGCGCCTGATGGAGCGCTTCTCGCTGAGCGACATCCAGACGCAGTACATCCTGGACACGCCGCTGCGCCGCCTGACCAAGTTCGACCGCATCGAGCTGGAGTCCGAGCGCGACCGGCTCAACGGCGAGATCGACGAACTGACCGGGATCCTGGACTCGGACGCGGAGCTGCGCAAGCTGGTCTCCGCCGAACTGGCCGCCGTCGCGAAGAAGTTCGGCACCGACCGGCGCACCGTGCTCCTGGCGTCGACGGGCTCCCCGGCCGCCACGGTCTCGCTGCAGGTGGCCGACGACCCGTGCCGGGTGCTCCTGTCGTCGACGGGCCTCCTGGCCCGCACGGCCAACGGCGAGCCCTTCGCCGACGGCGAGACCAAGCGCGTCAAGCACGACGTGATCCTCTCGGCGGTGCCCGCGACGGCGCGCGGCGAGGTGGGCGCTGTCACGTCCGAGGGGCGGTTGTTGCGCCTCTCCGTAGTGGACCTCCCCCAGCTGCCGGAAACGGCGGCCGCGCCCAACCTCTCCGGAGGGGCACCCGTGTCGGAGCTGCTCTCCCTGGAGAAGGACGAGAAGTTGATCTGCCTGATGACGCTCGACGAGTCCTCGCCGGGTCTCGCGCTCGGCACCGAGCAGGGCGTCGTCAAGCGTGTGGTCCCCGACTATCCGTCCAACAAGGAGGAGTTGGAGGTCATCACTCTCAAGGACGGTGACCGGATCGTCGGCGCGGCCGAGCTGCGCACCGGCGAGGAGGACCTGGTCTTCATCACGGACGACTCCCAGCTCCTTCGCTACCAGGCCGCGCAGGTGCGTCCCCAGGGCCGTCCCGCCGGTGGCATGACGGGCATCAAGCTCGCGGACGGCGCGAAGGTCATCTCCTTCGCGGCGGTGGATCCGGCGGTGGACGCGGTCGTCTTCACGGTGGCGGGCTCGCGCGGCACCCTCGACGATTCGGTGCAGACGACGGCCAAGGTCACGCCGTTCGACCAGTATCCGCGCAAGGGCCGCGCCACGGGCGGGGTACGCGTCCAGCGCTTCCTGAAGGGCGAGGACTGCCTGAGCTTCGCCTGGGCGGGCCCGACGCCGCCGCACGCGGCGCAGCGGAACGGCTCCCCTGCCGAGCTCCCGGAGATCGACCCGCGCCGTGACGGTTCGGGCGTCTCGCTCGGGAAGCCGGTGGCGGCGGTGGCGGGGCCGGTCTAGTCCGCCGGTCCCCCGTCGGGCTCCTGCACGTAGCGAAGTACGCCCCACATGCCGTGCTCATCGGCCTGTGGGGCGTACTCGCGACAGGCCACCAGCTCCTTCTCCAGAGCCGGTACGTCGACACCCGACCCGATGAGCACCAGCTGGGTCAGCCGCTGCTCGTCCGGAGCCCACGGCTCCGGGTAGAAGCGCAGAAACCGCCCGACGGCGTGGACCTCGTACCGGTTCCGCGGATCGGCGGCGCCGAAGTCCACGTACCCCTTGATGCGGTAGAGCCCTTCGGGCCTGCTGTCGAGGAGGGCCATCAGGGGGCGCGGCCCCATGGGCACCTCTGAGGTGAAGGCGAGGCTTTCGTAGCCGGAGTGCAGGTGGCCTTGGTGTGCGTGGGGGCCTTGGTGTGCGTGGGAATCGTGGCGCGCGTGGGAATCGTGGCGCGCGTGGGAGTCGTGGTGTGCGTGGGAATCGTGCGTGTCGTCCCGCAGGTCGTCGAAGGAGAGCTGTCCGACCCGCTCCCCCACCGGCGCACGGTCGAAGAAAAGCTCCACGTCGACGCGGCCGTAGGAGGCGGCGACGACCGCCGCGCGCCCCGCGAGCCCGCGCACGGCGCCGAGGACGCGCTCACGCTCCTCGTCGGGCACCCGGTCGGCCTTGTTGACCACGACGAGGTCGGCGATGCCCAGATGCCGGTCCACCTCGGGGTGGCGCTCCCTGGTGGCGTCGAACTCGGCGGCGTCGACGACCTCGACGAGTCCCCCGTACACGATGTGCGGGTTCTCGCTGGCCAGCAGCATCTTCACGAGCTCCTGCGGCTCGGCGAGCCCGCTGGCCTCGATGACGATGACGTCGATGCGCGCGGCGGGCCGGGCGAGCCGCTCCAGGTACTCGTCGAGTTCGCTCGCGTCCACGGCACAGCACAGACATCCGTTGCCGAGGGAGACGGTCGAGTCGCCGAGCTGCCCCGCGACCGACATGGCGTCGATCTCGATGGAACCGAAGTCGTTGACGATGGCGCCGATCCGGCTGCCGCCGCTGCGGTGCAGCAGATGGTTGAGCAGGGTCGTCTTGCCGGAGCCCAGGAACCCGGCGAGGACGACGACCGGGATCTGCTGCTTGTTCAACGCGGACCTCTCGTGTCGACGCAGGTACGGGCCGCGGCGGACCCCGTACGACGATTGAAGACGGCCCCAGGATAGGTGGGCGTAGCCGGGCCGCGAAGTGAACGATTGTTAGCGGCGCTCGCGGGGCACACGTTAGGCACGGCGCCGGGATGTGCGACCTCTGCTTCCTTCCGTGCGCCTCCTCTCCGCCTCCCCCGCCGGTCAGAGCCGCTCGGCACCCTGGGAGACGGCAAGCGCACCGCCCATCGCTCGCCGGTCCGCTCCCTGTCGACCCGCACCCGACGACCGGCGGACGGTCGCCGATTCGGGGGTTGACATGACCACACAGAAATTTGGGATACGGGGAGCCGGCTCGGCCGCGGCAGGCCTGGCCCTGACCGTCGGCACCGTCAGCACGCTCATCGCCCAGCATCACCAGCTCAAAAAGTTGCGCCTGCGACTCGAACGGCGCGAGCAGGCGGACCGGAGCGAGCAGGCGGGCCGGAGCGAGCAGCAACGACACGTCGACCTCGCCAACCAGCAGCGCCTCCAGTGGGAACTGCTGAGCAAGGCGATGGAAGATCCCGCGCTGGCCGCGGTACTCGACACGTACGAGGGCTTCGTGCCGCCCGCCAAACACCGCCAGTTCCTCTTCGCCAACGCCCTCTACACCAATGCCCTGCTCGCCTACCGCCTCGGCAACGTGAGCCGGATGGAGCTCTTCGGTCACCTGCGCGGCACACTCCAGAACCCCATCTTCCGCGAGTACTGGAAGGTCACCCGCTCCGCGCGGGCGAGCCTGGAGGAGGGCTCCGTAGAGGCCCAGGTCGGCCGCATGGTGGACCACTTGATCCACGAACTGGATGAGGCCGACACCGAGGAATGGTGGGTGGTCGGCACACCACCCGAGTAACAAGCAACAATTGCCCGTCTGAGAAGTCGTATCGGCGCAAAATCCCATCCTTGGTCAGTACTGTGCGACCGCACCACATCCACCGAGACAACAGGACTGGGATCCCCTTGAAGATCGTGCGCCGCATCGGTGCGCCCCCGGGCCGGCGTGGCTGTTCCAGCGCCCAGAACTGCCCCGACGTTTTCGAACTGTCCGACGGAAGGTTCGCCGTCATCGGCACCGACTGCACCCATGAGTTGGACGCGGAACTGCCGCCCGACGCGGGACGCGCGGACTATGAGCGCATCGTCGTCGTGACTCGGGAGACGCTGATTCGCGCCAAGTCGGATATCCCCGACGTGTAGTAGCCGGATGACGTGCGGTAGCCGGATGACGTGCGGTAGCCGGATAGTGACGGTGGCCCGGCGGTGGGCGGTACGGACACGATGGCTCCGTACCGCCCATTCGACCCCGAGCAGCGATCGAGTGGCCTTGCCCCGGCTGCGAGGCCAGGAGGAGGCGCCACAGTGGCACGACTCAGCGGCAGGCGACGCTCCACGGCAGCCTGGGGCAGCGCGGCAATGGCTTCGTTCGCGATCATCGCCGCCACCCCCTTCCTGCTCGACGGCCTCGCGCCGCACGGAATGGACTGGAACCGCTTGAGCGACATCAGCCAGACGTACGGCGCGCTTTCCGTACTGTTCTCGGCCGCCGCTCTGGTCGGTGTCGTCCTCTCGATAGCCCATCAAGCACGACAGACCCGGATACAAAATGTGGAGTCCCACCGTTCGGCGCACCGCGAACTCACCGCACTCACTCTGAGTGATCCGGATTTCCTCTTGTGCTGGGAGCCGCCCAACACACCGATGACGCGGGAGCGTTGGCGCCAGCTGCTGGTGAGCAATCTGATCGTCAGCATGTGGAGCAGTGACTTCACACTGAACCTGTTCGACGAGCACGCCTTGCGGGCCCTGCTGCAGGACTACTTTCGCGGCGAGATCGGCCGCGCCTATTGGGCGAACAGCGGGCCCTCGTGGCACCGGCTGACGGAATCAGACCCCGACAGCCGAATGCGCGCCTTCGTCCGCGTCGCCGACAGAGCCTTCGCGGCCGCGGTGGCCGACGGGCCGCCGGTTCCGGCGGCCGCCTACTTCACCCCGCCTCCCCCGGCCACCCCGCCACACGCCCCCTGACGCGGCTCCCCCGCGCTGCCGACGCCTCTGTACAGATTGGCTGATTCTCGCCTGTCTTCGCGGGTGAAATCGGCGAGTCCACGTCCACGACGGATGGCAACGTACCGCTCGTGACCACTCCAGACATCACCCGCCGCATCGGTGCCTCGCCACGACAGCGAGGCAGCCTCGACGGCAACACGTGCCCGGACATCTTCGAGCTGAGTGACGGCTCCTTCGCCGTGATCGGCGCCGACCGGACCGCGACACTCGACAGCAAACTTCCGTCCGACGCAGGGCGTTCCAGTGACGAGCGGATCGTGGTCATCACGCGCGAAACGCTACTTCGAGCCAAGATCGACATCCCTGATGTCTGATCAGTGAGTCGACGCTCCGGCCCTCAGGCCGTATCAGTGGACCGGAGTCTCCTATCCAATGGCCCACAGGGCCTGGGCACTCGCATGTGGCCAGGCCCTCTTACCCAAGGGGTCATACCCAAGGGGGCATTCGCCCTCCTCAGTGGCCGGGCGGCACCGCCACCGGCGCCCCCACCCCCACATACCGCGCCGCCGGGCGGATGATCTTCGAGTCGCGGGCCTGTTCCAGGACGTTCGCGCTCCAGCCGACCACCCGCGCGGACGCGAACGTCGGAGTGAACATCTCGCGGGGCAGTCCGCAGAGCTCCATGACGACGCCCGCGTAGAACTCCACGTTCGTGTGCAGTTCCCGCCCCGGCTTCAACTCCGCGAGGAGCGCCTCGACGTGCCGCTCGACCTCGACCGCGAACTCCACCAACTCGCCGCCGAACTGCTGCGCGATGCCCCGCAGCATGCGCGAGCGCGGGTCCTCGGTGCGGTAGACCGGGTGCCCGAAACCCATGATGCGGTCGCCCGCAAGGACCCTCTCGCGGATCCAGCCGTCGATGCGGTCGGGGGTGCCGATCGCGTCCAGGGTGTCCAGGGCGCGGCTCGGCGCACCGCCGTGCAGCGGGCCGGACAGCGCGCCAACGGCACCGACCAGGCAGGCCGCCACATCCGCACCGGTCGAAGTGATGACCCGAGCGGTGAACGTTGACGCGTTGAACCCGTGATCAATGGTCGAGATCAAGTACTGCTCGATCGCCCGGGCGCGCGCAGCCTCCGGCTCCGAACCGGTGAGCATGTAGAGGTAGTTGGCGGCGTACGACAGGTCGTCGCGCGGTTCGACGGGGTCGAGCCCCTGGCCGAGCCGGTACAGGGCGGTGAGCAGGGTCGGCACCACGGCGGACGCGGCCAGGGCATCCGTGCGGCGCCGGTCGTCGTCGATGTCGTACACCGGACGGAAGCCCTTCGACGCCCCGAAGAGCGACAGTGCGGTGCGCAGCCCGGAGAGCGGCCCGGACAGCGCGCTCGCCCGAGCGACGGCGGGCAGCGCGTCGCGCACCTCGTCGGGCAGATGGCGCAGCGACGCGGTGTGCGCGGCGAAGGCGGCGCTCCGCTCGGCGTCCGGCAGCTCGCCGTGGAACATCAGGTGCCAGACGTCCTCGAAGCTGCGGTGCTGCGCGAGCTCGACGGCTGAGTACTGGCGGTAGTGGTAGAAGCCCTCGTATCCCCGGACGTCGCCGAGTTCGGTCTCGGTGACGACGACTCCCGCGAGTCCTCGTGGGACCTGGACGGGTTCGGCGGGGGTGGCGGCGGAGCCATTGATCGGCATGTTGTTCCTCGACTTCCTACCTGGACTTGATTCAACTGTCCATGCTTGACTAAATACCTGTCAATATTGATTGAATCAACATGCCAATGCAGTCGTCGCGATGCGGATACGGTGACGCCCATGACGGATCAAGGAACCACGCACGAAGGCCGGCGGCTCAGCACCAAGGAGGCCGCCGAACTGCTCGGCGTGAAGCCCGAGACCGTGTACGCGTACGTGAGTCGTGGTCAGCTCAGCAGCCGCCGCGGCCCGGGGGCACGGGGAAGCACGTTCGACGCCAAGGAGGTCGAGGCGCTGGCCCGCAGGAACAGGCGGGAGCCCGCATCGCCCGCCGGCGGCAACGAACTCTCCGTACGCACCCGCATCACCCTCATCGACAAGGACCGCTACTACTTCCGCGGCGTCGACGCGAAAGAGCTCGCCCTCAACCACTCCTACGAAGAGGTGGCCGAGTGGCTCTGGACCGGTGTCCTGCGCCCCGGGGTCGCATTCACCGCCCCCAAGGAGGCCGTCACCGCGGCCCGTCGGGCGGTCAATGCGCTGCCTGAGCACAGCGGTCCGACCGACCGCCTGCGCGTCGCGGCCATCTCCGCGGCGGCCGCCGACCCGCTCCGCTTCGACCTCTCCGAAGAGGCGGTCATCGGCACCGGACGCACGTTGATCCCCACCCTCGTGACCGCGCTCCCACCGGTCCTGCCCGGCCACCGTGACGAAGGCCCGCTGGCCCGCCGGCTCTGGGCACGGCTGACCGGCAGCAAGCCCGACGCTGCCGCCCTGCACGCGCTCGACACGGCCCTCGCGCTGCTCGTCGACCACGACCTCGCCGCGTCGACGCTCGCCGTCCGGGTCGCCGCCTCTGCACGCGCCCACCCGTACGCCGCGGTGTCGGCGGGACTCGGCGTCCTGGAAGGCCCGCTGCACGGTGCGGCGAGCGGCCTCGCCCACCGCATGCTGCTCGACGTGCTCGACCGGGGCAGCGCGGCGCCCGTCGTGGCCGACGAGCTCCGCGCGGGCCGCCGCGTCCCCGGGCTCGGCCACCGCCTCTACCCGGGCGAGGACCCACGCGCGCAGGCGCTGTTCGCCCTCCTGGAGGTGATGCCCAAGGCCGGTCCCGCCCTCGCCGCGGCCCGTGACGTGGTGGCCACCACCGCCCGCCACACCGACCTGCATGCCAACGTCGACCTCGCGCTGGCCGTCCTGACGGCCTCCTCGGGGATGCCGGCGGAGGCGGGCGAGACGATCTTCGCGGTGGCGCGGACGGCGGGCTGGATCGCGCACGCCCTGGAGGAGTACGGCGAACGACCGCTGCGCATGCGCCCGAGCGGCCAGTACGTGGGCGTGCGTCCGCCCCAGCCGATGCCTTCTCCCGCGCCTTCTGGGGCTTCCTGACGCCCGTCGCCCTCCGAGCCGCCCGTCTCGTGTGAGGCGTGCGGCAGCTGGGACAGTGCGGGTTAGGCTCACCTGCGTGAGTACGTGTGCGAGCGCCTCGCGGGACCTGGACGAGCCCCTCGCGGGCACCGCGGCCACCGCCAGGACATGGCTTCTGCTGGAGCAGCCGGGCCCTTGGGGCGCCAAGGCGCTGCGGTCCAGCCATCTCGACCCGGAGTTCGGCCGCGCCCTGGAGGCGGCCGCCGAGGGGACCGGCGTGCGCGTCGCCCTCATCCGCCGCCCCGGTCGCCACGCGGACTCTCACGCGCCGACGCGGCACCAGGTGTACGTGGGGCACACCGCCCCCGGCCGCACCTGGCTGCGCGACGCGCTGACCGACGACCCACGCCGCCTGCTGGACCTCGACTTCGCCGCCCTCGGCGCGGGCGACCACGGCGGCTTCGGCACGGCCCACGTCGGCGCCCCGCTCGTACTCGTCTGCACCAACGGCAAGCGCGACCGCTGCTGCGCCCTGCTCGGCAGGCCACTCGCCGCCGAACTCGCCGATTCAGGCGAGAAGGGCGCCTGGGAAATCACCCATCTGGGTGGCCATCGCTTCTCTCCCACCCTGCTCGTCCTGCCCTACGGATACGCGTACGGCCGGATGCGGGCGCCTGCCGTCAAAGAGATCCTCGACGCGGCCCGCGCGGGCCGCGTCGTCACCGATGCCTGCCGGGGGAACTCCGCCTGGGAGCGTCCCGGGCAGGCCGCCGAGCTCGCGGTGCGCACGGCCGCCGGAGAGTACGCGGCCGAGGCCCTGAGCGTCCTCCGTACGGACGGCACGGGCCCCCGCCGGGAGGTGACCGTCGCGCACACCGACGGCCGCCGCTGGCAGGTCACCGTCGATGAGACGGCCTCGCTCCCGCCCCGCCCGGAGAGCTGCGGCGCGGCTCTCGCGTCGCCTGCGCGGATGGACGTGACAGCGGTGCGGGCACTTTAGGAGAGGGCGGCCGTGGGACGCCCTGGGACACCCGGGCACCGGCTCCGGCTTCCGCTGCCCTCGTACGAGATCCCCGCCACAGTGACTTCGAAGTAGCCCGTCGGCGGCCGTACCGTTCGTACTCATGAGCCCGACCTCCCCTGCGCGACGCCTCCGCCTCGGCCTGCCGCGGCGGGTGTTCTCGCAGGTACTGCTGATGCAGCTGGCCATCGCGGCCGGGGTCGCGGTGCTCGCCACCGGTCTTTTCCTCGCGCCGCTGAGCGACCAGCTCGACGACCAGGCGATGCGCCGCGCGCTCGCCATCGCGCAGACGACGGCCGCTCAGCCGCAGCTCTCCGAGGACCTGTCCGCCTCGCGGCCCACGGCCGCCGGGCCCGTCCAGGCAGCGGCCGAACGGATCCGGCGGGCCAGTGGCGCCGAGTACGTAGTGATCATGAACAGGGACGGCGTTCGCTGGTCCCACACCGACCTCGACCAGATCGGCAAGGTCGTCTCGACGGACCCCAGCGACGCCCTCGCGGGCCGCGATGTCATGGAGATCGACAACGGCACGCTGGGCCGCTCGGCCCGCGGCAAGGTGGCACTGCGGGACGCGAGCGGGGACATCGTGGGCGCCGTCTCCGTAGGCATCGAGTACGACAGTGTGCGGGCCCGCCTGGTCCACGCGATTCCGGGACTGCTGGCCTACGCGGGCGGCGCCCTCGCCGTCGGCGCGCTCGCCGCCTACCTGATCTCCCGCAGAGTGCAGAGGCAGACCCGGGATCTGGCCTTCTCGGACATCTCCGCCCTGCTCGCGGAGCGCGAAGCCATGCTGCACGGCATCCGTGAGGGGGTCGTCGCGATCGACCGGGGCGGCCGGATCCGGCTGCTCAACGACGAGGCGCAGCGGCTCCTCGGCCTGGGCACGGAGGTGATCGGGCAGCCGCTCGACGACGCGCTCGGCGCCGGACGTACGACCGACGTGCTGGCCGGCCGGGTCACCGGAACGGACCTTCTGACCGTACGCGGACAGCGCGTCCTGGTCGCCAACCGCATGCCCACCGACGACGGCGGCGCCGTCGCGACGCTGCGCGACCGCACGGAGCTGGAGCAGCTCGGCCGCGAACTCGACTCCACCCGCGGCCTCATCGACGCCCTGCGCGCCCAGGACCACGAGCACGCCAACCGCATGCACACCCTCCTCGGCCTGCTGGAACTGGAGATGTACGAGGAGGCGGCGGAGTTCGTCGGCGAGGTGGCGGGCGCCCACCGAGTCACTGCCGAGCAGATCACCGAGAAGGTCCAGGACCCGCTGCTCGCGGCCCTGCTTGTCGGCAAGGCCACGGTCGCCGCGGAGCGGGGCGTCGCGCTCTCGGTGCCACAGCACAGCGCGCTGCCCGACCGGCTCGTGGATCCGGGCGGCGTCGTGACGATCGTCGGCAACCTCGTCGACAACGCACTCGATGCCGCCGCGGGCACCCGCCACGCACGCGTGGAGGTCGATGTACGCGCCGACGGGCGAACCGTGGCCCTCCAGGTGCGTGATTCCGGCCCGGGAGTACCGGTCGGGCAGCGCGAGACGATTTTCACCGAGGGCTGGACCACCAAGGAGCCGCCGGCCCACGGCAAGCGCGGCATCGGCCTCGCGCTGGTCCGCAGGCTCGCCGAGCGCCAGGGCGGCAGGGCGCGGGTCGGCGAGGCCCCGGAAGGCGGCGCCGAGTTCACCGTCGTCCTGCCGGAGGCGCTGGCGGAGCCCGAACTCGCCGCCACCGAGGGACACGACGAGCGAAGCCATGAAGGAGCCACGATGGCCAGGGCCCCGAAGGAGCGTCAATGATTGACGTCCTCGTCGTGGACGACGACACCCGGGTCGCGGATGTCAACGCCGCCTATGTGGCGAAGATCCCCGGTTTCCGGGTGGCGGCGAAGGCACACGACGCCGCAGAGGCCCTGCGCCTCATCGAGGACGTGCCCGTCGACCTGGTGCTGCTCGATCACTATCTGCCGGACGAGACAGGCCTCTGGGTCGTACGCAGCCTGCGTGAGCGCGGCCACCAGACCGACGTGATCATGGTGACCGCCGCACGCGACATCGCCACGGTGCAGGCAGCGATGCGGCACGGCGCACTCCAGTACCTGGTCAAGCCGTTCTCGTACGCCGGTCTTCGCGCCAAACTCGACGCGTACGCGACGCTGCGCCGCACGCTGGACGGCGGGGGCGAGGCCGAGCAGGCCGAGGTCGACCGCATCTTCGGCGCCCTCTCGGCGACGCCGGCGCCCGAGCTGCCCAAGGGTCACTCCCCCACCACGGCGGAGCTGGTGCGCCGGGCGCTGATGGCCGCGGAAGGCCCGCTCTCGGCCCAGGAGTTGGCGGACCGCACACGGCTGAGCCGGCAGACGGCACAGCGCTATCTGAAGCTCCTGGAGCGCACCGGCCGGGTCCGGCTGAGCCTCAAGTACGGGGACACGGGTCGCCCGGAACACCGTTACGAGTGGGCAGCCAGCAGCTGAGCGCCCCGGCCCGGAACTCCGGCCCAGTGAATCGTTACGCCGCCCCGGCGCCGGTGAGCGACCGCACCTCCGTCTCCGCGTGCTTGGCCTCGTCCGCCTCCTCCCGCGAGGTCACCGTGCCGAGCCAGCCCGCGAGGAAGCCGAGCGGGATGGAGACGAGGCCCGGGTTCTCCAGGGGGAAGTACTGGAAGTCCGCCCCGGGGAAGAGGGATTGGGGCCCGCCGGAGACGACAGGAGAGAGGGCGACCAGCACGAGCGCGGGCAGCAGACCCCCGTACACCGACCACACCGCACCCCGTGTGGTGAAGCTCCGCCAGAACAGGGAGTAGAGCAGCACCGGCAGGTTGGCGGACGCGGCGACCGCGAAGGCCAGGCCCACCAGGAACGCGACGTTCAGGTCGCGCGCCAGCAGGCCGAGGCCGATCGCGACCACACCGACCCCGGCCGCGGCGACGCGGGCCACCGCCACCTCGCTGCGCGGTTTGGCGTCCCGGCGCCGCAGGGAGGCGTACAGGTCGTGGGCGACGGACGCCGAGGAGGCCAGCGTGATGCCGGCGACCACGGCGAGGATCGTGGCAAAGGCGATGGCGGCGACGACTGCGAACAGAACCGTTCCGCCCGTGGAGTCCGCACCGCCTCCCAGGTCGAGGGCGAGCAGCGGAACGGCCGTGTTCCCCGCGGCATTCGACCCGCGCACCGCGTCCGGGCCGACCAGGGCGGCCGCGCCGAAGCCGAGCACGATCGTCATCAGGTAGAAGCTGCCGATGAGCCCGATGGACCAGACGGCCGAACGGCGGGCGGCCCGCGCGGTCGGCACGGTGTAGAAGCGGGTCAGGATGTGCGGCAGCCCGGCGGTGCCGAGCACGAGCGCAAGCGCGAGGCTGATGAAGTCGAGCCGGGCGGTCCAGTCCCCGCCGTACTTCAGGCCGGGCGCGAGGAACCGGTCCCCGTGGCCACTACGGTCCGCGGCGGTCCGCAGCAGTTGGTTGAAGTCGCCGTGGAAGTGCACCAGGACGAGCACGGTCAGCGCGATCGCCCCGCCCATCAGCAGAACCGCCTTGACGATCTGGATCCAGGTGGTGGCCCGCATCCCTCCCATCGACACATAGATCACCATGAGCGCACCGACACCGATCACCGTCCAGGTCTGCGCCGCTCCACTCGTCCCCCCGAGCAGCAGCGCCACGAGTGAACCCGCCCCCACCATCTGCGCCACCAGATAGAGAACGGAGACGGTGACCGAAGAGGTTCCCGCCGCGATCCGCACCGGACGCTCCCTCATCCGCGCCGCGACGACATCGCCGAGCGTGAACCTGCCGCAGTTGCGCACCAGTTCGGCCACAAGGAACAGCACGACAAGCCACGCGACGAGGAACCCGACGGAGTAGAGCAGCCCGTCGTACCCGAAGAGCGCGATCAGCCCGGAGATGCCGAGGAAGGAGGCGGCCGACATGTAGTCGCCAGCGATGGCGAAACCGTTCTCCATGGGGGAGAAGAGCCGCCCGCCCGCGTAGAACTCCTCGGCCGATCCCTGTCGGTGACGGCTCGCCCAAGTCGTAATCGCCAACGTGACGGCCACGAATACCCCGAACAGCAGCAGCGCAAGGTTTTGGTGATCTCCCATCAGCGCTCCACCCCCCGCTCCCGCCGCTGCTCCTGCTCCCTCTTCTGCTCGAAGACGGCCCAGCGCAGGTCGAGCGCCGCCCGGTCCCGCCGCAGCCGAGCGTGCCGCGCATACGCCCAGGTCAGCAGGAACGTCGAGAGGAACTGTCCGAGACCCGCCAGCATCGCCACATTCACGGCCCCGGTGACGGGGCGCGCCATCAGCCCCGGCGCTGTGGTCGCGGCCACCACGTACGCGACGTACCAGGCGAAGAAGAAAGCCGTGGCCGGGACGACGAACCTCCGGTATCGGCTGCGCACTTGCTGAAAGGCGTCGCTGCGCTGCACTTCCAGGTAGATGTCGGCCGGTCCTGCGCTCCGTTGCGGGGTCGGGGACCGGGGTGCCACCACTGAGGCCGGCACCCCTGCGCCGTCCAGTTCTCCCCAGCCGGAGGCGAGCGCGTCGTACCAGGGGTCCCTCAGGTCGCCGGCCCGGTCCCGGCCGACATCAGCCCGGCCCGGCACCGCATCGGGCCCGTCGTGGTTCTCCACCGAACTCTCCTTAGTCCGCAGCCCTGTTCGGCCGCGTGCCCAAGGATGGACAGAACGGTAAGATCCGTGACTCCCCTCCCCGCGCTCTTCACCCCATCAGGTGAAGCCTCGTCAGGTACCGGCTCTCCCTTCCGGCTTGGTCAGCCTGTTCCGGAAGGCGTAACGAACCGCCTGCGCACGATCCTTGAGCCCTGCCTTCGCGAAGAGATTGTTGATATGGGTCTTCACCGTCGCGGTGGAGACATGCAGCGAACGGGCGATCTCGTGATTCGTCATTCCTTCGGCGATCAGCGCGAGCACTTCGGTCTCCCGCGCGGTGAGGCCGTCGGGTGGCACGGCGCTCGTAGTCGCATCGGGCTCCGACAGCCGTTCGAGAAGACGTCGTTGGATCTGCGGTGACAGCCCCGCGTCGCCGGAGAGCACATCCTCGACGGCCCGGACGATCTCGTCCCCGCCGGCGTCCTTGGTCAGATAGCCACGCGCCCCCGCTTTGAGCGCCGGGAACAGCGAATCGTCGTCCGCGTAGGTGGTGAGCACGACGACCTGCGTCCCCGGATACTCGGCGCGGATGCGCCGCGTGGCCTCCGCGCCGTCGCAACGGGGCATGCGCAGGTCCATCAGGACCACGTCCGGCGCCAGTTCGGCGACGAGGCGGACAGCCTCCTCGCCATCGGCGCCGGCACCCACGACCTCGATGCCGGGCAGCAGCCCCAACAGCATCACGATCCCCTCACGCACCACGGTCTGGTCGTCGACCACAACCACACGCGCGGGTGGCTTGTTTCCCCCTGGGGCAGGCCCGGCCGGGCTCTCGCCCGCGATCCCGGCGGTGCCGTCCTCCCGCGTCATCCCGGCACCCTCAGCGTCACCACGAAGCCCTCCTCGCCCGGCCCTGCCTCCAGGGACCCTCCCAGCAGCTCGGCCCGCTCACGCATCCCGAGCAGACCGTACCCGGCGCCAGAGGCGGCGAGCTCCCCCGGCGGCTGTCCCCCCGAGTCCCTTACGTCCAGCTTCACTTCGCCCTCCCCGTAGCGGAGACACACCTGGACCTTCGCCCCCGGCGCATGTTTCCGGACGTTCGTCAGTGCTTCCTGCGCCACCCTGCGCACCGCCTGGGACGCCTCGGCGGGCAGCGCGCGCGGGTCCCCCTTGACGGTGACGGAGGCACGGTCCGCGGTCACCAGCTCGCGCAGGAAGTCCTCGACCGGGGTCATCTCCCCGCGCAGCGCGGACAGCGCCTGTCTGGTCTCGGCGAGCCCTTCTCTCGCCATGGACCGCGCCGCCACCACCCGTCCCAGGACTTGCTCCTTCGCCGCGTCCCCCTCGATCAGCAGCCGGGCCGCCTCCAGGTGCACGAGCTGCGCGGAGAGACTGTGCGCGAGCACGTCGTGGATCTCGCGGGCGATACGGGCCCGCTCGGCGAGCGCCGCCGACTCCGCCTCGGCAGCTCGTGCCGCCCGCTCCTGGGCAAGCAGTCGATGGGCACTGCCGCGCGCCTCGGCGTCCAGACGCAGGGTGTACCCGGCAAGCGACAGCCCGATGACGGTGAGCGCCATGATGAGCCAATTGCCGCCGTCGTACGTGACATATCCGGTCATCGCCACGAGCACACAGGGCACCGCCGCGACGAGTGGCAGCCGCTCCAGAGCGGAGACGGCCGTCGCACACCACAGCACGAGGGCGAGCATGCGCCAGTCGGCGATCTCCGCCACGGCCCCCGCACCCATGAGCAACGCCATCAGCGCCAGCGACGGCCACAGGCGATGGACGAACGAGACACGGAAGAGCGCCCACGCCGCCCAGGTGACGACCACGACCATGGCCACCCCGCCCACCAGGCGCCAGCCACGGTCCTCGTGGAAGGTGCTCCACAACAAGCCGCCGAGGATGACCACGCGCAGCACCCCGACGAACCACAGCCGGGCCATGCTCAGCCCTGCCCGGGCAAGCGCCTCCTGAGAGGGCCAGCGCGTCCAGCGGTCCGCATTCACACGGTTTCCTTCCGCATCGGCCGGTGGGCCGCGGCCACACCGAACGCCGTGTGCCCGGATCCGGTCCGCAGCAGGAGCAGACCGCCGCGGACCAGCAGTGTGGCCGCGAGGGCCAGCATCAGACTGGCACTGCCCTGTCGCACGTGCAGCAGCGAGCCGACTCCGAACAGCCCCGCCCGCAGTCCCGTCCCGGCGACCCAGACCACGGCCGTGGCCTTGGTGCCCTTGCTCCAGGCGGTTCCGTCCGGATCGGTCCACACATACGAGGTCCGTGCCCAGCCGACCCCCACTGCCAGCCCCACGACCAGTTCGGCGGCGAGCAGAGCCGCAGACGCGGTGCGGTGATGGGCGTCGATCAGACCGGGTTCGCGCACGGCCATGAAGACCAGCACGGCCGGTATCAGCCACCAGCGCCGGTCCGCGCCGATCTGCTGGGCCTTGAACTGGCGGACGACCACCAGCGCCACGACGGCGCAGATCACCAGTGCGTTGGTGAGCCCGGACATGTCAGCCTCCGTACGACGAACGGGACGAGACCGATCCGAGAAGGATCGACGCGTTCGACGTTACGGAGATCGGCTGGTCACGGGATCGGCGCAGGGGTTGAACGCGGGTGGAGCCGTGTGCTCCACCCGTGGGTGGAGCACAGGGCTCCCGTGCTGGTCAGCGCCCCGCGGCGCGTTCCCGGGCCCGGTGCTTGCGCGCTACGCGTCGATGCGTGAGCGGTCGAGGGTGGCTGCGGAGCTGGTGATGAATTCCTTGCGGGGGGCGACGTCGTTGCCCATCAGGAGATCGAAGACCTGCT
>NZ_JBEYZK010000045.1:0-28848 GCF_040646035.1 Streptomyces sp. NPDC046465
ACGAGTTTGTTCTTATGGTGAATGGTGTTCAGACGTGTGCTCTTACGTTCTCGCTCCCCGGCCGAGCCCGCGGGCGGCGGCCCGCGGCCGCGGCGGCGGCCGCCGCCACCTCGGGCAGGACCGGGAGGCCCGGCTCCGGCGGGGGCGGCCCGTACCGGACGGGGCCGTGGCCCTCCGTGTCCGTCCGCCTCATCCCTACCTCCGTGCACTCGCGTGACTCTGTCCTGGTCATGCCCCGTCGGGCCGGTACGTACCCGGGGCAGGCCGGGACGTCGCCGTACGCCCCCCATCACAACGCGAACCCCGCCCGTCCCGCCCGCTCTGGCCTCCGCCCGGGTGAGCTTTCCGCACGCGCGAAGGGCCCGGACCGGTCGCTGTCGACCGGTCCGGGCCGCTGTTCGGCGCCCTCAGCGGGCCAGCGAGACCAGTTCGCGCTCCAGGCCGCGGCCCTTCGTCTCGACCAGGGCGGCCGCGACGTCCGCGAGCTTCCGGTTGGTCGCCTGGGAGATCTGCCGCAGCACCCCGAACGCGACCTCGGCGTCGCACCCGAGGACGTGCATGACGATCCCGGAGGCCTGGTCCACGACCGGCCGGGTCCGCATGGCCGCGCCCAGCTGGTCGAGCTCGGTCAGCGCGGCGCGGTACTGCCGGTCGCGCACGAAGCTCGTCGTGGCGAGGTCGCCGAGCGCCTGTGCGGGCCCGTGCCCGGGGTCGTCGAACGCGCCGGGCCGGAAGCTGAACAGGGTCAGGGTGACGGTGAGTCCGCCGCGCAGGAACGGCAGCGTGACGCAGGAACGGACACCGGAGTCGAGGGCCAGCGCACGGTACTCGGGCCACCGCTCGTCCCGCAGCAGGTCGGCGGAGTCGACGGGCGCGCCCTGCTCCTCGGCGGTGGGGATGGGCCCGTCGCCCGAGCGCAGTTGCACCGAGACGAGCCCGGCGAGGTCGGGGTGGGTGACCGCGGCGGGGTGTTCGTCGCCGCCGTCGGAGACCGTGGTGCTCGCGCCGCAGCAGGCAGGCGTGCACCGTACAGCTTGTTCTGCGAGTTCGGACAGCCGACGACCGGGCAATGATGATTCCGGTCGCAGCAGGTCCGGATCCGGAAAGGGGGCCATGGGATGTTCCTCCTCTCCCCCTACGGCTTCCCGGCAAGGCCTTCGGAAAACTGTCCCAGCGGATAGGTTCGACACATGTCTCAAATGGAAGAGTTCGGTGAAGAGCTCGCGGATTTTGTGCGCCGCATCGCCGAGTTGAAGTCGGCTCGCTCGGTGCCCGCGAGTGACCTCAGCACCGTGCTCGACGCGGCGATCTTCGAACTCGACCATGTCGCCGACCAGTTGTGGCCCACGTACGAACGCCTCGCCCACAACGGCCAGTGGGACAGCGCCACCTCGGACCGGGACGAACAGCGGCTGCTGCGGGCGCTGTTCCAGCGGATGCCGCTGCCGGTCGCGCTGATAGACAGGGAGACCGTGGTCCGCCGCATGAACTTCGCCGCGACGAACTTCACCGGCGTGCGCGCGGGGTACGCGACGGGCCGGCCGCTGACCGGTTTCCTGCTGCACGCGGACCGGGTCGCGTTCCGCTCGCAGACCGCGGCGGTCGCCCGCGGCGAGGGCGACCGGAGCCTGAACATCCACCTCCAGCGGAGCCCCGGCACGCCGGTCCGCGCGACTCTCACGGCGCTGCGCCCCGGCACCGAGCCCCGCATGGCGGTCCTCGTCGTATTGCAGCCCGCCGGGCGCCCGCAGGAGCAGCCGAGCACGCCGGGCCCCGCCCCCGACCTCGGCGAGGCGACCCGGCACGCGGCCAGGGCCGACCTGGCGGACGCCATGACGACGGCGCTGCTCGGCGTGGCCGCCGGTGACCGTACGGCCGTCCTCGAACAGGCGGCGGCCGTCCTGCACGAGCGGTTCGCCGACTGGGTGATCGCCGACGAGGGGGCCGCGCGGCTGCGGCGCACGACGGTCCTCGGACCGCCGGACGCGCCGGTCGACGACGTCCTCGGCCAGGACCCCGCCGCGTGCCCCCTCGTCGTGGAGGCGGCGCGCGGCGGGGCGGCTTCGCTGCAGGTGCGCCCGGAGGACCCGGACGCCTTCGGCAGGGACGCGTCCGGGGCGCACGTGCTGGTCCGCGCCGAGGTCACCTCCCTGTTGTGCGTACCCCTGACGGCCCGTACGCACGGGCCGGTGGACGGCGTGCTCACGCTGTTCCGTAGCGGCCCCCGGCTCGCCTTCTCGATGGCCGAGGCGCGGGTGGTCGACGTGATGTCCCGGCACATCGCGCTCGCCATGCGACGCGGCGCCGCCGCCCGTTGAGGTACCGGGTCGGCGGCGCCGCGGTGTGCCGGGTCGTCAGGCGGCGGCGTCCCGCATGACCTGGTCGCGCAGTCGGTCGCAGCAGCGGCTGATGAGCCGGGAGACGTGCATCTGTGAGATGCCCATCTCGTCGGCGATGCGGCTCTGTGTCATGTCTCCGAAGAACCGCATGTAGAGGATGGTGCGTTCGCGCTCCGGCAGCTGTGCGATGCGCGGCTTGACGGCCTCGCGGTCGACGACGGTGTCGAGCGCGGGGTCGGGGCCGCCCAGGGCGTCGCTCAGCGAGTAGCCGTCCTCGCTGCCCGGCAGTTCGGCGTCGAGGGAGAGCGCCGTGAAGCTGTCGAGCGCCTCCAGACCGGCCTTCGCGTCCTCCTCGCTCATCTGCGCGTGCACGGCGATCTCGGTGAGGGTGGGCGCGCGGCCGGAGACCGACTGGGCGAGGTCCTGGCGGGCGAACCGCACGCGGTTGCGCAGGTCCTGGACGCGGCGCGGCACGTGGAGGGTCCACATGTGGTCGCGGAAGTGCCGCTTGATCTCGCCGGTGACGGTCGGCACCGCGTAGCTCTCGAAGGCGGTGCCGCGCTCCGGGTCGTAGCGGTCGACGGCCTTGACGAGGCCGAGCGCCGCGACCTGGCGCAGGTCGTCAAGGGCCTCACCGCGGTTGCGGAAGCGACCGGCCAGGCGTTCGGCCATCGGTAGCCAGGCCTGGACGATCTCCTTGCGCAGGGCGTCACGTTCGGCGCCGGGGGGCAGCTCGACGAGACGCTCGAAGGCTTCGGTGGTGTCCGGGGCGTCGTCGTGCGGGTGACGCTTCGTCCGGTGGGGTGCGGCGGTGCCGAGGGTCCGCGCGGGTACCGCGGTGTCGACCGGCAGCACAGGTGCTGCGGCGTCGTTCGTGCTCGCGGGTACTGCGGGGGTGCTGGTGTGGGATCGCATGGTGCGTCGCAACTCCCTATATGGGTGCCTTGGGTGGACGGTCACCGTGGGAGCGCATGCGCGTCGGACCACGACGGGGCACACCCGGCAAGAGCGACGACGTCACTCCCACGGACGTGCCTCCGGTCCGAAGCACTGTTCTTCCGCCTGCCCCGGGCTTTCGGCAGCAAACACCCCGGGGTCTCCCGCCGGTTCGGCCCGGCGCCGTCTCGCTGCCGCGTCACGCGGCGCGACGTCGTGCGACGACGTCCGCCTCGTCCGGGTTCTGTGCGGGCGGCAACAACAACTCCTCGTACCGGCCGAGTGCCAGGACCACGCCCAGCATCACCAGCGGGATGAATACAGCGAGTACCGCCATGACCCCTGCCCTCCCGAATCGGTGGGGGGTGTCCGGGCCGGGTCTCCCTGGCCCCGCGGGGCAAACCTCCACGGCGCGGCGAGGCATGACGCGATGCCACAGGGGTACTGCGGGGAGTCTCACACGACACGACAAACGCACGCCGAACGTATGCAGGAAGGGGCCCAGCCATGGCTGACTTCGTAAGGGACGTCATGACGCCGGGCGTCGTGGCGGTACGCCCCGACGCCTCTCTCGTCGAAGCGGCGCAGCTGATGCGCGCTCAGGACATCGGCGATGTGCTCGTCGCTACGGACGGTCAGGTCCTCGGCGTGCTCACCGACCGGGACATCGCGCTGCGCGCCGTGGCCGACGGCGCCGACCCGCTGACGGTCAGCGCGCAGGCCGTCTGCACACCCAACCCCGTGGTGGTGGGCCCCGACGATCCGGTCTCGGAGGCGGTCGGGCTGATGCGCGACCACGCGGTGCGCCGCCTGCCCGTCGTCGAGGACGGCCACCCCGTCGGGATGGTGAGCCTCGGCGACCTCGCGCTGTCGCAGGATCCGTCGTCGGCGCTGGCGGACATCAGCCGCGCCGCGCCGGACGGCAGGCCGTAGCCCGTGTCGCTGCCCCGGCTCCGTGCGAAAGGCCCGTACAAAAGGCTGGACGGCTGCGGCACGGTCCGGAACGGAGGTGCCTTCGGGTGAAGTCCCGCGAAGCGTTTCGTGTGACGACCCGCGAAGTGTTGCTCTGGGTGGCCCTGTTGCTTCTCCTCTATGTGATCTTCGTGGGGCCTGTCACGCCGCTCGAACTCGTCGTCGGCGCGGGCATCTCCGTGCTGGGCGCGGTGGCCGCACGGGCCGTGCGGCGGGCCTCCGGGGTGGGACTGGGCGGTCTGGGGCCGTGCCTCGCCGCGCTGCGGGTCTGGCCCCTCGCCTGTGTCGCGGAGCTGGCCGGGCTGGGTGCCGCGATGGTGCGGGCCGTGCGGGGGCGGCCCGCGCGCGGTGTCTTCCGCACGGTGCGGCTGCGTCCGGACGTCGGCCCCGCGTGGGCGGCCACGGTGCTGTCGTCGACGCCGGGGGCGTACGTCCTCGATGTGGACGGCGCCGAGTTGCGGGTGCGTGCCCTCGACGGGAACCCGTCCCGCCTGGAGCAAGCCCTGGCACAGGCTCCGGCGCGGGAAGAGAACGGCGGGGCGCGGCCCCGCACCCGGGGCGGGGCGGCGTGAACGGCTGGCTCGGCGCGGCCCTCGTGCTGCTCGTCGGCGGTCTGGGGCCCGCGCTGTGGGCCGCCTGCCGTGGGCCCGCCGCCGAGCGTCTGGTGGGGCTCGCTCTCGCCTCCGCGTGCGCGCCCGCCGTGTTCCTGGCCCTGGCCCAGGGCTTCGACCGCTCCTCGTACGCCGATGTCGCCCTGGTCGCCGTCGTGCTCGGCCCCGTCGGGGTGCTTGTGTTCGCCCGCTGCCTGCCCCCGGAGGACTGACCCATGCGGCACGCCTGCGCGTTGGCGCTGCTGACGGCCGGAGTCGGCGTCCTGCTGATGTGTGCCCTCGCGCTCCTCGTCCTCGACCGTCCGTACGGGCGGCTGCACGCCCTGGCCCCCGCCACCTCGGTCGGCGTGCCGCTGGTGGCCCTTGCTGCGGCGGTGGAGACCGGGCCGGGTCGCGCGGCGCTCAAGCTGCTCTTCATCGCCCTGTTCTCGGCGGTCGGCGGTCCTGCCACGACGACGGCGGTGGCCCGCGCCCAGGCCCGCAGGGCCAGCGGGCCGCGGAAGGAGAGCCGTCGGTGAGCCCGTCGGATCTGCCGCTCGTCGCGGCCCTGCTGCTTGTGGCGGTCGCCGCGACCGTGTCCGTGCTCACCCGCGACCCGGTGCGCCAGGCAGTGGTCCTGGCCGTGCTCGGGCTGCTGCTCGCCCTGCTGTTCCTGCTCCTGCACGCGCCCGATGTCGCACTCTCCCAACTGGCGGTCGGCGCGGCCGTGACGCCGCTCCTGATCCTGCTGACGGCACGGTCGCTGCGCAGATCCGCGGGCCGGGACACGCGCGGCCACGACGACGGTGACTCGCGGCGCGAAGGACACGAAGGACGCGAGGGACGCGAGGGACGCGAGGGACGCGAGGGAGGGGCATGAGCAGGCGCGTCAGGACGGTGCTCTTCCTCGTCTCCGCGGCGGTGTTCGCCGTCTGCTTCGCCCTGGCCTGCTTCCGGCTGCCGCCCTTCGGCACCGACGAACACCCGTACGGCGCCCGCGCGGTGGCCGCCTCCCTCGAACAGCGCACCGCGAACGCCGTCGCCTCCGTCACCTTCGACCAGCGCGGCCTGGACACGCTCGGCGAGGAGGCCCTGCTCTTCGCCTCGGTGCTCGGCGCGGTGGTGCTGCTGCGGCGGGCCCGCGACGAACGCGTCCACGACCCCGAGCACGTCGAGGTGCGGCCCCCCATCGGCCTGTTCGGCGCCCTTGCGCTGCCCGTGACCCTGCTGACCGGCGGTTATGTCGTGGCGCACGGACAGTTGACGCCCGGCGGCGGCTTCCAGGGCGGCATCGTCCTCGCGACGGGTCTGCACCTGGCCTACCTCGCCGCCGACTACCGGGTCCTGAAGCGGGTGCGCCCGCTCGCCGCGCTGCACGCCGCCGACGCGATCGCCGCCGGGGCGTTCGCGGCGCTCGGGTGCGCGGGGCTCGTCGCGGGCGCCTCCTACCTGGAGAACGTGCTGCCGCTCGGCACCTTCCGCGCGCTGTCGTCGGGCGGCCTTGTGCCGGTCGTGAACGCCGCCGTCGGGGTGGAGGTGGGCTCCGGGATCGTCGTGCTCCTCGCGCACTTCCTGGACCAGGCACACGAGATGCAGTCACAGCAGGCCGGACAGGCCGGACAGGTCAACGAGAAGGAGTCGGGGGGAACGTGTTGAGCACGCTGCCGTTTCTGGTGGCCGGATGGATCTTCCTGGTCGGGCTGTACGGGATGGTGACCAGCCGGGACCTGATCCACACCGTCGGCTGTCTGTCGGTCACCCAGTCCTCCACGTACGTGCTGCTGCTCGGCGTGGGATACCGGGACGGCGCGGGCGCCCCCGTATTCGCCGACGTCTCCGTGCGCACCCCGGTGGTGGATCCGGTGGTGCAGGCGATGGCCCTGACCGATGTCGTCGTCGGGGCGACCGTCACGGCGCTGCTGCTCGCGCTCGTCCTGCAGATCCGCAAGCGGCACGGCACCGTCGACCCGGACCGCCTCGGCGAGCTGCGCGGATGAGCGCGGGCGCCGCCCTGCCCCTGTCGGTGGCCATCCCGCTGTTCGGCGCCGCCGTGCTCGTGGCGGCGGGGCGCCGGCTGCCGCGGCTCGCCACGGACGCGCTGGCCGCCGCGTGCGCGCTCGCGGTGATCGTCGACCTGGCGGTGCTGTGGGGACGTACGAGTGCTTCACGCACCGTCGAGTGGGCGGGCGGCTGGCGGCCGCGGGACGGGCGGAGCGTGGGCATCGTGCTGGTCGGCGACCGGTTCGCGGTGGGCATCGCGCTGCTCGCGGCGCTCCTCGTGCTCTCGGTGATCGCCTACTCCTGGCGGTACTTCGAGGAGCCGCCGCGCGGGCACCCGGGGGTCTTCCCCGCGCTCGTGCTGCTCTTCGAGGCGGGCATGTGCGGCTTCTCGCTCACCGGCGACCTGTTCAACTCCTTCGTCTTCTTCGAGCTGATGGGTGTCGCGGCGGTCGCCCTCACCGGTTTCCACATCGAGGACGCGCGGCCACTGCAGGGCGCGCTGACCTTCGGGGTCGTCAACGCGCTCGCGGGGTTCTGCATGCTGCTCGGCATCGGGCTGCTGTACGCGCGCACCGGCGAGCTCGGCTTCGCGCAGATCGGTGCCCGGCTCGCGGAGCTGCGGCCGGACGCCCTCCTCGGCTGTGCCGTGGCCCTGGTCCTGACCGGCCTCCTGGTGAAGTCGGCGTCCGCGCCCTTCCACTTCTGGCACGCGGACGCCCACACGGTCGCGCCGACTCCGGTGAACATGCTGCTCGCCGGTGTGATGGTGCCACTCGGCGTGTACGGCATCGCGCGGGTCTGCTCGGTGGCCTTCGGCGGCCCCGGCGGGCTCCCGCCGTCCGTGCACGGGGCGCTGCTCACCGCCGCCGGAACGGTGACGGCGCTGCTCGGCGCGGTGATGTGCTGGCAGCAGCGCAACCTCAAGCGGCTGCTCGCCTTCACGACGGTGGCGCACGCGGGCCTGCTCCTGATCGGCATCGCGCCGCTCACCGCCGACGGACTCGCGGGCACGGCGGTGTACGTCTCCGGGCACGCCGGGGTCAACGCCGCGCTGTTCGGCCTCACCGGGATCGTCCTCGACCGCTACGGCTCGGTGGACGAGCGGGAGCTGCACGGGCGGGCCCGCGAACTGCCCGTGACCGGCGGGGTGTTCCTGGTCGGCGGGCTCGCCCTGGCCGGACTCCCGCCGTTCGGAACGGCCCTCGGCAAGTCCCTCACCGAGCACGCGGCGTCCTTGGAGCACGCGTGGCTGCCCGGTGTGTACGTGGTGGTGTCCGCGGTCACGGGCGGTGCGGTGCTGCGGGCCGGTCTCCGGGTCTTCTTCGGTACCGGCGTGCGCGTGGCGCCGGGGCCCGCCGAGGAGATGTCCGGGGGCCGCGAGGAGCGGGAGGTCACGGAGGCGGCGGGGCGGCGGGTGCCGCGCCCGATGCTCGCCGTGCCCCGGCTGCTGCTCGCCGCCGCGCTCGCGGTGGGCACCGTCCCCGCCGTGCGGCACGCCCTGGCGGACGGGGCCAGGCTCTTCGCCGACCGCGCCGGATACCTGGCGGCCGTGCGCGGCGTCCCGTCCCCGCTGCCACCCGCCGTGCCGCACACGGCCTGGACGGGCGAGGGCCTGCTGTACGGGGCGCTGTCCACCGCCCTCGCCGCCGCCCTCGGCCTCCTCTCCGTCCGCCGCCCGAGCCTGGGCCCGCACCGCCTCGTCCGGCCCTTGCTGCGCCTGCACTCGGGGCGCATCGGCGACTACGTCAGCTGGCTGTCGGCCGGTCTGGCCGCCCTGATGCTGGCCCTCGTCCTGGCTCTTCGGTGAGCGGGTCGGGGCGTCGGCTCAGTTCGGGCAGGTCGCCGCGGCGAAGCGCAGGGCCGCCGGGCCGCCGCCCCGGGCGCCGTCGCCGGTCTCCACGTGCTCCCGGGCCCACCAGTCGGCGTCGCCGTCCTCGATGTAGCGCAGCAGGATCCCCTCGCGCAGCGCCCAGGGGCAGACGGTCACCGTCTCGGTCCCGGTCAGCTTCATGGCCGTGTGGGCGACCACCGCCCCGGCCACGCACTGCTCGGCCCGCGCCGCCGAGATCCCCGGCAGCTGTGCCCGCCGCTCCGCGGGCAGCCGGGCCAGTTCCTTCAGCGCCTCGCTCAGCGCGCGGCGGTCCAACTGCCGCTCGACGAACGGGCCGTAGCGGCCGGGTGCCGCGCCGCACAACCGGGCGAGCTGCTGGAACGTGCGCGACGTGGCGACGGCCGTATGCGGCATCTCCCAGCGGATCCGGGCGGCCACGTCCCGCAGCTGATGGCGCACTTGGCGGCGTACGGCCTTCAGGTGCTCCTCGCGGGGCGGGTCCTGGCCGTCGAAGAGGTCCCGGGTCAGCCGCCGCGCGCCCAGCGGCAGCGACGCCGCGTAGTCCGGCAGGCGGCTGCGGCCGAAGGCCACCTCCAGGGATCCACCGCCGATGTCGAAGAGCACCAGTGGCCCCGCGCGCCAGCCCATCCACCGCCGGGCGGCGAGGAACGTCAGCTCCGCCTCGGCCTCACCGGACAGGGTGCGCAGCCGGACCCCCGCACCCGACTCCACCGCCTCGAGGACCTCGGCCCGGTTCGGGGCGTCACGCACGATGGACGTCGCGAAGGCGAACGGTTCCACCACGCCCCACCGCCGGGCCTCTTCCTGTACCTCGCGCACCGCGGCGACCAGCGCCCTGACCGGCTCCTCGGCGATCCTGCCCTCGCTGTCCACGTGCTCGGCCAGCCGCAACCGCCGCTTCGCCGTATGGACCGGCAGCGGTACCTGGCCGTCGGCGTCCGCGACGACCAGGCGCACCGTGTTCGATCCCACATCCACCACGCCAACTCTCATGCACATCAGTTTCCCCATGTGCGCGGGAGCAAGCGACGGGTGTCACACCCTGCGCCCCAGAAGGTTGAGCAGTTTCGTCTGCTCGTCGGCGTCGGCGGGCGGCTCCACCGCGGGGGCGAAGAGGCCACTCTTCTCCAACTCGGCGGCGTACGGGGAGACTTCACCCAGGGCGAAGGCGACGAGGGCGTCGGGGAGCGTCTCGTCGGCGCCGATCGCGCGGGACAGGTCCCAGGCGTGCACCACGAGGTCGGTGGTCATCTGGCCGCAGTAGAAGGTGGCGTCGGTGGGGCCGAAGGAGAGGTTGACGGTGCGTTCCAGGGCACCGGGCTCCTCGAAGGCGGCGCGGGCGGCGGTTGCCGCGGTGTCCCAGGACTCCACCGGGTCGGGGCCGAGCACATCGCCGTCGAAGGCGTCGCCGACCGACTCGACGGTGGCGCCGTCGCGGACCAGCGCGGGCACCCAGAGCTGTTCGGTCGTGAGGTGGTCGACCAGATCGCGCACGGTCCAGTCGGCGCAGGGCGTGGGGGCGTCCCACTGGTCGGCGCGGACGGCGTGCACCCGGGCGGCGAAGAGGCCGAGCGCCTCGCCGTGCCGGTCGAGGACGGGTGGCCGCGAGCCGCCCGCCCCGTCCGCCCTATCCGGCTTGTCCGCCCCGCCCGCCTTGTCCGCCCCGCCTGTGGTGTTCGCCCCGCCTGTGGTGTCCGGTTCGTCGCTCATGAACCCGTGGTTCCCTTCTCCCTCTCCCGCGCACCGGCGCGGGTCCGACCGCCCGACACCGCCCTGCGCGGATGGCGCCGCAGGTACTCGCCCTCCAGCTGCGCCATGCGGTCGTTGTGGGCGCGCAGGGCGTCGTTCGATCCGTGCAGCAAGGTGCCGTGGCGGGTGCGGTGGATCGTCTCCAGCTCCTTGATGAGCTGCTGGTCGTCCAGCCGACCCGGATCGACTCCGGTCATGGGTCGCTCCGATCGCTCTCTACCCAGGATGCACCGCGCGGGGTCCGTGCGCGCACCGCACGGCGCAACCGGCGCAGACAGGGCACCGGCAAGTGTCCTGAAACAGCGGTTCCGCGAGGGGAGGCAGGGGACGCTGTTTCCGCGTCCACCCAGTCGGCAGAGCAATTCCGACCGGAAGGACCGCCCACGTGACCCACTCCGTGACCCACTCCGCAACGAGACGCCGCCTCTTACCGTTCCTCGCCCTCGCCATGACCGCCACGCTGGCCCCCGGCCTCGCCGCGCAAGCCGCCTCGGCCGCGCCCCGGCAGGACACCACCGCCACCGCCACCACCGCCACCACCGCCACCGCGAACGACCCGCTCGCCCCGTTCACGCACCAGAAGCCGGACTGGCGGCGGTGCGGCGCCGATACGCCCGCGCGCTTCCGGTGCGCCACCATCAAGGTGCCGCTCGACTACCGCTCCCCCGGCTCCGCCGCCATCGACGTCGCGATATCCCGGATCAGGGCGGGCGACGCGGGCAAGCGCCGCGGCGTGCTGCTCTCCAATCCCGGCGGCCCCGGCGGCCCGGGGCTCGACCTGCCGCTCGCCCTGTCCAAGGACATGCCGAAGGCGGTGACGGACCGGTACGACCTCATCGGCTTTGACCCCCGCGGGATCGGCCGCAGCACGCCGGTGAACTGCGGGCTCGCCGACTCGGAGCGACAGTGGCCGCGCCATTACCGGCCGTTCGGCGAAAGCGTCCGCATGGCCAAGAGCGTGGCGGACAAGTGCCGCGCGAAGGCGGGCGGCACGCTGGCGCACATCACCACCCGTAACACCGCGCGGGACATGGACGTCCTGCGGGCCGTCCTCGGCGAGAAGAAGATCTCGTACTTCGGCGTCTCGTACGGGACCGCCCTCGGGTCCGTCTACACCCAGCTGTTCCCCGGGCGCGCCGACCGGTTCGTCCTGGACAGCGCCGTCGACCCGGCGCGCATGTGGCGCAAGATGTTCCAGATCTGGGCGCCCGAGGTCGAGCCCGCGTTCCAGCGGTGGTCGCAGTGGACCGCCGAGCACGCGGCCGCCTACCGGCTGGGGAAGACCCCGGCCGAAGTGCGCGCCACCTTCTGGGGCTTGGTGAAGCGGGCCGACCGTGACCCGATCGTCGTGGGCGGCGACAAGGTCACCGGCACCGACATCCGCCTCATCCTGCGCCGCGAGTTCTTCACCGTCCGCAGCGCCGCCGAGCTCGTCGCCGTGCTCCGGGACGCCGCCGCGGGCAAGCCGGTCCCGGAGTTCCCGACGGCTCCGGAGGACGGGGACAACGGCGTGTCGGCGCTCTGGTCCGTCGTGTGCGGCGACAACGCGTGGCCGCGCGATCCGCAGACGTACTACCGCGACTCGGTCCGGGACGCCGCCCGCTACCCGCTGTTCGGCGACTTCGTCTCCAACATCGCGCCGTGCGCGTTCTGGGACCGCCCGGCGGAGCCCGCCACCGTCGTGGACAACAGGGTCGCCACGCTGATCCTGCAGAACGAGTGGGACTCGCAGACCCCGCTGTCGGCCGCGCGGAACATGCACCGCGCGCTCAAGGGCTCCCGCCTCGTGACCGTCGACGAGGGCGAGGGGCACGGCGTCGCGTACGGCATGGCCCAGGGGCCCGCCAACCGCTGCGCGCAGGACACCGCCACGGCGTACCTGGTCACGGGCGTGCTGCCCGCCGAGGACGTGACGTGCCGGGCGGTGCCGGGCCGCAAGCCGACGAACCCGGCACCCGCGGCGTTCCGCTGAGCTACCGCACGCGGTCGACCCGTCGCTCGTCCCACACCGGCTCCGGCGTCTCCCGGACCCGTCCGTCGCTGCCGAAGACCAGATAGCGGTCGAAGGAGCGGGCGAACCAGCGGTCGTGCGTGACGGCGAGGACCGTGCCCTGGAAGGCCTCCAGGCCTTCCTGCAGGGCCTCGGCGGACTCCAGGTCGAGGTTGTCCGTGGGCTCGTCGAGGAGCAGGGCCGTGCAGCCCTCCAGTTCGAGCAGCAGGATCTGGAAGCGGGCCTGCTGCCCGCCGGAGAGCCGCTCGAACTTCTGCTCCGCCTGCTGCGTCAGTTCGTACCTGCGCAGCCGGGACATGGCGGCGCCGCGGTCCTGCGCGTGCTCGCGCCACAGGATGTCCAGGAGCGGACGGCCCATCAGCTCGGGGTGCGCGTGGGTCTGCGCGAAGTGTCCCGGCACGACGCGCGCGCCGAGCTTCCAGGCGCCGGTGTGCGTCACGTCCTCGCCCGCGAGCAGGCGCAGGAAGTGCGACTTGCCCGAGCCGTTGGAACCGAGGACGGCGACCCGCTCGCCGTAGAAGACCTCCAGGTCGAAGGGGTCCATCAGGCCGGTGAGTTCGAGGTTCTGGCAGGTCACGGCCCGTACGCCGGTACGTCCGCCGTGCAGGCGCATGGTGATGTCCTGCTCGCGCGGCGGCTCGGGCGGCGGGCCCGCCTCCTCGAACTTGCGGAGCCGGGTCTGCGCCGCGTGGTAGCGGGACGCCAACTCGTGGCTGATGTCAGCCGCCTGGCGCAGCGTGCGCACCAGCTTCTTCAGCTGCTCGTGCTTCTCGTCCCAGCGGCGGCGCAGCTCCTCGAAGCGCGCGAAGCGCTCCTTGCGGGCCTCGTGGAACGTCCCGAACCCGCCGCCGTGCACCCAGGCGTCGGCGCCCTCGGGGCTCTGCTCGACGCTGACGATCTTCTCGGCGGCGCGGGCGAGCAGCTCCCGGTCGTGGGAGACGAACAGGACGGTCTTACGGGTCTCCTTGAGCTGCCCCTCCAGCCAGCGCTTGCCGGGGACGTCGAGGTAGTTGTCCGGCTCGTCGAGGAGCAGCACCTCGTCGGTGCCGCGAAGCAAAGCTTCGAGGACGAGGCGTTTCTGCTCGCCGCCGGAGAGCGTGCGGACCTCGCGGAACTGGGCCTTGTCGTACGGGACGCCGAGTGCGGCCGTGGTGCAGATGTCCCACAGCGTCTCGGCCTCGTACCCCTGGACCTCCGCCCAGTCGGAGAGCGCCTGCGCGTACTTCATCTGGGCGGCCTCGTCGTCGACCGTCATGATCAGGTGCTCGGCGGTGTCCACGGCCTTCGCGGCCTCGCGGATCCGCCGGTGGGAGACCGAGACGAGCAGGTCCCGCACGGTGGTCTCGTCGCGCACGGAGCCGACGAACTGCGGCATCACGCCGAGGCCGCCGCTCACGGAGACGGTGCCGCCGTGCGGCTGGAGCTCGCCCGAGATCAGCCGGAGCAGCGTGGTCTTGCCCGCGCCGTTGGCCCCGACGAGGGCGACGACGGAGCCCTCGCCGACGCGGAAGGACACATCACCGAGCAGCGCCCGCCCGTCCGGCAAGTAGTACTCGAGGTGTGCGGCTTCCAGATGTCCCATGTGCGGATTGTCCGTGGCCGGAGGTCACCCGGGCAAACCGTTTCCTTCCAGAGGACGGGGAATGGCCGGGCGCACGGCTCCCACCTGCGGTTTCTGCAGCCCGGCGCCTGAATGACGGCGCGCGGGGTACGCGGGCGCCATGAGCGCTGACATCCCGGACGTCTCCGGTCTCGACCTGTCCCGGCCCGCGGCCGGGCACCGCCCTTTCAAGGCCCGCATGGTCTCTCTCGACAGCCGCCTCTTCGACGCGGTCGCCAAGCGCCACTGGCCCGGCGCCGACCGCGTGCTGCCCCGGCTCAGCCAGGGCGCCAACCACGGCGTGCTGTGGTTCGCGGCGGCCGCGGGCATCACCGCGACACGTACCCCCAGAGCCCGGCGCGCCGCCGTGCGCGGCGTGGCCTCCCTCGCGCTGGCCTCCGCGACCATCAACACGCTGGGCAAGCGCTCGGTGCGCCGGGCCCGGCCGCTGCTCGACACGGTGCCGTTGATCCGGCAGCTCAAGCGGCAGCCGATCACCACTTCCTTCCCGTCGGGCCACGCGGCGTCCGCCGCCGCCTTCGCCACGGGTGTGGCGCTGGAGTCGCGGGCGTGGGGCGCGGCGGTCGCGCCGCTCGCGGCGGCGGTCGCGGTCTCCCGGGTCTACACCGGGGCGCACTTCCCGAGCGACGTCCTGGTGGGCGGGGCACTGGGCGCGGGCGCGGCGTTCGCGGTCCGCGGCCTGGTGCCGACGCGGGCGCAGCTCGCCCCGCCCGGCCGCCCGCGGGTGACGGCGCCCGCGCTGCCGGGCGGCGCGGGTCTTGTCCTCGTGGCCAACGCGGGTGCGGGCACATCGCAGCGCGTGAAGGCGCTGCACGACGCCCTGCCCGAGGCGGAGGTCGTGGTCGCCGAACCCGCCGATCTGGTGGCCGAGCTGGAGAAGGCGGCGGCCCGCGCACGGGTGCTCGGCGTGTGCGGCGGTGACGGCACCGTCAACGCGGCGGCCACCGTCGCCCTGCAGCACGGGCTGCCGCTCGCGGTGCTGCCCGGCGGCACCCTCAACCACTTCGCGTACGACCTCGGGGTCGAGGACGCCCGCGACCTGTCCGGCGCGGTGGAGGCGGGCGACGCGGTCGCCGTCGACGTCGGCCGGTTCACCGCGTGCGACGGGGCCGGGGCCGGCGAGCAGGTGGAGAAGTACTTCCTCAACACCTTCAGCCTCGGCGTGTACCCGGAGCTGGTGCGGCTGCGCGAGCACTGGGCGAAGCGCATCGGCGGCAAGCCCGCGTCGGTGCTCGCGGCCTGGAAGGTGCTGCGCTCCGACGAGCGGCCGATGGTCGGCAAGTTCCGGGGCAAGGAGCGGGCCCTGTGGCTGCTCTTCGCGGGCAACTGCACCTACCACCGGCCCGGCTTCACCCCGGGCCGACGGCTCGACCTGGCGGACGGGCTGCTCGACGTGCGCGTCGTGCACGGCGGCCGCAGGCCGGGCACCCGGCTGCTCGCGGCCGCGCTCACGGGGTCCGAGGTGCGCTCCCCCGCGCAGGCGGCGGTGCGGCTGCCGCGGCTGCGGGTGGACGGGCTCGGCACGGACACGGCCGTGGCGTATGACGGTGAAGTGACGCGGATCCAGGGCACGTTGACGGTCGACAAGCTGCCCGAGGCGCTGACGGTCTACCGCCCGCTGTCCCCCATACGCTGACGTACGCCGACCACCTGCTGACCACATAGTGATACGCGGGTCTCATCATTCGGCATGGCGGCGTACATTCCCCGTACACGTACTCCCGGTACACGTACACAAAGGGGTTCCGCCATGCCGAAGGAGACCGCCGTCTATACGCACGGACACCACGAGTCCGTGCTGCGTTCACACACCTGGCGCACCGCCGCCAACTCGGCCGCGTACCTGCTCGGTTCGCTGAAGCCGCACATGCGGGTCCTCGACATCGGCTGCGGCCCCGGCACCATTACGGCCGACCTGGCCGAACTGGTCCCGGACGGCCGGGTCACGGGCGTGGACCGGGCGCCCGGCATCCTGGACACGGCGCGCGCCACCGCCGCCGAACGCGGCCTGGAGAACGTCGAGTTCGCCGTCGCCGACGTGCACGACCTCGACTACCCCGACGACACCTTCTGTGTCGTCCACGCCCATCAGGTGCTACAGCACGTGGGCGACCCGGTGCGGGCGCTGAGCGAGATGCGGCGGGTCTGCCGACCGGGCGGCGTCGTCGCGGTCCGCGACGCGGACTACGCGGCGATGACCTGGTACCCGGCGGCGCCCGCCCTGGACGACTGGCTGGACCTGTACCGGCGGGTGGCCCGCGCCAACGGCGGCGAGCCCGACGCGGGACGCCGTCTCAAGGCGTGGGCGCTGGCGGCGGGTTTCACGGACATCACCACGACCGCGGGCACCTGGTGCTACAGCTCCGAGGAGGAGCGGGCCTGGTGGAGCGGGCTGTGGGCGGACCGCACGCTGGCTTCGACGTACGCCGAGCGTGCGGTGGCAGGTGGGCACGCGGACCCCGAGCGGCTGCGCGAGGTCGCGGCGGCCTGGCGGGAGTGGGGCACCCGCGAGGACGCCTGGTTCGCGGTGCTGCACGGGGAGATCCTCTGCCGGAAGTGAGGCGGGGCTTCACTCCCGGGGCAGCAGCGGGCCCAGCGGCCCGAGGTCCAGGTTCAGGTCCTCGGGCCGCAGCCCGTACCGGTCGCGGAGTTCGGCCATCCGGTCCTCCAGGAGCATCAGGGTGAGGCCGACCCGCTCCTCCTGGTCCTCGGTCAGCTCACCGGTGTCGAAGCGCCGTACCGCTTGGCGCTCCATCAGCTGACGGAGGAGTTCGACGACGGTCAGGACCAGTTTCACCAGGTCCCGCTCGACGGTATCGGGGTCGAGGTCCATCCGCTTGCGGCGTTCTGGCCGCTTCGGCTGTTCAGGTTGTGCTGACTGTTCCGACTGTTCTGGTTGTGCTGGTTCCATCGTTCACTCCGTCTCCGGCCACGGCGCGGGCACGCGTTCGTTCACCGAGCTGATCAACGCGTTCAGGTCGATGCGTACGAGGTCGACGTCCGCGATCCGCAGGGTGATGTCGCCCGCGATGACGACGCCGCCCGCGAGCAGCCGGTCGAGCAGGTCGACGAGGGCTATTTCCCGGCGCTCGACGACGGTCATTCGGCACGGTCCTTGTCATCGCCGGTGAAGGAGTACGCGGCCCACGGCCCGGTCAGTTCGACCCGCAGGCGGCTCGTCCCCTGGTCCTCGTCCTTGGTGCGGTCCACCAGCTCGACGAACTCCTCGGAGTCCGCGCGGGACACGAGGTAGGCCGCGTTGAGGACGTTGCGGCCCGGCGCGCGGGACAGCTCCGTGTTCTGCGGCGCGTGCAGCCGGGAGTCGTCGGCCCGCTGTGCGAGCGTCTCGTGCAGCTGCCGCGCGAAGGCCTCGGCCCGCTGCCAGCTCTCCTCCTGGGCCGTGCGCTGGCTGCGCCGCCTGCGCAGATAGTCACGCCCGCTGCCAGGACCGCTCGGCAGGGGTTTGGCCTCGGAGGCCTGCGGGGCGGCGGACTCCTCGCTCTCCATGTGGACCTTCACGCCCCACTCGACGCGACCGTCGATCCGCTCCAGGACGCGGTGGAACCGCTCGGCGCCGTCCTCCATCATGGCGCGCACACCGCTGTCGTCCCGGAAGACGGTCGCGAGGCGCAGCGGCAGCGGGCAGGTGACGGAGGTGAGGGCGTCGATCACCCGCTGATGCGCGCGGGCCGTCTCGGAGAGCCAGTCGAGGTCTTCGAGGTGCGCGCGCAGCGGTGCCTCGGCGAAGTCCCGCTCCGGCACCGGGCCGACCAGGGCGACCAGGCCCGCGTGCGTGAGCTGCCGGGGCGGGACGCCGCCGACCCCCGTGAGGTCGGCGGCGAGCGGTGCGGCGAGCGGGCGGCAGACCGCGTAGACGTAGCGCAGGTCTTCGTGGGGCGGGCCATCGTGGTGCGGCCCCTCGCCGTGCGGGCCTTCGCCGTGCGGCCCCTCGCCGTGCGAGCCTTCGCCGTTCGGATCATCATTGACGGCGTTCATTCTTCTCCTTCTCGGCCGGCGCCAGGGAACCCCTGCTCTCGGATTCCCTGTCCTCCAGTTCTGCCAGACGCTGCCGCAGTTCGGCGTTCTCCCGGGAGAGCTCGGCGCGGCGCGCCCCCGTGGAGAGCGCCGGGTCGTCCTCCCACCAGTCGATGCCCATCTCCTTGGCCTTGTCGATGGAGGCGACGATGAGGCGGAGCTTGATGGTGAGCAGTTCGATGTCGAGCAGGTTGATCTTGATGTCACCCGCGATGACGATGCCCTTGTCCAGGACGCGTTCGAGGATGTCGGCGAGGTTGGCCCCTCCGCCGTTGCTGCCGTAGGGGCCGGGCAGTCCACCGCCAGGAGAGGCCGTCATCGACGGTCCCGTCCGCCGCCGGAGGACTCGGCGTACTCGCGCTGCTTCTCGTCGTCGGAGTCGGCGGCGTCAGTGTCGGCGTCGGCCTCGGCGTCTTCTTCCTCGTACTCCTCGGCCGGCTCGTCCGCCTCCTCGACTTCCTCGTCGTCGTCCTCTTCTTCGTCTTCTTCGTCGTACTCGGCCTCGGGCTCGTCCTCGAGTTCTTCCTCGGGCTCGTCCTCGTCCTCGTACTCCTCGACCGGCTCGTCCTCCCGGCCGGTCTCCTCCTCGGCGCCCTCGTCCTCCTCCTCGTACGCGGACTCCGGCTCGTCCTGCCGCGCCTGCTCGTCCTCCTCCTCGGCCACCGCGTCGTCGTGGCTGCGGACGACCTCGCCGTCGCGGATCTCGCCGCGCCAGCCGTCGCTCGCCTCGCCGCGCAGCGTGATGTGCCGGGCGAAGTGCTTGAGGTCGAGCCGGGCCCTGCGGCCCTGCGCGCGCCAGATGTTGCCGGTCTTCTCGAAGAGACCCTTCGGGTAGTACTCGATGACCAGCAGTACCCGGGTGAGGTTCTCGCCGAGCGGGTGGAAGGTGACGACGCCCTTGGTCGTGCCCTTGGCGCCCTCCGACGTCCAGCTGATCCGCTGGTCCGGCACCTGCTCGGTGGTGTGCGCCTTCCAACTCCGGTTGGACCAGAAGACCTTCAGCTTCCAGTCGGACTCCGTGTCGTTCGCCACGGTGGCGCCCTTGACGCCCTTGGCGAAGGTGGAGAACTCCTGGTACTGCGTCCACTGGTCGTAGGCATCACGGAGCGGGACGCCGACGTCGATGTACTCCAGGATGACGGTGGGCTTCTGGCCCGCGCCGCCCTTCTTCCGCTTGCCGCCGAGGCCCTTGACGGCGTCGGTGACCTTGTCCTTCAGGTGGCCGCCGCCGAGTTCCAGCGCGCTGCGCACCGGGCCCTTGCCCTCGGCGACCTTCTTGCCGGCCTGCGCCGCCAGCTTGCCGAAACCGGGGCTGTTGCCCTCCGCTATGTCGTTCAGCTTGCCGGTGGCGTCGCCGAGCCGATGGCCGACGCCTACGAGCATGCGCTCGGCCTGCGCCATGAGGTAGGCCTGCGCCTCTTCCTTCAGGCGGTCGACGGCCGGGCCGCGCGCGATGTTGCTGAGGGGTGATTCAGCCATGGTCGCTGCCTCCCTTCGCCCTGCGGGCCGCCGCGGTGGACTTCTTCTGGGCGGTCTTGCCCGTGTTGCGGGCGGTGTTCCGCGTGGTCTTCTTCGCCGGGGCCTTCTTGGCCGCGGTCTTCTTCGCTGCCGCCTTCGGGGCGGACTTCGCGTCCGGTGTGGAGGCGGACCGCTTCGCGGGCGCCTTCCTGCGCGGCTCGGACCGCTCGGACCGCTCGGACCGCTCGGACTCCCCCGATCGGCCCTCGGACTCCGCGGATCGGCCCTCGGTGTCCGAGGTCTCCTCCTCGTCCCCGCGCTCGTCCTCGTCCTCGTCCTTGTCGTCGTCGCTCTCGACGGCTCCCTTGACGTCGTCGGGCACCACACCGGAGATGCGGTCCTGGACGCCGAGGGTGCGGTCGTGCAGACGGTCGGCAAGGCCTTCGAGCTGCCGGTTGAGAAGCGATCCCGTGGCGGCCTTGCCCACGCCCCGCAGATCCTGGCGCAGCTGGTCGCCGATCTCCTTGAACTGCGGGTTGTTCTCCAGCTGCTGGGTCACCAGCTGACCCAGCGCCTTGGGGCTCAGATTGAGCTTCTTGCCGGCCACCATCGTGCCGACGGCGAACGCGAACTTCGCCTTCTTCGTGCGTCCGAGGACGTATCCCGCGCCCACGGCGAGGCCTACTGCCATTCGGTTCATACTCAGAAGTCCTGTCCTGTGCTGTGCTGCAGTCGGTCGAGGAGCTCGTCCTCGTGCCGTTCGAACTCGGCCTCGTCGATCTCTCCCGCCTCCAGGAGTTCCTCGAGGCGGGAGAGTTCACGACGGATCGCCGAGGGGTCGTAGTACTGCCGCTCCGCCTCGTCGACCACCTGCCGGAGCACCCAGAGGGAGCCACGGGCCGGGGCCAGAGGAAGCATCAGCAGTTCACCGATGAGTCCCATGCGTCACGTCCCCTGCGTCAGTTGCGTCACTGCGAGGGTTCAGCCGGCCCCGGGTCGACGAAGCTGTACGGGGGCAGCGGTCCGTGCACCCGCACCTCCAAGTGCGGCTGGGCGGACTTGAGTTCCTCGACCGCGGCGAGGAAGGTCTCGGAGGACTTGCGGTCCACCAGGAACGAGACGTTCGCCAGCCAGCCGGTGCCCTCGGGGCCGTCGCCGACCGCCTCGGCGGCCGGTTCGAGGGCGCGCCGCACCTCGTGGGCGTCGCTCGTCTCGCGGGCCCGCACGTTGGTCGTGATCATCTCGCCGAGCTGCAGCTTCTGTTCGTGGCTGCCGCCGCCCTGACGCTGGTTGGCCTCGACCATGGCGCGCAGTTCCGGGTTGTCCGCGAGGACCTGGTGCAGCACGGCCTCTTCGTTGTGCGTGGCCTTCACGTTGTACTCGACCCTGCCGTCGAGGGCGTGCAGCCGCTCCTCGTAGTGGCCGGCGCGCTCCCCGAGTACGGAGACGACGGTCTCGTCGTCCGGGGCGAGGCTGCCGAACCGCATCGGGAGCACGGAGCCCGCGGCCCCTGCCTCCGACAGGACGTTCTGGTGTGCGAGCAGATCGCGCCGCTTCGGCTTCAGGTCCTCGGGGGCGTCGCTCACGATGGCGGCGAGCTCACCGTTCTTCAGGACGCGCACGGGGCAGGCCGGCCGGCCGATGCCCTCCATGCCGTCCGGCAGCGCCGGGTGGGAGCTGCTCGCGATGCCGTAGACGTACGTAGTCACTCCTTCTCCTCCTTCCGGCGGGACGTGGTGGAGCGGCGGGCCCGCGGCCGCTCCTCGCTCTCGCGCTGGCCTTCGTCACGGGACTGCTTGAAGGCGTCCGATATGGTCTCGGCCGCTCCGGAGAGCGCGCCCTTGGACTTGCCCTTGGCGCCCGACTCCGTGATCTCACCCACGAGGCCGGGCAGCCCGGGGTCCTTCTTCTGTCCGGTTTCCAGGTCGAGGCGGTTGCAGGCCTCGGCGAACCTGAGATAGGTGTCGACGCTCGCGACGACGACACGGACATCGATCTTCAGGATCTCGATGCCGACGAGCGAAACGCGTACGAAGGCGTCAATGACGAGTCCTCGGTCGAGGATGAGCTCCACGACGTCGTACAGGCCACTCGTGCCGCCTCCGCCGCCGGACTGTTGTGCCGGGACTACGGTCATGCCGACTCTGCCTCCTTGGATCTTGCTTAGGTCTTGCCTCTGGTTCTCTGCTTTCTCGTACGGGTCTTTCGTCCGGATCTTTCGTCCGGGTCTTTCTCCGGGTGCTGTTCGGTTCCGGGGTGCGCGGGAGGCGGCGGTCTAACCGCCGGTGCCGCGGGGCTCCGAGCGTCCGCGCTCGTAGCGGCGGAGCCGTCGGTAGCCCGTGAGCTCGCCCTGCGGGTCCAGCTGCACCTCGTAGCTCGCGAGGAGACTCATGGTGTCGGGGACACGGGCCAGTTCGAGGACCTCGATCTCCAACAGCCAGCCGTCCTCGGAACGCTCGAAGGACGACACCGATTCGGGCGTCATACCGGTCAGCTCGGCGAGCTGCTCGCGGGCGCCGCGGAGGACTGCCATGGGGCCCGGCTTCTTCGCCGCCGACTCCGCCGACTCCTTCGGCTCCGGCGACTCCGGCGGCTTCGGTGCCTTTTCATCTGATGTATTGCTGTCTGTCGTCTTACGCGTCGTATTGGCCATGTTCACCTCCTCCACCGAGTTACCCGCTGAGCCTTGGCCAAACGTGCTCGCTGCGTATCCGCTCGGAGCCTCCCCACCAGGGGTGCACACCACCGTGCCCGGGTGGCAGGGGGTGGCTGGCACCACCGGGAAGTGGGGGGACGGCGGGCGTGCCCGGCGGCGTCCGAGCCGCGAGGATCGACATCAGCGAGGTTCACCGAACCCGCCGAGGCCATCGCATCCGCCGAGGCCATCGCATCCGCCAGGCCATCGCATCCGCCGAGGCCGTCGACACCGCCGACGCCATCGATCAGCCGTCCCGCTCCTGTGAGGCACGCCATGACACACAGCTCCGATGTGACACACACACCCGCCGCGCGGCCCGGTCCCACGCCCCACTCCGAGCTGCCCCGACTCCCCCGGCCCAGGCCCCACTCGCACGAGCCGCGGCTACTGGCCCGCATGCTGCCGGGCACCGACGAGCCACCGGCTCCCGGCGTCGTCAGGACGGCCTTCGCGCTCTGGCTCACCGCGGTCGCCGCGGGCGTCTTCGAGACGGTGCTCGCCGTCGGCCGGGAGGTGTCCGGAGGCCGCCCGGGCTCCACTGCCGACGGGCTCACGGACGGCCTCGCGTGGGGCGTGCCGCTCCGCATGGCGGTGTTCGCGGCGGTCGTTCTGGTCGCGGTACGGATGCGCCGCGGCGCCCGCTGGGCGCGGCTGACACTGACCGGCGGGCCGGTCGCGCTCGGCGCGCTGTCCCTGGCTGCCTGGACGGCCCACCGGCCGGGGATCGGCGACGCCTTCCGGGATGTGGGAGTCCTCGACGTCCTGACCGGCGCGGGCCGGGCGCTGCACCTCGCCGCCTTGCTCACGGCGACGGTGCTGATGTTCCGTCCCGCGGCGAACGCCTGGTTCAGGGCCGCCCGGCGCCGCTGACCGCGCTCACCGCACCACCGCCTCTTCCACCAGGAGCCGCGCGGCGGCCGCGATCGATTCGGCGTCGATGCCCGCGGCGTGCAGCTGTTCCGCGGGCGAGGCCGAGCCCGGCATCGTCCGCACCGCGAGCCGCACGAGCCGCGGCACCGGCCTGCCGTCGGTGAACGCGTCGAGGACCGCGTCGCCGAGGCCGCCCTGCTCGCGGTGGTCCTCGACGGTCAGCAGACAGCCGGTGCGCTCGGCCGCCTCGCGCAGCGTGGCCCGGTCGACGGGCTTGACGGAGTACAGATCGACGACGCGTACGGGGATGCCCTCGCGGTCGAGCGACTCCGCGGCGGCCAGCGCCTCGTGCACGGTCACGCCCGCGGCCACCACGGTCAGCCGGTCCGCGTCGCTGTAGCGCAGCACCTTCGAGCCGCCGATCGGGAACTCCTCGTCGGGCCCGTAGATGACGGGCGCCTCGCCACGCGACGTACGCAGGTAGGAGATCCCGTCGAGCCCGGCCATGGACGCGACGAGCTGTCCCGTCTGGTGGGCGTCGCACGGATAGAGGACCGTGGAGCCGTGCACCGCGCGGAAGAGCGCCAGGTCCTCCAGACCCATCTGGGACGGGCCGTCCTGACCGATCGCGACGCCCGCGTGCGAGCCCACGAGGTTGATCTCGGCGCCGCTGACGGCTGCCATCCGTACGAAATCGTGCGCGCGGGTCAGGAACGCCGCGAAAGTCGACGCGTACGGCACCCAGCCGCGCGCCGCCAGCCCCACGGCCGCGGCGACGAGTTGCTGCTCGGCGATGTAGCACTCGAAGAACCGGTCGGGGTGCTCCTTGGCGAAGTACTCCGTGCGCGTCGAGTCACCGACCTCGCCGTCCAGGGCCACCACGTCGCCGCGCGCGGTGCCGAGCGCGGTGAGCGCCCTGCCGTAGGCGTCCCGTGTCGCGACCGCCTCGCCCTTCTCGTACCGCGGCAGTTCGAGGTGGCCGCTGCGCACCGCGTGCGTCGTCCGCGCGGCGGCGGGCCTGCGCACCTCCACGCGCACGTCGCGCACGCCGCCCAGCTCCTCGACGGCCGCGTCGGCGTCCGGCAGCGGCTTGCCGTGCAGGCCCTCGCGGTTCTCCACGGCGGCGACGCCCTTGCCCTTGACGGTACGGGCGAGGATCACGGTGGGCTGCCCGATGGTGGAGCGCGCTTCCTGGCAGGCGCGGTCGACGGCGTCGACGTCGTGCCCGTCGGTCTCGACCACGTGCCAGCCGAAGGCCCTGAAGCGGTCGGCGTAGGCGCTCAGCTGCCACTCGTGGCGGGTCGGGCCGCGCTGGCCGAGGCGGTTGACGTCGACGATCGCGGTGAGGTTGTCCAGGTGCTCGTATCCGGCGTGCTCGGCGGCCTCCCAGACGGAGCCCTCCGCCAGCTCGCTGTCACCGCACAGCACCCAGACGCGGAACGGGATCCGGTCCAGGCGCTTGCCGGACAGCGCCATGCCGACGCCGACGGGCAGCCCCTGCCCCAGTGAGCCGGTGGCGACCTCGACCCAGGGCAGGGCGCGGGGTGTGGGATGTCCTTCGAGGCGGCTGCCCTTCTCCCGGAAGGTCAGCAGCTCGTCGTCGGTGAGCGCCCCCGCCGCCTTGTACGCGGCGTAGAGCAGCGGCGACGCATGGCCCTTGGAGAGGATGAAACGGTCGTTGCCGGGGTGGTCGGGGCGCTCGAAGTCGTAGTGGAGGTGGCGGCCGATGAGCACCGCCATCAGATCGGCGGCGGACATCGACGAGGTGGGGTGCCCGGAGCCCGCGACGGCCGCGGCGCGGACGGAATCGACGCGCAACTGCCGTGCGAGTGCGCCCAGTTGGTCGTTGCTGCTGGACATGGAGGTCCTCCTTGGGCTGCGGGTACTGCGGGTCCAGAGGGACCCCCCGCGTGCCCCTGCGCGGCGGACGCCAAACTCCGTTGCCGGGCGGGCGGTCACCGCGCCCCCGCCGTTTGCCGCCGCGCGCCGGGGTTACCCGCAGTCGTATCCGCCCAGTCCGCCCAGTCCGCCCGATCCGTCCAGCTCCGCACGTGGCTTTCGGAGGTGCACTCTCATGCCCGAGTACGGATACTTCCTGGCGACCGAGGAGTTCGGCCCCGCCGAACTCGTCGAACAGGCCCGCATGGCCGAGCAGGCCGGGTTCCGGGCGCTGTGGATCTCCGACCGCTACCACCCGTGGAACGCGGCGCAGGGCGAGAGCCCCTTCGTGTGGTCGGTGATCGGCGCGCTCGCCGAGGCGGTGTCCCTGCCCGTCCAGACGGCGGTGACCTGCCCGACCGTGCGCATGCACCCGGCGGTCGTGGCGCAGGCCGCGGCGACGAGCGCGGTCCTGACGGACGGCCGCTTCCGGCTAGGGGTCGGTACGGGCGAGGCGCTCAACGAACACATCCTGGGTGGCCTCTGGCCGCCGGTCCACGTCCGTCTGGAGATGCTGGAGGAGGCGGTCCAGGTGATGCGGAACCTCTTCACCGGCGAGGAGGTCAGCCACCGCGGCACGCACTACACGGTCGAGAACGCCCGCCTGTACACGGTGCCGGACGAGCCCGTCCCCATCGACATCTCCGGCTTCGGCCCCAAGGCGACCGCGCTCGCGGCGCGCGTCGGCGACGGCTTCCTCACGATGGCGCCCGACGAGACGCTCGTCTCCCACTACCGCAAGGGCGGCGGGGGCGGAAAGACCGTCAGCGGCGGCCTCAAGGTCTGCTACGGCCTCGACCGCGAGGCGGCCGTGCGCCAGGCGCGCGAACTGTGGGGCAGTCGGCTGCTGCCCGGCGAGGCGGGCCGGATCCTGCCGACGCCGCGCCACTTCGAGCAGCTGGGACCGCTGGTCACCGACGAGATGGCCGCCTCGTCCTTCACGTGCGGCGATGACGTCGACGAGCACGTGGGGGCGCTGACCGCGTTCGCCGACGCCGGGTTCGACCGGGTGTACGTGAGCCAGATCGGCCCGGACCAGCGGGGCTTCTTCGACTTCTACCGCGCCAAGGTGCTGCCGCAGGTACAGGACGCGGCGCCCGCCTCCCCCACGACCTAGGAACGATGCGATGAAGCACGAAGTCTCCCTCGAACGGCCCGCCGTCTCCGCGTACACGGTGCCCGCGGACGCGCCCGAGGCCGACGCCACCTTCGCCTGGGACACCACCACCGTCATCGTCGTCGAGATCACCGCGGGCGACGCGACGGGGACCGGCTGGACCTACGCGCCCACCGCCGCGGCCACCGTCGTCGACGAACAACTCACGCCCGCGATCAGAGGACTTGACGCCCTCGACATTCCCGCCGCGCACGACGCGATGACGAAGGCGGTCCGCGACGCCGGCCGCCCCGGCGTCGCCGCGTGCGCGATCTCCGCGGTCGACATCGCCCTGTGGGACCTGAAGGCCCGCCTCCTGGAACTCCCTCTCGTACGGCTTCTCGGGGCGGCCCGCGACGAGGTTCCCGTCTACGGGAGCGGCGGCTTCACGACGTACCACGACACCCATCTGGCGGCGCAGCTGAACGGCTGGGTGCACGGGCAGCACATCCCGCGCGTCAAGATCAAGGTCGGGGAGGGGTGGGGCCGGGCGGCGGCCCGCGACGTGTCCCGGGTCCGCACCGCGCGCGACGTGATCGGCCCGCAAGCCGAGCTGTACGTCGACGCGAACGGCGGCTACACGCGCAAGCAGGCGGTACGCGTGGGCAGGGTGCTCGCGGAGTACGGCGTCGGCTGGTTCGAGGAGCCGGTGTCCTCGGACGACCTGCCGGGGCTCGCGCAGGTCAGGGACGCGCTGGTGTGCGACGTGACGGCGGGCGGATACGGGTACGACCTGCCGTACTTCGGCCGCATGATCCCCTCCGTGGACTGCCTCCAGGTGGACGCGACGCGCTGCGGCGGCCTCACGGAGTGGCTGCGCGCGGCGGCCCTCGCGCAGGCACACGGCCTGGAGGTCTCGGCGCACCGCGCGCCGCACGCACATGCCGCGGCCGCGGCCTGCGTGCCGAACCTCCGGCACATCGAGTGGTCCCACGACCACGTGCGGATCGAGTCGATGTTCTTCGACGGCGCGCTCGACCCGACCGGAGGCGTGGTCCGCCCTGGCTGCGGCATCGGGCACGGGCTGCAGCTGCGCACGGACGAGGTGGCCGAGTTCCGGGTGGTGTGAATCGGCACCCTGGCAGGCTCGCGCCATGCACAACGTCAGTCAGAACGTCAGTCAGAACGTCACAGATACCGTCACGGAGAGCACAGGCGGGCGCGCGGAAGTGCTGCTCATCGGGGGCCGGTCCGGCGTCGGCAAGTCATCGGTCGGCTGGGAGGTCGCGGCGCGACTGCGGGCCTCGGACATCGGCCACGCCCTGATCGAGGGCGACCTCCTGGACGCGGTCCACCCGGCACCGCCGGGCGACCCGCACCGCTCACGGATCACGGAACGAAACCTCACGGCCGTCTGGGCCAACTACCGTGCGCTCGGCTGCCGTCGGCTCGTGTACACGAACACGGCGAGCGTCCTCCCCACCGAGGAGCACCTGTTCGCGAAAGCGATGGACGGGCCGCACATCATCCGCGTACTGCTGACCGCGACCGACGCGACGGCCGAACAGCGCCTGGCCGCCCGCGAGGTGGGTTCGGAGCTCGCACAGCAGTTGCGCCGCAGCGCGTTCATGGCCCGCCACCTCGACGGCCACACCGGCCCCGATGCCCACCGCATCGCCACGGACGGCCGCGACCTGCGGGAGATCGCGGCGGAGGTGGTGGGGGTGACGGGGTGGGGGTGACGGGGCGAGGGTGATGGGGCGGTACCGCTCATCCGTCCCGGCGGGCGGGCGCCTCGGGGGAAGGGGAAGGCGTCGTGGGCGGCACGGACGGGGGCGGGGGAACGCCGGGGCCGCCGGGGCCGCCGGGGCCGCCGGGTGAAGCGAGTCCTCCGGGAGCCGTGGTTCCATCCGGGGCCGCGAGCCCGTCAGGGGCCGCGAGCCCGCCGGGTGCCGGGTCCGGCAGTGCTCCGGGTGCCGGGTCCGGCAGTGCCCCTGTTGCCGGGGTGCCCGCGTTCCGCCCGTGCCCCGCCCGCGCCGCGTTGCGCAGCAGAACCGCCGCCGCGCCGAGCACGGCGCCCACGATGAGGGCTGCTGCCCAGGCGGGCAGGCCGAGGTCGATGGCGAGGCCGAGGGACAGCGCGATGGCGGCGCCCGCGTAGAGGGCCGCGGCGCCGGACGCGGTGTACAGCGTGGCCTTGCGCCGCTGCTTCCTGGTCTGCTCGCGCAGCTCTTCTTGCAGCTCGGCGCGGATCGCCTGGACGAGCTCGCCGGTCAGGCCTTGGTCGAGGCCGCCCAGCGGCTTCTCCGGGGCGGTCAATGGCTTCTCGGGGACGGTCAGCGGTTCATCGGGGCCAGTCATGGCGCCCGGGTACCCGGACCCGTGGACGCTTAACGGCAGGTCGCGCCCGCCGCCCGTACGTGACGCAGGCCACGCCATGACGAGGTGCCCACCAGGGTAGGCGGCGCATGATCGCCCGGGTTCACACCCGGGAAGCACCATCGGAACCACGGAGGTATCCATGTCCTCGAAGCGACGTCGCAAGAAGAAGGCCCGCCGCAAGAACGGCGCGAACCACGGCAGCCGTCCCCAGTCCTGACGGCGGGCACGACCACCGGAGGGGGGGGGGCCGGGGGGGGGGGCGCGAGGCCCACGATTGTATATTTTGTTTTTTTTAGTGAT
>NZ_JBEYZK010000046.1:0-28126 GCF_040646035.1 Streptomyces sp. NPDC046465
CCGCGGGGGATGTGGGTGGGTGGTTGGGGCGGTGGGGTGGCCGGGTGGAGTTGGCGGCGGTCAATGGTCCGTCGTCGGTGGTGGTGGCGGGTGATCCGGTGGCGTTGGAGGAGTTGCTGGTTTTTGGTGCGGAGCGGGGGGTGAGGGTGCGGCGGATTGCGGTGGATTATGCCTCGCATACGTCGCAGGTGGAGGTGTTGGAGGGGGAGTTGGCGGGGTTGTTGGGTTCGGTGCGGGCCCGGGTTCCGGTGGTGCCGTTCTTCTCGTCGGTGGATGGGGAGTGGGTGCGTGATGAGCGGTTGGGTGGGGGTTACTGGTATCGGAATCTGCGGCAGGCGGTGCGGTTCGGGGATGCGGTGGAGGCGTTGGTCGGGGAGGGGTTCCGGGTTTTTGTGGAGTCTTCCGCGCATCCGGTGCTGGTGACGGGTGTGCAGGATGTGGTGGAGCGGGCGGAGGGTGTGTCTGCTGTGGTGGGGGGTTCCCTGCGGCGTGGTGAGGGTGGGCTGGAGCGGTTCGTGGCGTCGGTGTCGGGGCTGTGGGTGCGGGGGGTGGACGTCGACTGGTCGGCGGTACTGCCCGAGCCGCGGGGTGCTGGGGTGGAGTTGCCGACGTATGCCTTCCAACACCAGCGCTACTGGCTCAACAGCACACCCACGAAACGATCGGCTCCGCTGGAGGATCTGATGACGGACACTGAGAACGACGACCAGAGCACCGCGCCGCTCGGCCGCACACTCGCCGGACTCACCGACGAGGAGCGGGAGGCGAAACTCCTGGAGCGGGTGCGGGCCGAGGCAGCGGCCGTCCTCGGACACGAGGACGCCGCCCCCGTCGAGCCGGGCAGCGTCTTCTTCGAAGTGGGCTTCACCTCGCTGACCGCGGTGGAACTGCGCAACCGGCTCTCCGAGACGACCGGGTTCGAGCTGCCGCTGATGCTGCTCTTCGACCACCCGACCCCGGCCGCACTCGCCAAGCACCTGAACGACCTCTGCGCCGACGGCGCACCGACCACCAACGACGAGCTTCTCAACAGGGAGGAACAGAGCCGTGTTTGATGTGGACCGCTACCTCAAGGCCCTCGATCACAGCGGGCCGACCGGTGCCGACTGGCAGACGCTGCGCGCGCTGCACAAGAAGCACCTCATGACCGTGCCGTACGACAGCTCCCGCAATACCGGGAACGGCACCTCCCTGTGGGAGGGCGTGGACATTGACACGGATACCACCTTCGATGAGCTGATCGTCGGTGGCCGGGGCGGGGTCTGCTACGAACTGCACGGGCTGTTCCGGGCGCTTCTGGAGCAACTCGGCTTTGAGACAGGGACGTTCGCGGCGGGCATACGGCAGATGGACGGCAGCTTCGGCCCGGATCTGGAGCATGTCTTCGGGTTCGTACGGCTCGACGGCGAGACCGTCCTCACCGACGTCGGCTTCGTCGGCCCCTCCTATCTGGAACCGCTGCGGCTGAACGGCGAGGTGCAGCACCAGTACGGCAACGACTTCCGGGTCGTCGAGACGGACGGCTACCACGTCGTTCAGCGCAAGGGGCAGGTCGGTGACTGGCAGGCCGTGTACCGCTTCCGGCCCCGGCCCCGCGACTTCGCCGAATGGGCCGACCCCACGCCGGACCTCGTCGCCTTCGCCCGCCAGCTGGCCGGTGCGGGCACGGTCGTGCGCGGGCGGGCCTTCGAGACCGGGCAGAGGATCCTGATCGGCCGCCGCCTGCTCACCGTGGACGGGGGGCACGACACCGTGCGCGGCCTCGTCGACCAGGCCGAGTTCGACGCCGCCGTGACCGACATCCTGGGCAGCTGCCGGTGAACGGGGGGACGGAGGCGGTCTCGGCGGACGGCGCGGACCTCCTGGACGTCTTGGTGGTCGGCGCCGGCCCCGTCGGTCTCGTCACCGCCATCCTGCTGGCCCAACAGGGCAGAAGAGTCACGGTACTTGAACGGTGGCCCCGGCCCTATCCGATGCCGAGGGCCGTCTCCTTCGACGGGGAGTCGGCCCGTATCCTCGCCGCGGCCGGGGTCGGCGATTTCATCGACGTGTTCGGCGAGTCCTCGCGTGACTACACCTGGCGCAACGGTGAGGGCACCGTCCTCTTCCACGTGGATGTGGACGACGTGGGGCGCTCGGGCTGGCCCGACTCGACATCCATGTACCAGCCCGCCCTCGAAGAGGCGCTGGCCGCCCGTGCCGAGTCGCTTCCCGGGCTGCGCATCCTGCGCGGGCACGAGGTCGTCGACCTGGCCGACTCGGGCGACCGTGTCAGTCTCACCGTGCAAGGGCCCGAAGGGCGGGGCGAGTTCACGGCCCGCTGGGTGATCGGCTGCGACGGTGCCAACAGCTTTGTGCGCGGTGCCGTCAGCGTGGGCGTGAAGGACTTGGGGTTCTCCAACGACTGGCTCACCTGCGACGTCATTTTGCACGGGCCGCGCGAGTTCCGCCCCAACAACCTGCAGGTCTGCGACCCGGCCCGGCCCAGGACCGAGGTGTCGGCGGGTCCCGGCCACCGCCGCTGGGAGTTCATGCGGGTCCCCGGGGAGTCCGCCGAAGCGTTCGGCCGAACCGAGAACGCTTGGAAGCTCCTCGACCTGTTCGGCATCACGCCCGGCAACGCGACGCTGGAACGGCATGCCGTCTACACCTTCCAGGCCCGCTACGCCACCGAGTGGCGGGTGGGCAGAGTGCTGCTCGCGGGCGACGCGGCTCACCTGATGCCGCCGTTCGCGGGCCAGGGCATGTGTTCCGGTTTCCGCGACGCCGCCAACCTGGCCTGGAAACTCGGACTGGTCCTCGGCGGACGTGCCGCCGAGACGCTGCTCGACACGTACACCACGGAGCGCAGTGCGCACGTCCAGCACGCCATCACCATGTCGATGGAGCTGGGGCGGATCATCTGCCAGACCGACCCGAAGGCCGCGAAGGACCGCGACACCATCATGATCGCGACGCGGGAGCGGGGGCTCGGCCGGACCGCGCGCGAACCGGCCGTGCAGAAGCTCACCGGCGGGCTGCTTCACCGGGACTCGGAGGGGGCCCCGATCGCACCGGCCGGTGAACTCGGGCCGCAGGGCAGGGTGGTGCACAACGGCCGCGCGGGACGGTTCGACGAAATCATCGGACCCGGCTTCACCTTGTTCACCACGGAGCCCGTCGGGGAACTGATCGACTGCGAACGGCTGCGCACACTCGCGCAGTTGGGGGTGCGTACCGTACGGCTGATTCCGGACGGCGTGCTGGCCGCCGACGGGGCCGACGTCACCGATGAGGGCGGCGTCCACCTGGACCACCTGACCCGCACCGCCTCGCGCGCGCTCCTCGTGCGGCCCGACTTCTACGTGTACGGAGCGGCCGACGACGCCCCCGGGCTCGCCGAACTGGTCGACGGGCTCGTCGCGCGACTGATGGCGGCCGCCGCCACCTGAGCGTCGTACGGCCGGAGTCGGCTGCCCTCACGGACCTGGCCCTGTCCGTGCGGGACCCGGCTCAGACCACCGTGTCGAGGGCGGAGCTCCGGTCGTACTCGCTGCGCGCGTCGGCGATCTCGGAGCGGTGACGCTCCGCCCACGATGCGAGCGAGACCAGCGACTCGTACAGCTCGAGCGCCATCGGCGTCGCCCTGTACTCCACCTTGGGCGGCACGGTCGGGTACACCGTCCTGGTGAGCAGGCCGTCCCGCTCCAGGTTGCGCAGCGTGAGCGTCAGCATGCGTCGGCTGATCCCCTTCACCGCCCGCTCCAGCTCGGTGAAGCGCCGCGGCCCCTGCGCGCACTCCAGCAGGATTCCGATGGCCCACTTGCCGCTGACGCGCTCCAGAACCTGCAGCACCGTGCACGCCGCCGCATCGTGTTCGCCGCCCTGCGGCGCCTGGACCTCGACGGTCACAGCGTTGTTCCCCTGGGACATAAAAGTGCCTCCTTCCGCCCGCCTTCAGAGTCACACATGATGAGTCCCGTAACAAGTCGTTACCTTAGCGAAAGAAGGTTATCCATGGCTGCCGATACGGCCGCCCCGGCCGACCGCAAGAGCTGGCTGGCGCTGTACACACTCTGCGCGGGGACGCTGATGATCGTCCTGGACGGCAGTGTCGTCACCGTGGCACTGCCGACGATCGGCAAGGAACTGGACTTCTCGCAGTCGAACCTTGCCTGGCTCGTCAATGCCTACATGATCGCGTTCGGCGGCCTGCTGCTGATCTCGGGTCGGCTCGGCGACCTGCTGGGGCGCAAGCGGCTCTTCCTGGGCGGAATCACCCTCTTCACCGCCGCCTCTCTCCTGTGCGGTCTCGCGACGACCCAGGAAGTGCTGATCGTCGCCCGGTTCATCCAGGGCGTCGGCGGAGCCATGGCGAGCGCGGTGACCCTGGGCATGATCGTCACGATGTTCACCGAACCCCGTGAGACGGCCAAGGCGATCGGCATCTTCAGCTTCGTCGCCGCGGCCGGCGGATCCATCGGCGTCATCGCGGGCGGTCTCCTCACCGAGGCGGCCGGCTGGAACTCCATCTTCTTCATCAACGTGCCGATCGGCGCGGTCATCGTCATCGCCGCCGTCCGGCTCTTCGACCCCGACGAGGGCCTCGGCTTCAGCGCCGGTGCGGACCTCATCGGCGCGTTCCTCGTGACCTCGGGCCTCATGCTGTTCGTCTACGCGATCAACCAGATCGAGAGCGATGGCATCGGCTCCGCCCAGACGCTCGGCTTCGGCGGACTCGCCATCGCGCTGCTCATCGGATTCGTCCTGCGCCAGGCCAAGGCGGGCACCCCCCTGCTGCCGCTGCGGATCTTCCGCTCGCGCTACCTCTCCGGCTCCAACGCGGTCATGATCCTTTTCGTGGCGGGCCTCTTCGGCTTCCAGTTCCTGCTCGCCCTGTACCTGCAGTCCGTGGCCGGATACAGCTCGGTCAAGACCGGCATGGCCTATCTGCCGGGGCCCATCGTGATCGCCGTGATCTCGCTCGGCTACTCGGCCAAGCTCATCACCCGCTTCGGGCCCCGCGCCGTACTGCTCGCAGGCATGGTCGCCACGACCATCGCCCTCGCGCTCCTCGGCCGGCTCCCGGTGGACGCCTCCTACGCGGTGGACGTCCTGCCCTCGGTGATCCTGCTCGGTGTGGGCGCGGGCCTCGCGCTGCCGGCCGTCATCGGCCTGGCCATGTCCGGTGCCACGCCGGCCGACTCGGGCCTCGCCTCGGGCCTGGTCAACACCACGCAGCAGATCGGCGGCGCGCTCGGTGTCGCGGTCCTCGCCGCCCTCGCGGGCTCCCGCCGCGACTCCCTGGCCCGCGACGGCAAGAGCATCCCCGAGGCGGTGACCGGCGGATACCAGCTGGCCTACCTCATCGCCGCCGCGCTCATGGTGGTCGGCATCGCGCTCGCCGCAGTGGTCCTGCGCGCCCCCAAGGCCGCCGCCGAGACCGGACCTGCCGACGCCGCCACCCCCGAAACGGGGGACATCGCGGTCCCCGCCCCGCAGCCGAACCCGTAACTGCGGCCCCCTGACCCGGTCTTCCCCCGTAGGCCGGAGGAGCGCCCGGCGACGTACTCAGGTACGCGCCGGGCGCTCCGGTCATTTCCGGGCCGCGCCATTCCCGAACAGGGCGGGCGCGATGGAGTTCCGCGAGGTCCGAGCTGGTTTGAGGGGGTCAATAGGGGATGGCGAATTCCCTTGCGCCCAGTAGCGTTTCAGCCGTTCTTCCGCAATGTCGATGCGTACGCACCCGAAGGGATCCAGTCGGTATGACGACTGCAGAGCACCCCGCGCCCAGCTATCCGTTCGGCCCTCCGGAGCGGCTCGACCTCCATCCGCGCTATGCGGAACTGCGGCGCGAGGACCCGCTGTCCCGCGTCACGATGCCGCACGGCGGCGAGGCGTGGCTGGCCACCCGCTACGACGACATCAAGGCGATCCTCGCCGACCACCGCTTCAGCCGGGCGGTCACGGTCGGCAACGACATGCCGCGGCTGCGGCCGCCGATGGAGTCCGAGAACATCCTCAGCATGGATCCGCCGGACCACACGCGACTGCGCAAACTGGTCTCGAAGGCCTTCACCGTGCGACGCATCGAGGAGCTTCGCCCCCGAATCCAGGTCATGGTCGACGAGCTCATCGACGAGCTGCTGGCCTCAGGACAGCCCGCCGACCTCGCCAAGATCGTGGCCTGGCCGCTCCCCGTGCGCGTCATCTCCGAACTCCTCGGCATTCCGGAGGAGGACCGCGACAGCTTCCGCACCTGGACGGGCATCGCGCTGTCCACGGGCACGGAGACCTCGCCGGAGGAGATGGGCGAGGCCTTCAACCACCTCATGGAGTACATGGCGGGGCTGATCGCACGCCGCCGGGAGGTTCCCACCGAGGACCTGCTGACCGGTCTCATCCAGGCCAGGGACGACGGCGACCGCCTCAGCGAGCAGGAGCTGATCGTGCTCGCGGTGACGCTGCTCGCCGCCGGCCACGAGACCACCGCGAACCAGATCGGCAGCCACACCTATCAGCTGCTGACCCACGAGGGCTACTGGCAGCGGCTCGTGGACGAGCCCGACATGGTCCCGCAGGCCGTCGAGGAGCTGCTGCGGCACACGCCGATGCCGGTGGGCGCCGACAACGCCCGGGTCGCGCTGGAGGACATCGAGGTCGGTGGCAAGACCATTCGCAAGGGCGAGTCCGTGGTGATCCTGCCGCTGCTCGCCGACCGCGACGAGTCCGTGTTCGAGCACGCCGACGAACTGGATCTGGACCGGGCGAAGAACCCCCACATCGCCTTCGGCCACGGTGTGCACCACTGCCTGGGCGCACCGCTCGCCCGCGTCGAACTCCAGGTAGCGCTCGGCACGTTGACGCGCAGGCTGCCCAACCTCCGGCTGGCGATCCCGGCGGACGAGGTGCCGTGGCGGCGCGACCGCGTGGTCCGCGGCCCCAGCGAGCTGCTGGTCACCTGGTGAGCGGCCCGAGCGCACGACGAGCCGCCGAAGACCCCGCAGGCCGGACACCGGAGTCCGGCTGGTCGGTCCACGTGGACCGGGGCGTCTGCGGCGGTTCCGCGATCTGCGTGGGCATCGCCCCCGGCCGGTTCCGTATCGAGGACCGCAAGTCGCGGCCGGTCGAGGAGCGGATCGAGCCCGACGAGAGGGTGCGGGACGCGGCCGACAGCTGCCCCTGGGAAGCCCTGACGGTGACCGACCTGGCAACGGGCGCGGTGCTGGCCCCCGAACAGTAGAGAGCGAGACATGGCAAGCAGCATTCTGTTCGTCAACATCCCCGCCCGCGGCCATGTGTTCCCGACCCTGGCGGTGGTCGCCGAGCTGACCGCCCGCGGGCACGCCGTCACCTACGTCACGGTCGACGAGTTCGCCGATACGGTACGGGCCACGGGGGCCGAGGTCCTGACCTACCCGTCGGTGAACCCGTTGGAACTGGTGGGCAAGCCGGAGTCGGGCGGTGCGCCCGCCGTCTTCCTGCGGGAGAACATCGCCATGCTCAAGGCGATCGAGGCGCACTACGGTGCGGGCCGGCCGGACGTCGTCGTCTATGACGAGGCCGCGTTCCAGGCCGGCCGGGTCCTCGCCCGCAAGTGGGGCCGCCCGGCCGTCCAGTCCACACCGAGCTTCGCCTTCAACGAGCACTTCTCCTTCATCGCCAAGATGCTTGAGGGCGCCGAGGGCTTCACGCTCACCGATCCGGTGGCCGAGACCGAGGCACTGCTCACGGCGCACGGGCTCGCCGGGCCGCTGGACGACTTCCTGTGGACCAGGCGAGGGCCCGAGAAGCGCAACATCGTGTATCTGACGCGGGACTTCCAGTACGAGGGGCAGACCTTCGACGACCGGTTCGCCTTCGTCGGGCCCTGCCTGGGTGAGCGGAACTTCCTCGGCGACTGGACGCCGCCCGGCGACGGCAGGCCGCTGGCCCTGGTCTCGCTCGGCACCGTGCACAACGGCAACCTCGACTTCTTCCGCGCCGGGGTGGAGGCGTTCGCCGGCCTGGAGTGGCATGCGGTGATGTCCGTCGGCGACAAGGTGGACATCGCCGACCTCGGCCCGCTGCCCGCGAACGTCGAGATCCACCGCTGGGTCCCGCACCGCCAAGTCCTTGACCAGGCCTCGGTGTTCATCACCCACGGCGGCACCGGGAGCGTCATGGAGTCCCTCCTCGCGGGGGTCCCGCTCGTGGTGGTCCCGCAGTGGCTCGACGTCGAGCCGAACGCGGCACGCATCGCCGAACTGGGCCTCGGCCGGCTGATCCCGCCGGACGAGTACGACGCCGAACGGCTGCGCACGACCCTTCGTGAGCTGTCGGCCGACGCCGGCCTGCCGTCCCGCATGGAGGCGATGCGGCAGCACACGGCCGGGGCGGGTGGCACGCGTCGGGCGGCCGACGTGATCGAGGCGGAGACGTCACCTACGCGCTGAGCACGGCCAGCACGCGCTGAGCACGGCCGGATGATCCCGAGGGGTTGCCATCCCGAAGCGGTGGAGGGCAACCCCTTGAGCGTGTGCGGACTCCCTGTACACCGCGTCCCGGCCGCCTCCACCAGCCGGTTCGGCCCGGCTCACGACGTCGGCCCCCGAGAACGAGTCCCGGGGGCCGACAACGCCGCGCGCGGTCGACGCGTCTGCTAGACCTTGGCGCGGCGCCCCGCGTCGGCCGACTCGTTGATCGTGTCGATCAGACGGTGCAGCTCCACCGCCGTGCCGAAGTCCGGCTCCGCCGTGCCGCCGTTGCGGATCGCATCGGCAAGCTCCGTGTACACCCGGCCGACGTTGCGGATCGCCGGCGGGGCGTCCGCGAGGACCGTGCGGTAGGCGTCGGGGAGGGGGATCGGGGTCAGATCGTGCTCGGTACGGGCCCTGCTCACGTGCAGCTCGGCCCCGGAGATGGAGGCGTTCTGCGAGTCGAGGACGAGACGTCCGTCCCTGCCGTACACCTCGATGCGCTGGCCGCCCCCCTGGAGACCGCCGGTGAGGATCTGCGCCGTCGCGACCGCGCCGGACGCCAGCTCGCCCTGGACCAGCACCTGGTCGGGGGAGGTCACGGTCACCTGCCGGCCGGTTTCGGCGATCACCATGTCCGGGGTGCGGGTGGCGAGCGTCGCCGACAGCTCGGTGAAGTCGCCGACCGCGCAGCGGAACATGTCCAGGGCGTGCGCGCCGACGATCGTCAGCGTGTTGACCGCCTTGTCCCGATCGGCCAGCCAGCCGTAGCGCTGCGGCAGGAAGTTGCCGCCCGGGGTGGACGCCGAGTACACCAGCGACGCCGAGAGCACCTCGCCGATCGTGCCCTGCGCCACCAGATCCCGCAGCAGCCGCACCGCGGGGTGCTGCCGGCCCTGCAGCCCCACCGCGTGCCGCACCCCGGCCCGCTCCGCCAAGTCCCGGTACCGTGCGGCCTGGTGGGCGTCGGCGGCCAGCGGCCACTCGCAGTACACGTGCTTGCCCGCCGCGATCGCCTCGGCCACCAGATCGCCCCGCGCCGGAAGCTGCACCGCGATCGTGACGAGGTCCACCCCGGGATGGGCGATCAGCTCCTGCGGATCGGCGAAGTGCTTGACCCGCCAGTGCCCCGCCGCCCGTGCGGCGACCTCGGGCCGGGTCGTGGCAACCGCGGCGAGCTCGATGCCCGGCAGATGGGCCAGGGCAGGCAGATGGGTGGCAGCGGCCCAGCCCCGCTCGGCGTTCGCCCCGATCACGCCCACGCGAATCTTGTCTGACATGTCATCACCTCTCCGTACACACAAAGCTGTTGTCACCATGCGATCACACCCGTATGCGGTCACATCCATGTGCACTCAGGCACATGGGAGTGCCCCGGACACCGAATGCGGAGGGGGCGGTGTCCGGGGCACGGGCATCAGGCGCGCTCGTCGACCGGTGGCCGGCCGCTGTCGCGCGGCACCGGTACCGGTGCCGGTGACGGTGCCGGACCGGGGGCGGCAGCGGTTCGTTTGCGGCTCCAGCGACGCATCACCGGCCGCTCCACGAGCACGTACAGCAGCCAGCCGGCCAGCAGCGTCGCCAGGAACAGGGCGAGGAGCAGCCCGCAGGCCGCGAGGGTGCCGTAGGTGCCGTCACCGGCCACCTTCGGCCGTCCGTAGAAGATCACCACGCCCTGGACCAGGTAGAAACCGAAGGAGACGTTGCCCAGCCAGACCATGGTGCGGCCGCCGAGCCGGCTGCCCGAGCCCCGCAGGTCTCCGGCGGCGGCCGCGCAGATGATCATGCTGATCGGGACGATCGTGGTGAGGCTGAAGTCGTACGGGTCGGGTACGGCGATCGCCGCGGCGTACCCCGCCGCCATGACCAGGGTCGAGGGGAGCAGGCCGATCCGGGCCCAGCGGCCCGCGGCCACGATCCTCGCCAACAGCATTCCGAGCACGAACTCGAAGAGCCGCGGCGGCGGGAAGGCGTAACTGAACCACTGCTGCTCGATCGACAGGTCGAGCAGCGGCGTCGACGGCGCACCGGGGATCAGCTGCGTCGTGACCACGGTGACCCCGGCGACGCCTGCGACCATGGCGGCCGCCCACGCCCACAGCAGGCCCTCCCTGATCCGCCGCACGAACAGGATGAGCAGCGGGAACAGGGCGTAGAAGAGCAGTTCCGAACAGAGCGTCCAGGCCTGGGGGTTGACGCTCGCCCAGGTGTCCGGACGCGAGGTGAAGGAGTGGACGAGGAAGAGGTTCGACAGCCAGGCGTGCGTCGGGGTGTAGGCGGCGGCGAACAGCCACATGCCAAGGGCCCAGGTCACGAGGTGATTGGGGTAGATCTTCAGGGCTCGCCGTCGCCAGAAGGCCGTCGGCCGGTCCCCGGGCTTCGTCGACCACGTCAGCACGAAGCCACTGAGCACGAAGAAGAACGAGACGCCGATCGCACCGGCCGGGGCGAAGAAGTCGGCGAGGTGCCGCGCGATGTCCTGGTCCTCGAAGAAGGTCACCGGAGAGGTCGGCTTCAGCGGGTTTGCGAGCAGCGTGCCGTGGACCAGGAACACCAGCATCGCCGCGAAGAACCTGAGGCCGGTGAGCGAGGGAAGGGCCGCCGGACGCTCGTAGGGGGCCGCGGTGACCAGGGGGTCGGGTGACGCGGCCATCTCTGTGCCGCCTTTCGCTTCGGGGGCGTCCGGTGAGCCGGTCATCGCGTCGTGAAGTGCTTGAGGGAGTCGGCGACGTAATCGATCATCTCGTTGGTGATGCCGGGGTAGACGCCGATCCAGAAGGTCCGCTCGGTGATGATGTCGCTGTTGCGCAGCGAGCCGACGGTCCTGAACCGTACGTCCTGGTAGGCGGGTTGACGGGCCAGGTTCCCGGAGAACAGCATCCGCGTGCCGATCTTGCGTGACTCCAGGAAGTCGATGAGCTCGGCGCGGGTGAACGCCGCGTCCTCGGCGACGGTGAGCACGAAGCCGAACCAGCTCGGGTCGCTGCCGGGCGTCGGCTCGGGCAGCAGCAGTCCCTTGACCCCGTCCAGGGCCTCGCGCAGCCGCTGCCAGTTGCGTCGCCGGGCCGCGCCGAACTCGGGCAGCTTCTCGAACTGGGCGAGCCCCAGGGCGGCTTGGAGGTCGGTGGTCTTCAGGTTGTAACCGATGTGCGAGAACGTGTACTTGTGGTCGTAGCCGTGCGGAAGGCCGCCCAGCTGCTGCGAGAACCGCTTGTGGCAGGTGTCGCTCTGGGCAGGCTCGCACCAGCAGTCCCGGCCCCAGTCGCGCAGTGACTCGACCACGCGGGCCAGCGCCAGGTTGTCGGTCACCACGCAGCCCCCCTCACCCATGGTGAGGTGGTGGGCCGGGTAGAAGCTCGACGTCGCGAAGTCCCCGAAGCTGCCGGTGGGCTTGCCCTGGTAGAAGGAGCCGACCGCGTCGCAGTTGTCCTCGACGAAGAACAGACCGTGCTGCTTGGCGAGTTCGGCGATCTCCGCGACCGGGAACGGGTTGCCGAGCGCGTGCGCGATCATGATGGCGCGGGTACGCGGCCCGATCGCCTCGGCGACCCGGTCGGCCGTCGTGTTGTACGTCGACAGGTCCACGTCGACCAGGACGGGGACCAGCTGGTTCTGCACGATCGGGTTCACCGTGGTGGGGAAGCCCGCCGCGACGGTGATCACCTCGTCGCCCGGCAACAGCCGGCGCTCCTCGAGCTCCCGCTGTGTCAGCGCGCTGAGCGCCAACAGGTTCGCGGACGAACCGGAGTTGGTCAGATGCGCCTTGCGCCGACCGAGCAGTCGGGCGAACTTCCGCTCGAACAGGATCGCGCTCGGCCCGGACGCGATCCGCATCTGCAGCGCGGCCTCCACCAGCGCCGCCCGGTCGTCCTCGTCGAACACCGCACCGGACGGCAGAATGGGCGTCTCGCCCGGTATGAAGCGGCGCCCCGCTTCCTGCGCGCGGTGGTACTTGCGCACGCTCTCCAGGATCAGATCCTTGTCACTGCTGCTCATCGAATCCCCATCGGGTCAGCGGTCACGGGCGCGCGAGCGCACGTTCCCGCACTCGGTCGACCAGGTCTGCCTGGGCCAGCACGGACTCACCTTCGAGCCCCGAAGGCACCCCGTCCCGTACGCGCGCGACGAACGCCCTCACGACGTTGCCGAACTGGTCCTCGGCCGGCAGCGTCAGCTCCTCCACCCGGTCCTGGCGCTCGATGCGCAGCACGGGGGAGTGGGTGGGCGGCGGTGTGTAGGCCCAGTGGGCGCTGATGCGGCCCGAACTGCCCCACAGCGCGTACCGGGAACGGTAGGAGTGCTCCATGCCCCAGGTCAGCTGCGCACTCACCCCGTCGCTACGGCTCAGCAGGGCGGCTCCGCCGAGGTCGACACCGTGGGCTTCGTCGAAGTGCGAGGAGGCGCCGAGGACCTCGAGATCCGTGCCGAGGTGGAGCAGCGCGGTGCGCACCGGGTAGACGCCGATGTCGGTCAGCGCCCCGCCGCCGACGTCGGGCAGATAGCGGATGTCGTCCCCGGACTTCTGCGGGAAGGCGAACTCGGCAGTCAGGGACCGCAGTTCTCCGATCACGCCCTGAGCCACCAGCTCACGCACCCGGGCGTGCTGCGAGTGGCACAGGAACATGAAGCTCTCCAGGAGGACCAGACCGCGCTCTTCGGCCAGCGCGACCAGGGTGCTGGCGTCCTTGTACGTCGTGGCCAGCGGCTTCTCGGACAGGACGTGCTTGCCGGCCCGCAGCGCCCGCTCGACCCACTCGGTGTGCAGCATCGCCGGCAGCGGTACGTACACCGCGTCGACGTCGGCGCGCTCCAGGAGCCGGTCGTAGCCGGTCACGGGCTCACCGCCGAACCGGTCCGTGAACTGCCGTGCCTTGGCGCCTTCGCGGCTGGCCACGGCGGTCAGCACCACGTCTTCCCCGGCCGCGATCGCGGGGAGCATGCGCCGCCAGGCGATCCCCGCGCAGCCGAGCACACCGATCCTCAACGGACTTGTCGACACCTGTGACCTCCACCCGGCGGACCGGGAATTCCCGCGCCTCGGCAATGCGAATTCCGATGTGGAATTCATTCTGGTTGCACGGCGATCGTAGGCGGTGAATTCCATGGGGTGTCAACCCCTGTCGAGCTCGGCCGGTGCCGATGAAAGCCCCTATCCGCCCCCTAAGTTGGCGGCATGTTCCGGCATTTCTATTGAGGCTCTTTCATAGTGGTCGCAGTGGATCGACTGCGTCCCGAAATGACACTGAGGAGTTCTTATGTCCGGCACATCGGCCGCGGTGCAGCTGCGAACGCCGGATCAGCGACTGGCGGTGCGCATCACGGAGTCCGCGCTGGCGGCCGAGGGGGTCATGGACCTGCCCGGGTTCCACAGCTGGTTCGCCCGGCGCCGAGCCGTCGACGTGGCCGAGGTGGCGCGTATCCCCTTCGACGCCCTGGTGGGCTGGGGGAGTGAGCCGGGCACCGGTGACCTCGTGCACGACAGCGGCGGCTTCTTCGCGGTGCGGGGCCTGTCGGTGGAGATCCCGGGGGCGGCCGTGCCGTCCTGGACGCAGCCGATCATCAGCCAGCCCGAGATCGGCATCCTGGGCATCCTGGTCAAGGAGTTCGACGGCGTCCTGCACTGCCTGATGCAGGCCAAGAACGAGCCGGGGAACCACAACGGCGTCCAGCTCTCCCCGACGGTCCAGGCCACCCGGAGCAACTACACACGGGTGCACCGCGGCAATCCCGTTCCGTACGTGGAGTACTTCCAGGACACCGCACGGCACCAAGTGATCGCCGATGTGCTCCAGTCCGAGCAGGGCGCCTGGTTCTACCACAAGCGCAACCGCAACATCGTCGTCGAGGTGACCGAGGACGTCAAACTCCTCGATGGATTCTGCTGGCTGACATTGGGTCAGCTGCACGGTCTCCTCGGCGGCGACGACATCGTCAACATGGACTCCCGCACCGTCCTGTCCTGTCTGCCCTTCTCCGGCGCCGACCTCGCGACCGTCTTCCCGCTGCGGCCGCGCTCCTTCGGCGCCGCGGTGATCCGCTCGTGCAGCGACGAACAGGGTGCCCTGCACACCACCGGCGAGATCCTCAGCTGGATCACCGAGGCCAAGGCCCGTGCGGTGGTGCGGACCCGGACCGTGCCCCTGGAGAGCGTCGAGCACTGGCACCGCACCTCCCACGCCCTCTCGCACGAGACCGGCAAGTTCTTCAACGTGATCGGCATCTCCGTGAAGGCAGGTCACCGCGAGATCACCGGCTGGACCCAGCCGGTGGTCGAGCCGGTGGGTGTCGGAATCAACGCCTTCCTCGTCAAACGGATCGACGGAGTGCTGCACGCGCTCGTCAACGCCCGCATCCAGCCCGGGCATCTGGACGTCGTCGAACTCGCACCGACCGTCCAGGCCACGCCGGGCAACTACGCGGTGCTGCCGGCCGCGGCCCGCCCGCGGTTCCTGACGGAGATCCTGGAGGCGGACCCGGCACGGATCCGCTACGACAGCCTCCTCTCCGAGGAGGGCGGCCGCTTCTATCACGCGCGGAACCGGTACCTGGTGATCGAGGCCGACGAGGCGTACGAGCCCGAGGACGCGGCCGACTTCCGCTGGCTCACCCTCCACCAGCTCGTCGGCCTGCTGCGGCACAGCCACTACGTCAACGTGGAGGCCCGCAGCCTCATCGCCTGTGCGCACAGCCTGGTGGGCCGGTCCGACACGGCCTGACCGCGGCGCCCGTACGCGCGAGCGCCTCCCGGTGAAACGACCGCCGGGAGGCACTGGTGCGCCGCAAGGGTGCGAGCTCAGCCGCGCAGCAACTCCGCGACCAGGAAAGCGAGTTCGAGGGACTGCTCCGGGTTGAGGCGGGGGTCGCAGGCCGTCTCGTACCGGTCCGCGAGGTCTTCGTCCGAGATCTGCCGGGCACCGCCCAGGCACTCGGTGACGTCGTCGCCGGTCAACTCGACGTGCAGACCACCCGGATGGGTGCCGAGCGAACGGTGGATCTCGAAGAAGGCGCGGACCTCGTCGGACACGTCATCGAAGTGCCGGGTCTTGTAACCGCTGGGTGCCTCCTGGGTGTTGCCGTGCATCGGGTCGCACTGCCACACCACCTCGTGGCCCGACGCGGTCACCCGCTCCACGATCGGCGGCAGCGTCTCGCGGATCCGGGCGCTGCCCATCCGGGTGATCAGCGTGAGCCGGCCGGGCGTGCCGTGCGGGTCGAGCCGTTCGACGTACTCCATCGCCTCGGCCGGTGACGTGCCCGGCCCGATCTTCAGGCCGATGGGGTTGGCCAGGAGCTCCGCCAACGCCACATGGGCGCCGTCCAGCTGACGGGTGCGCTCGCCGATCCAGAGGAAGTGCCCGGACAGGCCGTACAGGCGGCCGTCCTCGGCGCGCAGCAGCGGCCGCTCGTAGTCGAGCAGCAGCGCCTCGTGGCTGGCGTGGACCTCGGGGTCGTACAGGGCGTCGACGTCGTTGCCGACGCCCTGGTCGATCTCGCGCGCCAGTTGCTCGAAGCGGGAGCCGGCCGGGGTGGAGCGCACGAAGTCCTTGTTCCATTCGTGCGCGTGACGCAGCCCGGCCGTTCCCGAGGGGCCGGTCAGTGCCCGCAGCAGGTTCATCGTGCCGCCGGCGTTCGCGTAGGCCTGGAGTATCCGGCCGGGGTCCGCGATCCGGTCGCCCGGGGTCGGCAGGAAGCCGTTGACGATGTCGCCCCGGTACACCGGCAGACCGAGGGAGTCGACGCTGCCCGAGCGCGGCTTGGCGTACTGCCCGGCGATCCGGCCGACCTTGACCACCGGAAGCCCGGCGCCGTACGAGAGCACCACGGCCATCTGGAGCAGGGTGCGCACGTTCGCGCGGACATGACGCTCGGTGTTGCCCGCGAACGTCTCGGCGCAGTCGCCGCCCTGCAGCAGGAAGGCCCGGCCGCGTGCGACCTCCGCAAGGCGCGAGCTCAGGCCGTCGACCTCGGCGGGCAGCACCAGTGGGGGCGCGCCCGCGATCGCGCCGCGGGCCGCTTCGACCGCGGCCGGGTCAGGCCACGCGGGCTGCTGGGCCGCGGGCCGGGCGAGCGCCTCCTCGAGGCGGGTGCGTAATGGCTCCGGCAGCGGCTGCTCGCCGGGCGGAGCAACGGTGGGAGGGTCGCCGGGTGAGGGAGAGAGGGGAGGGGCAAGGGACACGGGGCCACCTGTCTCGGAGTTGTCCATGGCGGGCGGGCAGATCGGGTGCGGTGCGGTGCGCGGTCGGGGCGCGCGGTCGGGGCGCGCGGTCATCTCACGCGGTCTTGCTGACGTCGGCCCACAGCTCGACCGGCAGGTCCTTGCGGCGCCGGACGTTGAGCTTGCGGTAGACGCGGGTGAGGTGCTGTTCCACGGTGCTCGCCGTGACGTACAGCCGGTCGGCGATCTCCCGGTTGGTGTAGCCCATCACGGCGAGCGAGGCGACGCGGCGTTCGGAGTCGGTGAGCGTGGCGACGCCGTCGCTCTGGTCGGTGGGCGCGCCGGGGCGGGCCCCCGCGGGGTCGGAGACCGCCATCAGCTCCTGTGCCACCGGCTTGGCCCCGCACTTGTCCGCGCTGTACAGGGCGTGCCGGAACAGCATCCTGGCCCGTTGCTTGTCCCCCGCCGCGTAGTAGGCCCGGCTCAGCTCGGAGAGCACCCGGGCCTGCTCGTAGCGGTCGCCCGATGCCTCGAACAGGTCGAGTGCCTCGGTGAGCAGCTGTGGTCGTCTGCGGGGTGGGACGGTCGTGGCGAGCAGGCGCAGCGCGAGCGCCCGCATCCGCGACCGGTCGCTGCCCGCCCGGCCCAGCTGCTCGTGCAGCAGCTGGCGGGCCTGGTCCTGGTTGCCCAGGTGCAGCCAGGCCTCGGCGACGCTGGTGCGCCACGGCACCAGGCCCGCGTTGTCCAGGCCCCAGCGCCGCACCAGCTCGCCGCAGGCCAGGAAGTCGGCGAGCGCCGCGTGCACGTGGTTGGTCGCGAGCCGGTAGTGGCCGCGGGCGTGCAGGTAGTGGATGCCGTAGTGGCTCTCGTAGGCGGCCTCGGGAGCCGCCCGGGTCAGATACTTCGCCGCGTCCTCGTAGTCGCCCATCCGCGTCGCGGCGAGGACCAGCGTGCCCAGCGGGAGGCCGACCGCGACCCCCCATGACTGATGGGCGAGATACGTCAGCGCGGCCTGCCCGTGCCGTACCGCGGTCGGCAGGTCGCCCTGTCGCAGGGCGATGTGGGCCCGCACTCCCGAGTACAGCGCCCGGGACGTGCCGGCCGAGCGACTGCCGGCGTCCTGAAGCAGCCTGTCGCACCAGCCGGCGGCCAGATCCAGCTTCTCCGCCTGCGTGAGGATCTGGAGCGCGGCGAACGCGGCCTCCTCGCTCCAGCTGGTGGTCCCCCCGAGCCGCTGCTCGCGCAGCACCTGCTCGGCACGGTCGACCAGGCTCGTGCTCTTGCCGTGCACCAGGCCGTCCGAGAGCAGCGCCGTCGCCTGCAGCTGGGGCTCGGTGCGCGGGGTGACCAGGGTGCCGCGCTGGGACGGAATCACCGGCATCTGCCGACGCCTGGCCAGCGGCGGATGGGCGTAGGCGAGCCAGCGCTCGGTGTCCCGCAGCGCGGCCTCCTCCTCCATGCGCGGGTCACCGCTCGGCCTGCGCAGCCGGTCCAGGACGTCGCCGGCCTCCTCCTTGCGGCCGAGCCACAGCAGCCGGCGCACCAGGTCGATGCTCTGGCTCTGGTCCAGCAGTCCAGCCCGTCCCGCGGCGGTCAGCGGGGCCAGGTGCCGGCCCGCGGCGGACGGGCTGTACTGCCATTCGGCGTGCGCGAGGCGGGACCGGATCGAGGCCCGTTCGGCATCGTCGGTGCTGGACCGGTGGGCGAGGCTGAGGCACTGCGCGGCCGACTCGTAGCTGTCGTCGAGCAGGGCGTGCTCCGCGGCTTCGAGGAGCACGCCGACCGCCCAGGGGGTCTGCGCGTGGTCGGCCGCGACGAGGTGCCGCGCCACGCGGACGGCCGCGGCGCCCTGATCGTGCAGGAGCCGTGCCGCGCGCCGGTGCAGCTCCGCGTGTTCCTGGGCGGGCAGGTCGTCGAGAACGGCGCCCTGCGCCAGCGGGTGGCGGAACGCGGCGCCGTCGAGCAGCCGTGCGTCGGACAGGGCGCGCAGGGTGCGGGACACCAGGTCGGAGTCGATGCCGAGCAGCTGCCCGAGGTCACCGGCCGCCGCGCCGTCGCCGAGCACCGCGAGGGCGCGGGCGACTTGCAGCATCACCGGTTCGCCGCGGTGCAGGCAGCTGAGGTAGGTGAGGCCGAAGCCCTGCGCACGGGGCTTGCCGGACTCCAGGTGGTCCTCGGCGAGGACGCGGGTGAGCAGCGGGTTGCCGCCGCTCACGGTGTGAAAGGCCGGGGCGAGGGCCTCGGCGGAGGCGGCGTCGAGGTGTTGCTCCAGGAGGCTGCGGACGCCGGTCAGGGAGAGCGGGGCGAGCCGGATGCGGTGCGCGTAGTGCTGGCGCAACAGCTCGGCGTGGAGCTGCGGATGCGCGGGCAGCAGTCCGGTGTCGTCGGTGAGGACGAGCAGTACGCGGCCCTTGCGCAGTCGCCGGACGAGGCGCAGGAGGAAGTCGAGCGACACCTGGTCCGCGTGGCGCACGGTGTCGACGCCGATGACCACCGGTGCGGACAGGGAGAGCTCGAGCAGGAGCTGGCACAGCCCATTGAGAACAAGGCCCAGTCGAGTCTCGGCGGAAGGGTTTCCCGCCGTGGTGGCCGCCAGTGCGGAGCCGTCGCCAAGAAGCGCGGATGCCTTCTCGGTGAGGGTGTCCGGCAGAAGTGTGCTGTCGAGAAGCTGGTGCAGTGCGCCCAGGGGAACAGCGCTTTCCGCGCGATGGCAGGACGCGTGCAGGAATAGGGCGCCGGACCGGGTGGCCCGTTCGCCCCAGGCGTGCAGGGCTTCGGTCTTTCCGCAGGTGACAGCCCCGTCGAGCAGGGCGACGCAGCCGTGCCCCGACGCGGTGTCGGCCAGCAGGGTGTCGAGCCACGTCAATTGCTCTTCCCGTTCGACCAGCTTCATCCGGATACCCCCATGAGTAATGCGCCCATACATGTTCCTGAGACGCTCGCCATGATGTGGGGGTATCACCCATTGATCGGGAACTCGGCGCCCATTGAGTAAGCGGGGGCAATGGTTCCTATGAATCGGAAGGGATGAGTCCAAAGAGCTCGCGGTACAGACCAAGTTGATGATTCAGCATGTGCGGGCCGTGGTGGGCGGGGTGACCGAGCGCGCTCACAGGGCCGTCCCCGTGGTGCGCGGCATCGCGTCAAGGGCCGCGGCGACCTGCTCCGATGGGATGTCCCTGACCAGCTCGGCGCCCCTCGGGCCGTCCAGGACGAAGGCCAGTCCGCCGGTGGCCTTCTTGTCCAGGCGGGCCAGCGCGATCAGCCGGGCCGTGTCCACCCCCGCGGGCAGTTCGGTGGGCAGCCCGTAGTGGCGTACCACCTCCAGGTGCTCGGCGACCCGGTCCGGCCCGATCCGGCTCAGGGCTCCGGCGAGCCGGCCCGCGAAGACCGTGCCGATCGCGACCGCCTCTCCGTGCCGCAGGGCGAAATCCGTGGCGAGCTCAAGCGCGTGGCCCAGGGTGTGGCCGTAGTTGAGCAGATGACGCAGGCCGGTGTCCCGCTCGTCGAGGCTGACGACCTCGGCCTTGCGCGCCACACTCGCCGCGATCTGCTCCGCGACCGGAAGGTCGCGCAGATCTCCTGCGCCGATGAAGTGGCAACGGGCTATCTCCCCATAGCCGTTGACGCGCTCGCGCTCCGGCAGGGTCGTCAGGTAGTCCGTGTCGCACAGCACGGCCCGCGGCTGCCAGTACGCGCCCACCAGGTTCTTGCCCTGGGGAAGGTTCACCGCGGTCTTGCCGCCGACGCTCGCATCCACCTGCGCCAGCAGCGACGTGGGCAGATGTACCACCGGCACCCCGCGGTGATACAGCGCGGCGGCCAGTCCCACCGCGTCCGTCGTCGTACCGCCCCCACAGGAGACCACCGCGTCCGAGCGCGTCAGGCCGAACTCGGCGAAACGGGCGCACAGTTCCTCCACCCAGGCCAGCGTCTTGTTCTGCTCGCCGTCCCGCGCGTCGATCCGCAGGTGCGGAACGCCCGGGTCCGGAGTCCACGCGGCGGGCCTTGCCGACACCACCGCCACCCGGCGCGCCCCGATGTCCGAGACGACCTCGGGCAGCGTGTGCCGCACCCCCGCGCCGATCCGTACCGGGTAGCCGCGCTCCGCGAGGGCGACGTCGATGGTCAGCCACGAAGAACTGTCCACATCGGCCCGCCCGTTCACAGTACTGGTCACTTCGCACTCCTCAACTTGCCAGCGGAGGCCGGTGGTTGCCCGGCCCGTCGACTCGGCCGGAGCGTAACCTCGCGCGGCCCCGCCGCCCCGGGCCACCGGCGGCAGCACGGGTGGTGGGGGAAAGTGAGGGCGGGGATAGGGGGCTGATCAGGGGGTGCTTTCGGATGCCTGGTCCGCAGACTCGGTGCCGAGCGTGCAGTGGGACAGTGAGGAGAGGCATGCAATCCCGGCGCGGACTTCTGAAACTGTCGGCGGCCACCACCGCCGCCGTCCTCGGCTCCACCGGACTGGCCGCGTGTTCGACCACCGTGGCCGACGTCGACGCCCCCGGTTCCCGCCCGCAGGACGACGGGACCCTCACCTACGCGGCCCCCAGCGAACCCGACAGCTGGGATCCGCACCAGGCCTCCACCGGCGCCACGGCCCGCCTGCTGCGCCCCGTGTTCGACTCGCTGGTGTCGCTGCGCCCGGACGGCACGTACGCGCCCTGGCTGGCCACCTCCTGGAAGGTCTCCCGCGACGGGCGCAGGTACACCTTCCAGCTGCGCCCGGGAGTGACCTTCACCGACGGGACCAGGTTCGACGCCGCGGCGGTGAAGGCGAACTTCGACCACGTCGTCGCGCCCGAGACCGTCTCGAAGTCCGCCGCAGGACTCCTCGGTCCTTACCAACGCACCGAAGTGGCAGGGGAGCTGACGGCCGTCGTACACCTGAAGCAGGCCTACTCCTCGCTGCTGCGCGCGGCCGCCTCGACCTTCCTCGGCTTCCACTCGCCCAAGGCGCTCGCCGAGCACGCCGCCGACCTGGGAGCGGGCGGCCGGTACACCGTGACCACCGGCCCCTTCCGCTTCGCCTCGCACACCTCGGGCCAGCGGGCCACCTTCGTGCGAAGACCCGACTACCGCTGGGCGCCCGAGGGCGCCCGGCACACCGGCGCCGCCCGGTTCGAGCGGATCGTCGTCAACATCCTCTCGGAGAACGCCTCCCGGGTCGGCGCGGTCACCTCCGGGCAGGTCGACGCGGCCGAGCAGATCCCCGCCTCGCGCCTGGCGTCCGTACGGTCCACGCCCGGCCTGAAACTGCTGCGCACCCCCACGCCGGGCACGCCGTACACCTTCTACCTCAACACCTCGCGGGCCCCGTTCGACAACCTCGATCTGCGCCGGGGCGTGCAGGCCGCGCTCGATCTGGCCGGGCTCGTCAAGGGCGTCTTCCAGGGCGAGTACGAGCGCTCGGGCTCGCTCCTGACGCCGTCCACGTTCGCCTACGACAAGTCGGTGGGCGAGCGGTGGGGCTACGACCGGGCGCGCGCCGAGCGGCTGCTCGACGCCGCCGGGTACACCGGCAGGGACGACGACGGCTACCGCACCAAGGACGGCCACCGGTGCACCGCCGAGTTCCCGTACGTCCAGAGCGTCCTGACCGGCGACAACCAGATCGTCACCATCGGGATCCAGGACGCGCTCAGGAAAGTCGGCGTGGAACTCAAGCTGACTCCCCTCGACTCGGCCAGCAGCATGGACCGCACCGCCACGGGCGACTACGACGTCTTCGCCTTCGGGTGGGAGAGCCCCGACCCGGCGCTGCTGCACAGCCTGTACCACTCCAAGCGGCAGTTCGGGGCGGGCGGCATGAACGGCGCCCGGGTCCGCGACGCCCGGCTCGACGCCTGGCTCGACCGCGCCCAGGCGGCCACCGACCCGGCCGAACTCACCGCGCTGTACAGCAAGGTCCAGGCCCACGTCATCGACCAGGCCTACGCCATCCCCACCTATGTGGGCTCCCGCGACACCGCGGTACGCGGCCGGCTCCACGACCTCGCCTTCGACGGGTACGCGGGACCCGACCTCTACGACGCGTGGGTGAGCGCACGGTGACCGGCGGCGTCGTGCGCTTCGTGCTCCAGCGGCTCGTCTCGGGCGCTGTCGTCGTATGGGGCGCGGCCACCCTGACGTTCTTCGCGGTGCACCTCGTCCCCGGCGACACCGTCGCCGCGCTCCTGGGCCCCGGCACCCCGGTCACCCCGGAGCTGCGCCACCAGATCCTCGCCGACAGCGGCCTCGACGACCCGCTGCCCGTCCAGTACGCGCACAGCATGGGCGACCTGCTCAGCGGAGACCTCGGCAGGTCCTACCAACTCAACCAGCCCGTAGGCGATTTGCTCTCCGGACAAGTCATGCCGACCGTGCAGCTCGCGCTGTGCGCGCTGGTGACGGCTTTGCTCCTGGCGGTACTCGCGGCCGTCGTCACCGCGGGACGCGGCCGCACCGGCCGTACGATCGCGTCCGCGGTGGAGCTGCTCGTGGTGTCCGTGCCGTCGTTCTGGCTCGGCATCGTGCTGTTGACCGTCTTCTCCTTTCACCACCCCTTCTTCCCCGCCGCGGGCGCCGACGGGGCCGCCGCGCTCGTTCTGCCGACGCTGGCGCTCGCCCTGCCGCTCGCCGGAGTCCTCGCCCAGGTGATCCGCCAGGAACTGGAACAGGCCGATGCCAGGCCGTTCGCCCTCACCGCCAGGGCCCGCGGACTCGGCGAGACGCGGCTGCTGCTGCGGCACACCCTGCGCCACGCCCTGCTGCCGGTGAGCACGCTCTCCGGATTCCTGCTCGGCGGACTGTTCGGCGGCGCCGTCCTCATCGAGAACATCTTCGCCAGACCGGGGCTCGGCCGGGTTCTCGTACGGGCTGTGGACTCCCGCGACCTGCCGGTGGTCACGGCCCTCGTGCTGCTCTCCGCCGTCGCGTTCGTCGTCATCAACATCGTCGTCGACCTGCTCCACCCGGTCATCGACGCCCGGCTGAGAGAGGTGACCCCATGAGTACCGCGTCCGAACTGGTCTCCGTGACCCGGACCGGACGGCGGCGCGGCGTCGAACGCCGGGCAGTGGTCCTCGGCGGCTCGGCCGTACTGGTCCTGCTCGTCCTGGTCATCGCGGTACCCGGCCTGTTCACCGGCCAGGACCCCAACGCCACGCACGTCACCCAGACGTTCCAGGCACCGGACGCGAACCACCTCCTCGGTACGGACCAGCTCGGCAGGGACGTCTACGCACGGATCGTGCACGGCGCCCGGGTCTCCCTGTCCGTCTCGGCCGCCGCGACCGCGATCGGCGTCGGCGGAGGCGCCCTGCTCGGCCTGGTCTCCGCGGCCGGCGGAGCCCGCGTCGACGCGGTCCTGATGCGCGCGGTCGACGTGCTGATGGCCTTCCCCGAGATTCTGCTCGCACTGCTCGTCGTCGCCGTGATCGGCGGCGGCACCCTCAACGTGGCCATCGCCATCGGCCTCGCCGGAATCCCCGGCTACGCCCGGATGGTGCGCGGCCAGGCCCGGCTCGTGCTCGCATCGGAGTACGTCGAGGCCGCGAAGGTCCTCGGCGTCCCGCCCCGGCGCTACCTGCTGCGCCATGTGCTGCCCAACGTGGGAGGCTCCCTCGTGGTGCTCGCCTCCATCGGGGCAGGCGCGGCGATCGCCACGGGGGCCGGCCTCAGCCTGCTCGGCCTCGGCCCGCAGCCCCCGCAGGCCGACTGGGGCTCCATGGTCGCCGACGGCAAGGAATTCCTGCAGACCGCCTGGTGGATCTCGGTCGCCCCCGGCCTGGTCATCTCGGCCGTCGTCGTCGCGGGCACGCTCGTCGGCCGCGGCCTGCAGTCCTCGGCGGTGCGATGAGCGGCGCGGGCGTCAAGGACGCCGTGAACCTGGTCCAGGTGGACAACCTCTCCGTCTCCTTCGCACGGTCCGCCCGCCCGGTCGTCCGAGGCCTCTCCCTGTCCGTGGCCCCCGGTGAATGCGTCGCCCTGATCGGGGAGTCCGGCTCCGGCAAGAGCGTCACCGCGCGCGCCCTCATCGGCCTCGCGGGACGCGGTGCCAGGGTCACGGCCGACCGGCTCGCACACGAGGGCGTGGACGCCACCGGATTCGGCGCGCGGCGCTGGCGCACCGTGCGCGGCCGTCAGGTCGGCATGATCCTCCAGGACGCCATGGTCTCCCTCGACCCGCTGCGCACCGTCGGCGCCGAGATAGCGGAGGGCGTCGCCCTGCACGGCAAGGCGACCGCCAAGGACGTCACCGCGCGCGTCGTGGAACTGCTCACCGAGGCCGGGGTGCCCGAGCCCGCCGCGCGCCGCACCCAGTACCCCCACCAGCTCTCCGGCGGCCTGCGCCAACGCGCGCTGATCGCCTCGGCGCTCGCCGCCGGACCCCGGCTGCTGATCGCCGACGAACCCACCACCGCGCTGGACGCCGTGGTACAGGCCCAGATCCTGCGTCTGCTCGCACGGATTCGCAGCGAAGGCCGGGGACTGCTGCTGATCAGCCACGACCTCGCGGCCGTCGCCCAGCTCGCCGACCGCATCCTGGTCATGCGCGACGGCGAGGTCGTCGAGCAGGGCCTCACGCGGGAGCTGCTCCGGGCGCCCGCGCACCCCTACACCAAGACCCTCATCCAATCGGTGCCCACCGGCCGCCGCCGGAGCGTCGCCGACCCCGGACAACTGCTGCTCCGGGGCGAGGGGTTGGTGAAAACGTACGCGCCGACCGGACGGCGCGGCCCGGCGCGCCGCGCGCTCGACGGCGTCTCGCTCGCCCTGCACGCGGGCGAAAGCCTCGGCGTGGTGGGGGAGTCCGGCTCCGGCAAGAGCACCCTGGCCCGCGTCCTGCTCGGCCTGGCCGCCCCCGACGCGGGAGAGGTGACCCTCGGCGGGCAGCCGTGGTCGGCGCTCCCGGAGCGGGCCCGCAGGCCGCTGCGGCACCGGGTGCAACTGGTCCACCAGGACCCGTCCGCCGCCTTCGATCCGCGGTACACCGTGGGCCGGATCATCGGCGAGGCGCTGACCGGCACGGAGCGCTCCCTGCGGGCCACCCGGACCGTCGAGCTCCTGGAACAGGTGGGCCTGGACGCCGGGTACCTGAGGCGCGGGCCGCACCAGCTGTCGGGCGGACAGCGCCAGCGCGTCGCCATCGCCCGCGCGCTCGCCCCGCGCCCCGAGGTACTGGTCTGCGACGAGCCCGTCTCGGCGCTGGACGTCACCGTGCAGGCCCAGGTGCTCGAACTGCTCGGCCGGCTGCGGCGGGAGACCGGTGTGGCCCTGGTGTTCATCACCCATGACCTGGCCGTGGTGCAGGAGATCAGCGACCGGGTGCTCGTGATGCGCGACGGCCAGGCCGTCGAGGAGGGCCCGACCCACGAAGTCTTCGACCACCCCCGACATGAATACACCCGGGCACTGGTCGACGCGGTCCCCGATCTGCCGGGCGCGACGGCCCGTGGTGCCCGGCAGGACTCGCACCCGTCGCCGCCCCGGGCCGACCGACAACGACGGAGTGTGCATGACTGACGGCGACCTGACCAGGCACGGCGACTGGACCGAGCGCGCCCACGCGGTGGCGAACGCCCTGGGGGCGCGCGACGGCGGAGCGCCGCCGCTGCGCGAAGTCGGCCTGCTCAAGAAGGCGGGCCTGGTGACACTGCTCGGCCCGGCCGAGAACGGCGGGGCCGCGCAGGAGTGGCCCGTCGCGGACCGCGTGGTGCGGATCATCTCCGCGGCCGATGCCGAGCTGGGTGAACTCCTCGCCCGTCATTACGTGTTGATGAAACTGTCCACCTTCATCGCCACCGAGGAGAAGCGGGACCACATCGAGGAGGTGGCCACCCGCGCCCAGTGGTTCTTCGGCGGCGCCCGCGACATCCGCGCGGGGACCCTGACGATCCGCGACCGGGGCGACGACATCGTCTTCGACGGGCGGATCACCCCGAGCACCGCGTCCGGTGTCAGCGACATCACCGTGCTGGAGGGGCGGCTGCCGGACGGCTCCCCGATCAGCTCGCTCGCCATGTCGACCCACGTCGGACTCGCCTTCGAGCACGACGAGGACGGCACGGTCACTGTCCGCGACGCCGACATCCCGTGGACGGGAGCGCTCGGCTACGTCGACAAGACGTTCAGGCCGCGTGCCTACAACGCGTTCGTCGCGCCGGCCCTCGACCTCGTACTGGCCGAGGCGGCTCTCGGCCGGGTCCGCGGCCTGCTCGGGCAGGGCCCCGGACATCCGCGGACCGAACGGGAGCTGTCCGCCGCCGAGCGGCGGGCCGACGTGCTTTCGCGGGACGCCGGCGCGCTGCACCGGCGAAGCGCCGACCTCACCGCCGCGGAGGTGGCGGAGCACGGGCTCCGTGTCGCTGAACTGCGGGCCGAGGCAGGTCAGTTGGCGCAGGCGGCCGAGACGGGCGCCCTGCGATGACCATACAGAAAGGTGCCGTTTCGATGACCGGATCCCCAGCACTCCCGCCGATCCCCCTGTCCGTCCTCGACATCGCGCAGGTCGAGCGCGGCCGTCCGGCCGCCCGGTCCCTCGCGACCGTACGGGAACTGGCGCGCCGCGCCGAAGAGTTGCACTTCAAGCGGTTCTGGGTGGCCGAGCACCACAATGCCCCGGGCGTCGCCAGTTCCTCGCCCGCCGTGCTGCTCGCCGCCATCGGTGCGGTGACCGAGCGGATCCGGATCGGCTCCGGCGGCGTGATGCTGCCCAACCACGCGCCGCTGGTGGTGGCCGAGGCCTTCGGCACGCTCGGCACGCTCTTCGCCGGCCGGGTCGATCTGGGGATCGGCCGGGCACCGGGCACCGATGCGGCGGTCGCGAGCGCCCTGCGCCGGTTGCCCGCCGAGGCGTACGCCGACGAGCTCGGCGACCTCCTCTCCTTCGTGACCGGCAGTTTCCCCGAAAGCCACCCCTACCGGGGCATCACGGCCCTGCCCGCGCCGCCCGCGCCGCCCGAGGTCTGGCTGCTCGGATCCAGCGTCTCCAGCGCGGTCATGGCGGGAGAGCGGGGGCTGCCCTACGCCTTCGCCCAGCACTTCTTCGGGGCCCGCGGCGCTGAAGAGGCGCTGCTGGCGTACCGCGCCGCGTTCCGCCCCTCCGTGCTGCTCGCCACTCCGCACGCGCTGCTCACCGTCCACACCGTGTGCGGCGAGGACGACGCGCACGCCCACCACCTCGCCGCGCCCGCCGTGGCCTCGGCGCTGCAGGTCGACGGACTCGTGCGGGCGGAACCCCTGCCGAGCCCCGAGGACGCGGCGGCGCTCGACTGGCCGGACAAGGAGCGGGAGTACGCGGCCGAACTCCTCGCCGAACAGGCCGTGGGAGGGCCCGAGTCGGTGCGGCGCCGATTGGGCGCGCTGATCGGGGAGACCGCCCCCGACGAGCTGATGATCACCAACAACGTGACCGACCCGAAGGAGAAGCTGCGCTCCCTGGAGCGGGTGCGCGAGCTGTTCGTGTGAGGGTGCGGCTGGTAGCACCACCAGACGTCTGCGGCCCGCGCTGAGCGCGGCGGTCGTGGTCTGCGCGGTCACGGCGGTGCTG
>NZ_JBEYZK010000047.1:0-26030 GCF_040646035.1 Streptomyces sp. NPDC046465
GGCCCCGGGGCGGGGGGGGGCCTGGCCCCCTAAGCCGCCAACCCCCGGGGGGGGCCGGGGGGGGGGGGGGGTTGGGCCACCCCCCACCACGCGGCGGCCCCACATCCCCGGTCGGATCAGCGCGCGGTGACGGTCACCCGTTCGTCGGACACCCGCTTCCGCAGGCCGTCGTCGGCCAGCCGGTCGAGATGGCGGCAGAGGACCACGGATCCGCCCGCGGCCAGCGCCGCGTACAGGCCGGCGCTCAGGCCATCCCAGGTGTCGTACGACTGCCCGGACAGGATCCGCGAGCCGGGCTCGACGCCGAGCCGCGCGGCGTCGCTGAGAGCCCGCTCCACGAGCCCGGCACCGGTCAGCTCCTCGCCGCCCACGGCCAGGGCGGGCCCGGCGGGGTCCACGGGCACGAAGGGGGCGAACCGGTCGCCCTGGCCCGGCACCTCGACCGCGTAGTCGGCGAAGCCGCTCGGCGGCTGGGGGAAGCGCCCGCCGAGCGGCCGCAGCGCGAGCGCCACCCGCTCCCCGGAGCAGTCGCGCGCGGCCTCCAGCGCGTCGGGTCCGCTGACGACGAGATCGGCCGAGGCGGGATCGCCGCCCACGTCGGCGACCACGCCCACCGACGAACACGCGAGCAGCCACACGGCCGTCTGCCAGTGCGCGGGCAGCAGCAGTACGGCCCGGTCACCGGGCTCGGCGGCGAGGTCGCCCTGGAGCAGATTGGCGGTCTTGGCCACCCAATTGGCGAAGGTGGCCACGGACAATTCCACGCGTTCGCCGGTGGCGTCGTCGTAGAAGGTGAGCAGGGGGCGGCCCGGGTCCGAGGCGAGCGCGGATCGCAGCAGGTCGGCAGGGGTGCGGTCGTTGGCGTTCACGGGCGCAAGGGTACGCGGGGGTCGCTCGCCGCCCGAGGTGCGGCGGGGGAGCACGGGCGGCCGGACGCCCACCTGACGCCTACGGCCCGTCAGTTACCGATGGACAGATATGTCCCTATGTGCCAACTATCAGCTGTATGCGTGGATTCCTTGCTTCCTCGATCGGCGTCACGTGCGCGGCCGCCCTGGCCCTGCCCCTCACCCTGCCGTCGTCCGGCGCCCGAGCCGCGGCGCCCTACGTACCGTCGGCCGCCGGGCCCGCCACGGAGGCGGTCCCCGGCAGCACCCAGTCCCTCCCGCTCGTCCCCCTCGGCTCCGACCGCTCCCCCGCCCCGGCCGGGGCGAGCGAACAGGGCCTGAACCAGCGAGATGTACGCCCCTTCTCCCTGGTGGGCGTCGTCTGGAACGACCCAGGAGCCGACCTGCGCGGCACCGTCCAGGTCCGCACCCGCGCGACCGGCGCCGCCACCTGGTCCGGCTGGCAACAGGTCGAGGCGCACAACGGCGAACACGCCCCCGACGCCGACGACCCCGACCGAGCCGCAGGCACCGTCCGCGGCTCCACCGCGCCGCTGTGGGTCGGCGCCTCGGACGGCGTCGAGGTCCGGGTCAAGCCGGAGCGGCCCGCGACCGCGGACCGCTCCGCCGTCACCTCGCTCCCCGAAGGCCTCCGCCTCGAACTGGTCGACCCCGGCGACGAGGCCCCGCCCAAGGGCGCCCAGATCGACGTCGGCCGCGCCCCCGCGCTGACCGCCGAGTCGGCCGCCGCCTCCGCGGTGAACGCGGAACTCGCGCCGATCGGCGCCGCCGTCATCCCCGAACTGACCAAGCGGCAGACGGAGAACGACCTGATCGCCGCACGCGGCGGCTCCGAGGCCGTCAACAAGGCCCGGCCGCACATCGGCCCGCGCCCGCGCATCATCACGCGCAGGGGCTGGGGCGCCAACGAGAAGCTCCGGGAGCGCAACTTCGCGTACACGAAGACCGTGAAGGCCGCCTTCCTGCACCACAGCGCGTCCGGCAACAACTACCGCTGCTCACAGGCCGGATCCGTGCTGCGCGGCATCTACCGCTACCACGTCAAGAGCAGTGGCTGGCGGGACTTCGGCTACAACTTCGCGGTCGACAAGTGCGGAAACATCTACGAAGGGCGTGCCGGAGGTGTGGCCAAGCCGGTCCTCGCGGCCCACACTCGCGGATTCAACGCGAACACGACGGGCATCGCCGTCATCGGCTCGTACAGCACCACCACACCGCCGAAGAAGGCCCTGAACGCCATCGCCCGGCTGACCGCGTGGAAGCTCGGCCTGTACGGCGCCAACCCGCGCGGTACTACCTACCTGAAGTCCGGCGGTGGCAATCTGTACAAGAAGGGCAGGAACGTCCGGCTCCATGTGATCGCCGGGCATCGGGACGGGTTCGCCACCGCATGCCCCGGCAGCCGCCTGTACAAGAAGCTCGGCAAGGCCAGGACCAGCTCGGCCCGCTTCCAGGGCCGCTGAGGTCCGACACCCCGGCCGGACCGCACGACCTGCACGACCTGCACATCCGTCTGCATACACTGGCCGGCCGAAACTCAAGTTCGGCCGGCCCCAGCAGGAAGCAGAGACGACAGGTGACAGAAGCGATCCTCCTGGTCGGCGGCAAGGGAACCAGGCTGCGGCCCCTCACGGTCCACACCCCCAAACCGATGGTCCCGGCAGCGGGCGTCCCGTTCCTCACCCACCAGCTCGCGCGGGCCCGCGCCGCGGGCGTGGACCACATCGTCCTCGCCACCTCCTACCTCGCCGAGGTCTTCGAGCCGTACTTCGGCGACGGCTCGGCGCTCGGCCTGCACATCGAGTACGTCACGGAGACCGAGCCCCTCGGCACGGGCGGCGCCATCCGCAACGTGGCCTCCCGGCTGCGCTCGGGCCCCGACGAACCGGTCCTGATCTTCAACGGCGACATCCTCACCGGCCTGGACATCCGCGCCCTCGTCACCACCCACGAGGAGACCGGCGCCGACGTCTCCCTGCACCTCACCAAGGTCGACGACCCCCGCGCGTACGGCCTGGTCCCCACCGACCCGACCGGCAGGGTCACGGCCTTCCTGGAGAAGCCGCAGACCCCCGAGGAGATCGTCACCGACCAGATCAACGCGGGCGCGTACGTCTTCCGCCGCTCGGTCATCGACACGATCCCGACCGGCCGCCCGGTCTCCGTGGAACGCGAGACGTTCCCGGAACTCCTCTCCCGCGGCGCCCACCTCCAGGGCATGGTCGACTCGACGTACTGGCTGGACCTGGGCACGCCCCAGGCGTTCGTACGCGGCTCGGCCGACCTCGTCCTCGGCCGCGCCCCCTCGCCCGCGGTCCCGGGCCGCTGCGGCGAGCGCCTCGTCCTGCCCACCGCGTCCGTCGCCCCCGACGCGAAGCTCACCGGCGGCACGGTCGTCGGCGAGCACGCGCGGATCGGCGAGGGCGCGCGCATCTCCGGCTCCACGATCCTGGCAGGGGCGGTCATCGAAGAGGGCACGGTCATCACGGACTCCCTGATCGGCGCGGGGGCGCGGATCGGCGCCCGCACGGCGCTCTCGGGAGCGGTGATCGGCGACGGCGCGTCGGTCGGCGCGGACAACGAGCTGCGGGACGGCGTACGGGTCTGGTGCGAGGCCACGCTGCCGGCGGGCGCGGTCCGGTTCTCCTCGGATCAGTAGGGCCCGGTCCGGCCCGGGCCGGTAGGGACTCGCCGGATAGGGCCCCCGTCGACGGTGACGGTCCCCTACCCTCATACAGATGTCCTCCCGTTTCGCCCCGCGCCCCACCCGCACCACCGTGCGCGGTGGCGAAACGGCCGTCCCCGCGGGCAGTCCCCGTAAGACCACGGCGGCCCGTACCCGCACCTGGCAGCCGCCCTTCCCCCTGGACCTCGGCCTGACCCTCGGCCCGCTGCGCCGCGGCCCGGCCGACCCCGCCTTCCGTACGACCCCCGACGGATCGGTCTGGCGCACGAGCCGCACACCGGAAGGCCCCGGCACGCTCCGGGTGGCCGGCCGCGCCGGGGCCGTCGAGGCGGAGGCCTGGGGGCCCGGCGCGGACTGGCTCCTCGACCGGCTCCCCACGCTCCTCGGCGCGGCGGACGACCCCGACGCGTTCACCCCGCGCCACCGCCTCCTCGCCGGGACGGCCCACCGCCGACCGGGCCTGCGGCTGCTCCGCACCGGCCTGGTCATGGAGTCCCTGATCCCGTCGATCCTGGAACAGAAGATCACGACGGACGAGGCGTACCGGGCGTGGCGCCTGCTGCTCCGCAAGTACGGCGACCCCGCGCCGGGCCCGACGCCTCATTTGTACGTGATGCCCGCGCCCCGCACCTGGGCCCTGATCCCCTCCTGGGAATGGCACAAGGCGGGCGTCGACAACAAGCGGGCGTCCACGATCCTGCGCGCGGTGGCCCGGGCCTCCCGTCTGGAGGAGGCGGCGGCGATGCCCCCTCTCCAGGCCCAGGCCCGCCTGGAACTGATCCCGGGCATCGGTCCGTGGACCTCGGCGGAGACGGTCCAGCGCAGCAATGGCGCGCCGGACGCGGTGACGGTCGGCGACGTCCATCTCCCCGGCATCATCGGCCACGCGCTGGCGGACAACCGCGAAGCGGACGACACGGAAATGCTCAGGCTCCTGACCCCCTACGAGGGCCAACGCCACCGAGCCGCCCGCCTGATCCTCCTCAGCGGCCGAACCCCGCCCCGCAGAGAACCCCGCATGCGAAGAACAAACATCGCGGCGTGGTAGACCGCGGACCCGCTGTGGCCGCTCGCGCAGTTCCCCGCGCCCCTAAAAACATCCCCCAGCCCCCGCAGGCCCGAGGCGAACAACGCACCAGGGGACGGCCCCTAGGGGCGCGGGGAACTGCGCAAAAAAGCCCCAGCCCCCGCAGGCCCGAGGCGAACAACGCACCAGGGGACGACCCCTAGGGGCGCGGGGAACTGCGCAAAAAAGCCCCAGCCCCCGCAGGCCCGAGGCGAACAACGCACCAGGCGACGGCCTTTAGGGGCGCGGGGAACTGCGCAAAAAAACCTCAGCCCCCGCAGGCCCGAGGCGAACAACGCACTAGGCGACGATCCCTAGGGGCGCGGGGAACTGCGCAAAAAAGCCCCAGCACCCACAGACCCGCAGCGCACAACGCACCAGGGAGCCGCTCACCGCCCCGCGCCCCCGCGCCCCGCGCCCCGCGCAAAAACCTCCCCCCCCAACCCCCTCACCGCACCACAACAAAGCCCCCCACATCCCGCTCCCCCCGAGCCTTCGGCTCACCAACCGCCCGCCCCACAGCCACCGCCCCCATCGGTTCCCAAGACCCCGGCAGCCCAAGAACCTCCCGCACCACATCCCGGCAGAACATCGTCGACGAAACCCACGCGGACCCGAGCCGCTCCCCGGCCAACGCGACCAGGAAGTTCTGCACCCCGGCCCCCGCCGCCACGACGAACATCTCGCGCTCGGCTGCATCCCGCCGCTCATCCCCGTACGTGTGCGAGCCGTCCATCACCATGCACGGCACCACCAGATAGGGAGCCCTGCGCAGCACGTCCCCGCGCCGCACCCGCTTGGCGATGGACTCCTCCGACTTTCCGTCCCGCCGCAGATCCGCGATCCACGCATCCCGCATGGCGTCGAGCAGTTCGACCCGCGCCGCGGCGGATTCCAGGAGGACGAAGCGCCACGGCGTCGTGTGGTGCGGCGCGGGCGCGGTGACCGCCGCGGCCACGGCCCGCCGTACGGCCCCCGGGTCGACCTCGTCGTCGGTGAACTCCCGGACGGTCCGCCGCTGCGTCACCGCTTCCCGTACCGCCTCGGACGTGCCGAGCCGGAACATGTCGTCCCGCGCCTCGCGCACCAGCGCACGGGCCCCGGGGTCCGGCCCGTCGCCGCCCGTCACATGTGCGAGCCCGCGGACCACCGCGACCGGAAGGCCCGCGGCCTTGCCCTTGACGAGGTCGCCCGCGGCGGCGAGTTCGTCGGCGGTGGCGATGACGGTGGCGACCAGCGGATTGCCGTACGCGTCGACGCCACCCCGCAGGTCGTCAAGGACCCGCACCCCGGCCGCCCCGATGGCGACGTCGGTGAGTCCGGCCCGCCAGGGCCGTCCGAAGGTGTCGGTGACGATGACGCCGACGTCGACACCGAGCGCGTCCCGCAGCCCGTCACGTACGGCACGGGCCGACGCGTCGGGGTCGACGGGCAGCAACAGCACGGTCCCCGCCGGGGTGTTCGACGCGTCGACGCCGGCCGCGGCCATCACGAGGCCCTGCCGGTTCTCGACGATGCGCAGGGTCCCGCGCCGCGCCACCACCCGTACGGTCTCGTCGTCGATGGCCGCCTCGCGGTCGGTCGCCTCGACGAGTCGGCCCTCGGCCTTGCTGGCGATCTTGGACGTGACCAGGACCACGTCGCCGTCGACGAGCCCCGGCTCGGCGGCCGCGATGAGCTTGGCGAGGTCGTCGCCCTCCCGCACCTCGGGCAGTCCGGGCACGGCCCACACGGTGTACGACGGTGCGCTCACGCGCGTACCTCCGAAGCGAGCGCGAGGGCCTGCCGCGCCATCTCGGCGGTGGCGTCGGTGTCGGTCATCATCAGCGGTACGGCACGGCACCGGATCCCGGCGCTCTCCACCCGCTCCACCACACCCGCGTCGACGGTGTCGACGAGCCATCCGTCGAGCAGTCCGCTGCCGTAGTGCTCGGCGACGGCCGCGGCGCTGGTCTCGACGCCGACGGCGGCGAGCACCTTGTCGGCCATGCCCCGCACGGGGGAGTCGCCGACGATGGGGGAGAGCCCGACGACCGGCACGCCCGCGTCGGCGATGGCCTCGCGGATGCCCGGTACGGACAGGATGGTCCCGACGCTGACCACCGGGTTGGACGGCGGGAAGAGCACGATGTCGGCCTCGGCGATGGCTTCGAGGACGCCGGGCGCGGGCTTGGCCTGTTCGGCGCCGACGGGCACCACGGCGTGCGCGTCCACGGAGGCGCGCAGGCGCACCCAGTACTCCTGGAAGTGCACGGCCTTCTGCTCGCCGTCGACCGTGACGGCGACGTGCGTCTCGACGCGGTCGTCGGACATGGGGATGAGCCGCACGCCGGGCTGCCACCGCTCGCACAGCGCCTGCGTGACGGCGCTGAGCGGATATCCGGCGCCCAGCATCTGCGTCCGCACGATGTGCGTGGCGAAGTCCCGGTCGCCGAGCCCGAACCACTCGGGCCCGACGCCGTACGCCGCGAGCTCGCCCTTGACCTTGAACGTCTCGTCCGTACGCCCCCAGCCCTGCTCCTCGTTGATGCCGCCGCCCAGCGTGTACATCACGGTGTCCAGGTCGGGACAGACTTTCAGCCCGAACAGGTGAATGTCGTCACCGGTGTTGCCGATGACCGTGATGTCCGCGTCAGGCGCGGCCTTCTTGAGCCCGCGGAGGAAACGGGCGCCGCCGATGCCGCCGGCCAGAACCACAATGCGCATGGCCCCCAGCATGTCAGGCGGATACGACAGTGCGTCAGGCGGTTACGACATCCTCCGTGGTGCCCGGTGCGACGGCGGCGGCGCACTGGGCGGCGTGCATCGGCATCTCGGTCAGGCCGGGGTAGTAGACGTGCAGGCTGACGGCCGGTTCCAGGGAGTCGTTGACGACCTCGTGGACGTAGCCGGGCGCGAAGACGCGCTGCGCGCCCGCGGCGAGCTCCCGTGTGCCCCGCTCGGTGCGCTCGGTCAGCTCACCCTCCAGGAGGGTGAGGATGCCGCTGGAACGCCCGTGGTCGTGCAGGCCGCTGCCCTGTCCGGGCACCCAGGAGAGCAGCCACACCTCGTAGCCGGGGGAGGTGCGCAGGCGGTGGTACCACCGGCTCGTGGCGTCGTATTCGACGAGGTGCGCCCACTGGGAGCGGTCGGCGGCGATGGCGCGGGCGAGGCCGACGAACTCGGCCACGGTGGCGGGGTGCTCGCGGGCGGGCTGCAGGAGGTGCGGGACTTCGAGAAGGTCGCCGGCGATCTGGAGGTCACTGTCGCTGTTCATCGTGCGGTGGTTCCTCAACGTAAGAGTGCTGGGGTGTCGCGAAGGAAGGTGGAGCGCAGAGAGAGGCTGTGGAGCGCAAAGAGAGGCTAGAGAGAGGCAGAGCGCAGAAAGAGGTCTAGCGCGGGAAAGCGGCTCTACAGCTGGATCTAATCAACAGCTGGAGCAGGAACAGCAACAGCGCGCGTGGGCAGCACCGATGGACCCGCAGGTGCGGGTCATCGAAAGAGCCATGTTCGCGAGCATGCCCACCAGAACACCGGTCATGCATCTCGATGTCAACTGGGTGTCCACTATGCGGGATATGTTTCACCTCATCCGGTTGATCTCTGAGGCGAAAGGTTTGTGCACCCGACTCTCGGGACACATGGCGCAGCAACCGGCACTCAAACGTCGACGTCCTCACTAGTGAGACCTCATGAGGCCTCCTGGTGGCGAACGTTCTGTGGGGCGTCGGACGGGCCATTGACGCTGTCATGGTTTATGCCGATTTGAACACTTTCTGCAAACCTTTGGTTCCGCAGAGTGAATAAGGGACCCAATAGCAGATCTCGGCTTGACTGGCCCGGATCGGCGCACTTGTAATTTCACTCGTGTCGTTCAGTCGAAAACGGTAACGGCAGCACCACGGGGACGCACAAGACAGACGAGGGGCGCACATGACCGAGCTGGTTCAGGAACTGCTGGTCGAGGACGCGGACGAGGAACTCGGCTGGCAGGAGCGCGCGCTGTGCGCCCAGACCGACCCCGAGTCCTTCTTCCCCGAGAAGGGCGGCTCCACGCGCGAGGCCAAGAAAGTCTGCCTCGCCTGCGAAGTCCGCTCCGAATGCCTCGAGTACGCACTCGCCAACGACGAAAGATTCGGTATCTGGGGCGGCCTGTCGGAGCGTGAGCGGCGCCGGCTGAAGAAGGCCGCGGTCTGAAGCGCAGGCGCTCCCGCCCGCCCCCAGGGCGCGTGCCGCCCGATCAATTCGGCACACACCTCCCCCAACCAATGCCCGACGAACGGCCCGTCACCCGTGGGTTATCCACAGGCGGCGGGCCGTCCTGGTGCCAGCCGTTAGTGTGGGGCCCCGTCCGAGACGCCCCAGCTCTCCCGCAGGGCGCAGGCGTCCACCGCAGTCCATCGAACCGGGGCCCGTACCTCGATGTCCGTGCACAGCCATTCGGCAGCCCGTCACCACGACGCTGCCGCTCCCGAGTTCCCGCGGCACGTCGTGACCGCCGTCCTCGTCTCCCACGACGGCGCCCGCTGGCTGCCCGACGCCCTGGCCGGGCTCCTCGGCCAGGAGCGGCCCGTGCAGAACGCGGTGGCCGCGGACACCGGCAGCGCGGACGACTCCGCCCGCCTGGTCACCGAGGCCCTCGGCGCCGACCGCGTGCTGCACCTCGCCCGCCGCTCCGGCTTCGGCACCGCCGTCGACGAGGCCGTCCGCACCGCCGAGGTGCTCACCCCCGAAGAACTCCCGTATCTCAAGCGCCCCAGCGGCTGGGACCCGGTGAGCAGGTCCTGGCGCGACGACGCGTACGACCTGCCGGACCTGCCGCACGGCGAGCCCGTGCAGTGGCTCTGGCTGCTGCACGACGACTGCGCGCCGGACCCCGACGCCCTCGCCGAACTGCTCCGCGTCGTCGAGAACGAACACGAGCTCGGCAAGGACGTCGCCGTCGTCGGCCCCAAGCTCCGCGGCTGGTACGACCGCAGGCAGCTCCTCGAGGTCGGCGTCTCCATCGCCAACAGCGGCCGCCGCTGGACCGGCCTCGACCGTCGCGAACAGGACCAGGGCCAGCACGACCACGTCCGGCCCGTGCTCTCCGTGTCCACCGCCGGCATGCTCATCCGTCGCGACGTCTACGAACAGCTCGGCGGCTTCGACCGCCGCCTGCCGCTGATGCGCGACGACGTCGACCTGTGCTGGCGCGCGCACACCGCGGGCCACCGCGTCCTCGTCGCCCCCGACGCCGTCGTCCGGCACGCCGAAGCCTCCTCGCGCGAGCGCCGCGCCGTCGACTGCGTCGGCCGTACGGCGACGTCGCCGCACCGCGTGGACAAGGCCGGCGCCGCCTACACCCTGCTCGTCAACGCCCGCTCCGCCGTGCTGCCCTGGGTCCTCTTCCGGATCGTCGTCGGCACGCTGGTGCGCACCGTCGCCTACCTCGTAGGCAAGGCCCCCGGACAGGCCGTCGACGAGATCGCGGGACTCCTGACGACACTCCTGCGCCCCGGGCGGATCGTCGGCGCCCGCAAGACGCGCGGCAAGTCCGCGCTCGACGCGGGCGAACTGCGGGCGCTCTTCCCGCCGCCGGGCGCCACCGTGCGCGCCACCGTCGAACAGGCCGCGGGCAGCCTCATCGGCGGCACCGACGCCGAGGCACCCGCGGGGGCGGGACGGCACGGCACCGTCGAGTCGGGGCCCGGCGGCGACGACGCCGAGTTCCTGGAGATCGAGCAGTTCGCCCGCCTCAAGCGCATCGCCCGCAAACCGGGACCGGTGCTCTTCGTAGTACTCCTTTTCGCATCCCTCATCGCCTGCCGCGCCCTGCTCGGCACCGGCGCCCTCGCGGGCGGCGCGCTGCTGCCCGCGCCCGGCGACTCCGCAGGCCTGTGGGCGCGCTACCTGGACGGCTGGCACCCCGTCGGCACCGGCGGCACCCAGGGCGCACCGCCCTACGTGGCGCTCGTCGCGGGCCTGTCCACACTGCTCCTCGGCTCCACCGGGCTCGCGGTCACCGTCCTCCTCATCGGCTCAGTTCCGCTGGCCGGTTTCGCCGCGTACTTCGCCTCCCGCCCGCTCGTCACCTCGCGCCTGCTGCGCGCGTGGGCGTCGGTCGCGTACGCCTTCCTGCCCGCCGCCACCGGCGCGCTCGCGGGCGGCCGCATCGGCACCGCGGTCCTCGCCGTCCTGCTGCCGCTCATCGCGCGCGCGGGCATCGCGGCGAGCGGCCTGGCCGCCTCGCAGGGCAACCGCGGGACCTGGCGCGCCACCTGGGCGTATGCGCTGCTGCTCACCCTCGCCACCGCCTTCACCCCCATCGTCTGGCCGATCGCCCTGGTGCTCGGCCTCGCCCTCCTCGTGGTGCGCCGCGGCGACATCACCGCGTACGGCCTGCGCTTCCTCGCCGCACTCGGCACACCGCTGCTCGTCCTCGCGCCGTGGTCCCTGACGCTGCTGCCCTTCGGCTTCTTCCAGGAGGCGGGCCTGGAGTTCGGCTCCGATTCGGCCTCCGCCCTCGACCTGCTCGGCGCCAGCCCCGGCGGCCCCGGCACCGTCCACGGCCTCCTGCTCATCGGCATCGTCCTGGCCGCACTCGGCGCCCTGCTGCGCGGCGAGCGGCAGCGGGCGGTGCGCACGGCGTGGGCGGCCGCCCTGGTCTCGCTGGTCTTCGCCGTCCTGTCGAACAGCTCGGCCTGGGCCGGACCGGCCACCCTCGGCTACGGAATCGCGCTCCTGGCCGCCGCGGCGCTCGGCGCCGACGGGGCCCGCGCGCGGGTGGCCGAGCAGAGCTTCGGCTGGCGCCAGCCGGTGGCCGCGCTCATCGCGTTCGCCGCGGCCGCCGGGCCGCTGCTCGTCGCCGCGGGATGGATGCTCGGCGGCGCCGACGGCCCCCTGGAGCGGCGCGATCCCGTGCAGGTGCCCGCCTTCGTCGCGGAGGAGAGCGGCACGCAGGACCAGGCCCGCACGCTGGTCCTCGGCAGCAAGGCGGCCGCCAAGGTCTCCTACACGCTGGTACGGGGCTCCGGCGGCCGCCTCGGCGACGCGGAACTCGCCGCGGCGGCCGCCGACGACGGGCGGCTCGACAAGATCGTGGCCCGCCTCGTCGCCGGTTCCGGCGCCGACCAGGCCGACCAGCTCGGCGGCTTCGCGGTGCGCTACGTCCTCGTACGCGAGGGCGCGCCCCGCCAGATGAGCCGCACCCTGGACGCCACCCCCGGCCTGACCCGGCTCAGCCAGGAGGACGGCAGCGCCCTGTGGCGCGTGGACCGGCAGGTGGCGCGGGCCGCCGTCGTCCCGAAGACCGGCGACCCGGAGCCCGTCGCGGCAGGCCCCGTCGAGCTGCACACGAAGATCGACTCCGGTGACGAGGGCCGGATCCTGCGGCTGGCCGACTCGGCCGACCCCGGCTGGACCGCGACCCTCGACGGCCACCCGCTGACCCGCACCACCGTGGACGGCTGGGCGCAGGGCTTCGAACTGCCCACTGCCGGCGGTCAGCTGGACGTCACCTTCGACGCCCCGCTGACCCACACGGCCTGGCTTTGGGCGCAGGGCGCGCTCGCTGTCGTCCTCGTGGTGCTCGCACTGCCGGGCCGCCGCCGCGACGTCGACGACGACCTGCCCGAAGAGCCCGTCGTCCCGGCCCAGGCGGTCGAGGGCGAGGGCCGCAGGGCGCGCAGGCTGCGGGCCCAGAGCGAGCAGGCCGCACAGGAGGCGGGCCAGGACGTACCGCCTCCTCCTTCGGAGGAGGCCTTGGCCGCGGTGCCGCACCAGCAGGGGCAGGCCTACGACGAGTGGGAGGCCCCCGCCCACGCGGGCGCCGAGCACGTGGGCGCCGAGCACGACGCGTACGGGCAGCAGTACGAGGGCGGCCAGTACCCGGCCGCGCCGTACGAGCAGCAGCCGTATCAGCAGGACGCCTACCAGGGCGGCCAGTACGACCCGTACGCGTCCTACGGAGGAGCGGGCGGGGTCTACGGAGGGGAGCAGTACGGAGGCGAGCAGCGGTACGGGCAGCCCCATGACGCCTCGTACGACACCTCGTACGACACCGCGCATGACGCCTCGTACGACCAGCGGCAGCCGCCGATGCCGCCGCCGCCCCCGCAGCCGCCCCACGGCACCGACAGCGAGCGCCCCGACGGGAGCCAGCAGTGAACCGCACCACCCAGTCCCTGATCGCCGTGGTCGTCGCGCTCGGCGCCGTCACCGGCTTCGCCGCGTTCAGCGGCCCGGCGGGCACCGACGACGACAGCGCGAAGGCGGCGGCCCGACAGCCCGTCGAGCGCAGCAGCCTGCTCTGCCCGGTGCCCAGCGGCTCCGACCTCGCCGAGACCTCGTACACCGCGTTCACCCCCAAGGGCAGCGGCGGCGAGGCGGGCGGCAAGGCGGAACTGCTGCCCGTGACCAAGGCGCTGACGGACGCGCCCAAGGACGACGGCAAGAAGGCCAAGCCCTTCCTCACCCAGAAGACGCCGGGTCAGCCGGTCGCGGGGGAGGAGTCAGGCGCCGAGGCGCCCGCGCTCATCGGCACGGCCGACGGCGGGCTGGCCCCCGGCTGGACCGCGCAGCAGACCACGACGTACGCGGCGGGCAGCGGCCGCGGCATGCAGGGCGTCAACTGCACGGCGCCCGACACGGACTTCTGGTTCCCGGGCGCGAGCACCGCCAAGGGCCGCAGCGACTACATCCACCTGACGAACCCGGACGACTCCGCCGCCGTCGTCGACGTGGAGCTGTTCGGTCCCGAGGGCGAAGTCACCTCCCAGGTGGGCGACTCGATCCAGGTGCAGCCGCACTCCAGCGTCCCGGTGCTGCTCTCCACGCTCGCGGACAAGCAGTACACGAACCTCACGATGCACGTGACCGCGCGCAGCGGCCGGGTCGCGGCCGCCGTGCAGTCCTCCGACGAGAAGCTGGGCGGCGACTGGCTGCCCGCCGCCGCCGACCCCGCGGACAGCCTCGTCCTGCCCGGCATCCCGAAGGACGCCACCTCGGTGCGTCTGGTCGCCTTCGCGCCCGGCGCCGACGACGCGGACCTGAAGGTCCAGCTGGCCTCGGCGACCGGCACGATCACCCCGGCCAGGCACGAGAACCTGCACGTCAAGGGCGGTATGACCGCCGCCGTCGACCTCGCCGACGTCACCAAGGGCGAGGCCGGATCGCTGCTCCTGACACAGACCGACACCTCGGTGCCCGTAGTGGCGGCGCTGCGCGTCACGCGCGGCAAGGGCAGCAAGCAGGAAACGGCGTTCATCCCGGCGACGGAACCGGTGGGCACGCGCGCGACGGTCGCCGACAACCGCGCCAAGGGCTCCACGCTCTCGCTGGTCGCCCCGGGCAAATCGGCGACGGTGAAGGTCACGGCGTCGGCCGGCAGCGAGGGCGGCTCGCCCGCCTCGAAGACGTACACGGTCAAGGGCGGCACGACCCTCGCGGTCGACCACCCTCCGGTGCCCGCCGGGCTCAAGGGCTCCTACGCACTCACGGTGGAGTCGGTGTCGGGCGGCCCGGTCCACGCGTCGCGGATGCTGTCGGCCCCGGAGGAGGGCATCCCGATGTTCACCGTGCAGACGCTGCCGGACGACCGGGGAACGGTCGCGGTGCCGGAGGCCGAGCGGGATCTGGCGGTGCTGCAGAAGTGACGGCGAAGCCGTAGGGGCGGGGTGCCCGCGCGCGGGAAACGGGGGTCAGTCCTCGTCGCCGTAGCGCGGGTCGACCGATTCCGGGGAGAGCCCGAGCAGGTCGGCGACCTGCTCGACGACCACCTCATGGACGAGCGCCGCGCGCTCCTCACGCCCCTTGGTACGGATCTCCACCGGGCGCCGGTAGACGATGACGCGGGCGGGCTGCCCGTCGGCCGCCGCGATCGTGCCGCCCAGCGGCACCACCTCGTCGACCCACTCGCCGTCGGGCCGCCCCAGGGGCGGCACCTCGAGGACCAGGAACTCGGTGTCCGCGAGCTGCGGCCAGCGCCGCTCAAGGCGCTCCACGGAGTCCTGCACAAGGTCGGTGAAGGCCTCGCCGCGGCTCGCGGAGAGCGGGACCTGGGGCGGCGCCACGGGCCCGCGCATGCCCCTGCCGTGGCGGTCGCGGCGGCGGGGCCTCGGGTCTGCGGAACGGGGCTGTACGGGGTCGTCCATCACTGACGAAGCGTAGTCCCCGGGATCGCCCTTTCCGCGGGGAGCGGGGCATGTCGATTCCTGACCGTTCCGGCCGGGCTTGGACTCGATTCCGTATCTCTCCTGGACCGTCGATCGCTCGCCAAATGACGTGATCCCAGCCATGTGGTGACCGGATTCAATACCGCGCACCCCCGTGGCCACTGGTGTCTGTGCAGGTCAGCGAGGTATCTGCGATCCGCGGTGGCGTAAGGGGCGCGGCACGACACGGTGGAGTGACCTCGTGGAGAGTCGTCGCGGCCCGCTCAAGAGTGCGGTACCGTCCAACGCTGTGAGCCCTGTACGTCGCTGTTCGCGCACCGCTTGCGGCCGTCCCGCCGTCGCGACGCTGACGTACGTCTACGCCGACTCGACCGCGGTCCTCGGCCCCCTCGCCACCTACGCCGAACCCCACTGCTACGACCTGTGCGCCCAGCACTCCGAGCGCCTCACCGCGCCCCGCGGCTGGGACGTCGTGCGGCTCGCCGACGCGTCGTCTCCGGCCCGCCCCTCCGGCGACGACCTCGAAGCGCTCGCCAACGCCGTGCGCGAGGCGGCCCGCCCGCAGGAGCGCACCGCCGAGGCCGGCGGGGGCGGCGCGCGCAGGGCGGACCCCATGGAGGTCGCACGCCGCGGCCACCTCCGGGTGCTGCGGTCCCCGGACTCCTGAACCGCGCCGGGCACCCCTCTCCGGACCGCCCGGCCCTTCACCGGATCTTCTCCGTCCGCATCGTTGACGCGCCTTCACCAGGGCCCCGAGGATTTCGCCACCCCTAGCCGGGAGGCGCCCCCGTGTTCGTCCAGCAACTGGAGCCCGTGGCCGACTCGCTCGGCCTCTCCGCACTCGTCGCGACCCTGCCCCTTCTGACCGTCCTCGTCCTCCTCGGCGCCTTCCGCGTGAAGGCGCACCGGGCCGGGCTCATCGGCCTCGCCGCCGCCGTCCTCGTCGCCCGGCTCGCCTACGGCATGCCGCTCGGCCAGACCGCCTCCAGCGCCGCGCAGGGAGCCCTCTTCGGGCTCTTCCCCATCCTGTGGATCGTCGTCAACGCCCTGTGGATCTACCGCATGACGGTCCGCACCCGGCACTTCGACGTCCTGCGCCGCTCCTTCGGGCGGCTCTCCGACGACCCCCGCATCCAGGCGCTCGTCGTGGCCTTCTGCTTCGGTGCGCTCCTGGAGGCGCTCGCCGGATTCGGGGCGCCCGTCGCGATCAGCGCGGTCATGCTCGTGGGCCTCGGCTTCGACCCGGTGCGCGCCGCCGTCGTCTCCCTCGTCGCCAACACCGCACCGGTCGCCTTCGGAGCCATGGCCACCCCTGTGGTGACGCTGGCTCAGGTGACGGGCCTCCCGCTGGACACCGTCGCCGCCGTCGTCGGCCGCCAGACACCGCTGCTCGCCCTGGTCGTGCCGCTGCTCCTGGTCGTCCTCGTGGACGGGCGGCGCGGACTCCGCGAGACCTGGGTGCCCGCGCTCGCCTGCGGAACCGCCTTCGCCGTAGCCCAGTTCGCGGCCTCCAATTACGTCTCCGCACAGCTCGCCGACATCGGCGCCGCCCTCGCGGGCGCGGGCGCGCTGATGGCGGTGCCCCGCGCGCGCAGGCCCGCCGCCGAGCCCGTCCGCGCCGCGGTCCTCACCGGCGTACGCAGCGAGGACCTCGACCACGACGACCCGCGCCCCGAAGTCCTGCGCGCCTACGCCCCGTACGCCCTGATCGTCGCCGTCTTCTCCCTCGCCCAGATCCCCACCGTCAAGGACCTCCTCGCCGAGGCGACCCGCACCTTCGACTGGCCCTTCCTGAACGTCGTCGGCCCCTCCGGAGACCCCGTCGGCGGCAATGTCTTCTCGCTGCCCCTCGCATCGACCGGCGGGACGCTCGTCCTGCTCGCCGGCGTGGGCACCGCGGCGCTCATCGGGGTGCACGCGCGCGTGGCGGTACGCGAATGGGCCGCCACCGTCCACGAACTGCGCCACGCCATCCTCACCGTGACGTCCGTCCTCGCACTCGCGTACGTCATGAACCTCTCCGGGCAGGCCGCCACGATCGGGCACTACGTAGCCGCAGCCGGCGCCGGACTCGCCTTCCTGTCGCCGGTGCTCGGCTGGTTCGGCGTCGCGGTGACCGGCTCCGACACCTCCTCCAACGCCCTCTTCGGCGCCCTCCAGGTGACGGCGGCCCAGCAGTCCGGGCTCTCCCCGGAACTCCTCGCGGCCGCCAACAGCTCGGGCGGCGTCCTCGGCAAGATGATCTCCCCGCAGAACCTGACGATCGCGTGCGCCGCCGTCGGACTCGCGGGCAAGGAAGGCGACCTGCTGCGCAAGGTGCTGCCCTGGAGCCTCGGCCTGCTCCTCGTGATGTGCCTGATCGTGGTGGGACAGAGCACGCCGGTGCTCGGCTGGATGCTGCCGTGAGCACGGGCCGGCGCGGCCGCGGGACCGCTGTCGCCCGTGCCCGGCCTGCCATGGGTGCCAGCGGGTAGTTTTGTGCTGACCATGGAGGGCTCCCGACGGGCTCTCGGCACTCGCTGAACTCGCAGAACCTGCAGAGAGGGTTGGCCGTGACTGCTGATCTGTCCCAGATCGTGAAGGCGTACGACGTCCGCGGGGTGGTCCCGGACCAGTGGGACGAATCGCTCGCCGAGCTCTTCGGGGCGGCTTTCGCGCAGATCACGTCGGCGCGGGCGATCGTCGTCGGGCACGACATGCGCCCCTCGTCGCCGGGCCTCTCCCGGGCCTTCGGACGCGGCGCGGCCGCACGCGGCGTCGACGTCACCGAGATCGGGCTCTGCTCGACGGACCAGCTGTACTACGCGTCGGGGGCGCTCGACCTGCCGGGCGCCATGTTCACGGCGTCGCACAACCCCGCCCAGTACAACGGCATCAAGATGTGCCGCGCGGGCGCCGCCCCCGTGGGCCAGGACACCGGCCTCGCGGAGATCCGCGCCCTCGTCGAGGGCTGGCTGCGCACCGGCGCCCCCGAGCCCGCCACGACCGCGGGCACCCTCACCACGCACGAGACCCTCACCGAGTACGCCGCCCACCTGCGCGGCCTCGTCGACCTCACCGCCATCCGCCCGCTCAAGGTCGTGGTGGACGCGGGCAACGGCATGGGCGGCCACACCGTCCCCACCGTCTTCGAGGGCCTGCCCCTGGAACTCGTGCCGATGTACTTCGAGCTGGACGGCACCTTCCCCAACCACGAGGCCAACCCCCTGGACCCGGCCAACATCGTGGACCTGCAGCAGCGGGTGCGCGAGGAGGGCGCCGACCTCGGCATCGCCTTCGACGGCGACGCGGACCGCTGCTTCGTCGTCGACGAGAGCGGCGACCCGGTCTCCCCGTCCGCCATCACCGCCCTGGTCGCCTCCCGCGAGCTGGCCAAGCACGGCGGCAAGGGAACGGTCATCCACAACCTCATCACCTCCTGGTCGGTCCCGGAGGTCGTCAAGGAGAACGGCGGCACGCCCGTACGCACGCGCGTGGGCCACTCCTTCATCAAGGCGGAGATGGCCAGGACCGGCGCCATCTTCGGCGGCGAGCACTCCGCGCACTACTACTTCAAGGACTTCTGGAACGCGGACACGGGCATGCTCGCCGCGCTCCACGTCCTCGCGGCCCTGGGCGGCCAGGACGGCCCGCTCTCCGGCCTCGTCGCCCAGTACGACCGCTACGCGGGATCCGGCGAGATCAACTCCACGGTCGACGACCAGACCGCCCGCCTCGCCGCGATCAAGACGGCGTACGAGGGCCGGGACGGCGTCACCCTCGACGAGCTCGACGGCCTCACCGTGACCGCCGCCGACTGGTGGTTCAACGTTCGCGCGTCGAACACGGAGCCCCTGCTGCGCCTGAACGCGGAGGCCCGCGACGGGGCGACCATGGCCAAGGTGCGCGACGAGGCCCTGGCGATCATCCGCGGCTGACCCCGCCGGTCACCTGCGGCTGACCCCGCGAACGCTATGGAGGGGCCGGTGCACCGGCCCCTCCATCAGCCCCTCCGCACCCCCGCGCCCCGCCCCGCACAGAGGTAGGCTGACCAGGCCGCATCCTGCGCGGCAAAAGCCGCCGAGGCAGCGCGGCAACGACGCCGTACCAGCTCGTGAACGCCACCACATCAGCTCGAAGGGACCCACCCCATGCCGCTCGAAGCCGGCCTCCTGGAGATCCTCGCCTGCCCGGCCTGCCACGCGCCCCTCAAGGAGACGGACACCGAGCTGATCTGCACGGCCGCCGCCAAGGAGTGCGGCCTCGCCTATCCGGTCCGCGACGGCATCCCCGTACTCCTGGTCGACGAGGCCCGCCGCCCCGTGTAACGGCACGGCCCGGCACCCCGCAGGAAACCGCGCACGGCGATCGGAGGCCTGACCCCATGCTCGACGAGTCGCTGCTAGACGCCCCAGAGGCGCTGGCCCGCGCCGACCGACGCGGACTGCTGCGCGGCGCGGCGGAGGCGGGCGCCCGCGTCCGCACCGCCGTCCGGCACGCCGCGGAGGCCGGGCTGACGGAACTCAAGCCCGACGGACGGCCCCGCGCCGTCCTCATCGCGGGACCGGGCACCACGGCCACCTGCGTCGCCGACCTGCTCGACGGCCTCGCAGGCACCGGCTGCCCCGTCATCCGCCTCGCCCCAACCGGCGTGGCCCCCGCCGCGGGCGCCCTGCGCTGGGCGCTGCCCGGCTGGGTCGGCCCCGTCGACCTGCTGCTCCTCGTCACCCCGGACGGCACCGAACCCGGCCTCTCGCTCCTCGCCGAACAGGCCTACCGCCGCGGCTGCACGGTCGTCGCGGTCGCCCCCGCACGCACCCCGCTGGCCGAGAGCGTGGACGGCAGCCACGGCCTCACCGTCCCGATGGCCTGCTCGCCCTACGGCGCGTACGAAGGCGCACACGACCAGGCCGACCGCGACTCCACGTCGTACGAGGCCCGCCGCGTCGAGGACGAAGCCGCCCCCGGCGCCCCCGGCACCCTGTGGGCCCTCTTCGTCCCGCTGCTCGTGCTCCTCGACCGCACCGGACTGCTGACCGCCCCCGTCGACACCCTGCAGAAGGTCGCCGACCGCCTCGACCACGTCGCGGAGCGCTGCGGTCCGGCCGTCGCGACCTACAGCAACCCCGCCAAGACCCTCGCCGCCGAGCTGTCCGACGCCCTCCCGCTGATCTGGACCGAGGGCCGCTCCGCCGGGGTCGCGGGCCGCCGCTTCGCCGCCACCCTCGCCGAGCTGGCCGGACACGCCGCGCTCGCCGCCGAGCTGCCCGAGGCGCTGCCCGCGCACGGCGCCCTCCTCGCGGGCAATCCGGCGGGCGGCGACGACACCGACGACTTCTTCCGCGACCGCGTCGACGACCCGGCCGCCCTTCGCGCGCGCGTGGTGCTGCTCCGCGACTCCCCGGTGGACGCGGGAGGCCTCACCGCGGCCCCCGCCGCCCGCGAGCTCGCACACGGCCACGACGTCGCGATCAGCGAACTGGAACCGGAGGACGGCGACGAGCTGGAAGCGCTCGCCGAACTGATCGCCGTCACGGATTTCGCCGCCGTTTACCTGGCGCTCGCCTCAGCAGACGGATCATGACGGCGAGCCAGTAACAGAAGCATCAGCAGTAGCAGTAGTGGCAGCAGTAGCAGTAGTGGTAGCAGCAAGGGAGAGCTCCTCCGTGGACCGCCTCAGCAACACCGTCCGCCCCTACGCCTGGGGTTCCACCACCGCCATCGCGGAGCTCATCGGCGCCGAGCCGACCGGCGAACCGCAGGCCGAGATGTGGATGGGCGCCCACCCGGGCGCCCCCTCGCGCACCGGACGCGGCGCGCTGAACGAGGTCATCGACGCGGACCCCGAGCGCGAACTCGGCAAGGCGGCGGCCGACAAGTTCGGCCCGCGGCTGCCCTTCCTGCTCAAGATCCTCGCCGCCGGCGCCCCGCTCTCCCTCCAGGTCCACCCCGACCTCGCGCAGGCCAAGGAGGGGTACGCGGACGAGGAGCGCCGAGGCGTCCCGATCGACGCCCCGCACCGCAACTACAAGGACGCCAACCACAAGCCCGAACTGATCTGCGCCCTCACGCCGTTCGACGGCCTCTGCGGCTTCCGCGCCGCCGCCGAGACCGCGGACCTCCTGGAGGCCCTGGACGTCGACTCCCTCAAGCCGTACGTCGACCTCCTTCGCGCCCAGCCCGAAGACGCCGCCCTGCGCGAGGTCCTGACGGCCGTACTGAGCGCCGACCCCGTGCAGATGGCCGAGACGGTCACCGAGGTCACCGCCGCCGCCCAGCGCCTCGGCGGCGCGTACGAGCCGTACGCGGGCATCGCCCACCACTACCCCGGCGACCCCGGCGTCATCGCGGCCATGCTCCTCAACCACGTCCGACTCCAGCCCGGCGAGGCCCTGTTCCTCGGCGCCGGCGTCCCGCACGCCTACCTCGACGGCCTCGGCGTCGAGATCATGGCCAACAGCGACAACGTCCTGCGCTGCGGCCTGACGCCGAAACACGTCGACGTCCCCGAACTCCTGCGCATCGTCCGCTTCGAGGCGACCGACCCCGGCGTCCTGCGCCCCGAGGCGACCCCCGGCGGCGAAGAGGTCTACGAGACCCCGATCGACGAGTTCCGCCTCTCCCGCCTCGTCCTGCCCGAGGGCGCCGCCCCGCACGACCTCACCGCCCCCACCCCGCAGATCCTGCTCTGCACGGCGGGCTCGGTCCACGCGGGCGAACTGGCCCTGACGCCCGGCCAGTCCGCATTCGTCCCGGCAGGAGAAAAGGCCGAAGTGTCCGGAACCGGCACGGTTTTCCGGGCCACTGTGGTGGCCTGACGCCCCAGTGCCCTCCCGTGCTGCAACAATGACCCACCGCAAAGGGCGGGCAAAGCACTGCCCGTCGGCGATGGCCTAGAACGTACGAAGGCGAAGGGACCCCGGGCACTCATGAGCGCGTCAGGCGGAACAAAGGCGATTGTCGCGGCACTCGGCGCGAACCTCGCGATCGCGGTGGCGAAATTCGTCGCGTTCATCTTCAGCGGCTCGTCCTCGATGCTCGCCGAGAGCGTCCACTCGCTCGCCGACTCCGGCAACCAGGGACTGCTGCTCCTCGGCGGGAAGAAGGCCCAGCGAGAGGCCACCCCGCAACACCCCTTCGGGTACGGGCGCGAGCGCTACATCTACGCCTTCCTCGTCTCCATCGTCCTCTTCTCGGTCGGCGGCATGTTCGCGATCTACGAGGGCTACGAGAAGATCAAGCACCCGCACGAGCTGGAGCACTGGTACTGGCCCGTCGGGGTCCTGGTGTTCGCGATCATCGCGGAGGGCTTCTCCTTCCGTACCGCCATCAAGGAGTCCAACCAGACGCGCGGCAAGCTCACCTGGACCCAGTTCGTCCGCCGCGCCAAGGCCCCCGAGCTGCCCGTCGTCCTCCTCGAGGACCTCGGCGCGCTCGTCGGCCTGGTCCTCGCCCTCGGCGGTGTCGGCCTCGCGCTGGCCACCGGTGACGGCGTCTGGGACGGCGTCGGCACGCTCTGCATCGGCGTCCTGCTCATCGCCATCGCGATCGTCCTGGCCGCGGAGACCAAGTCCCTGCTGCTCGGCGAGGCCGCGGGCACCGAAGAGGTCAGGAAGATCGAGCAGGCCCTGGTCGACGGCGAGACGGTCACCAAGGTCATCCACATGCGCACGCTCCACCTCGGCCCCGAGGAACTGCTCGTCGCCGCCAAGGTCGCCGTCCAGCACGACGACACGGCCGCCGAGGTCGCCTCCGCGATCAACGCCGCCGAGGAGCGCATCCGCGCCGCCGTCCCGATCGCCCGCGTGATCTACCTCGAACCGGACATCTTCAGCGAGTCCGCGGCCGCCGCGGGCACGAACCCGGCGAAGTCGCCGGGCGGCCACTGAGCCGACTGAGCCTTTCCCGTACGTACGACGATGGGGCCCCGCACCGGTGTGGTGCGGGGCCCATCGACGTAAGCGCCCTTGAAGGCCGCCCTGGGAGGCCGTCCTGGGAGGCCGTCCCGGAAGGCGGGCTACCGCACCTCGCGCAGCACATCGAGGATCGCGGCGTCGTCCGGTGCTGCGACGAGCCGTTCCCGGAAGCCGGTGTCCATCAGCTTCCGCGAAAGGAGCGCGAGGATCCGCAGGTGCTCGTCCCCGGCGGCGGCCTCCGGCACGGAGATCATGAAGATCAGCTTGGCCTTCGTACCGTCGAGCGCACCCCACTCGATGCCCTCCGACGACCGGGCGAACCCGACGAGCGGGGAGTCCACGGCGTCGGTCTTGGCGTGCGGGATGGCGATCTCCTCGCCGAGCCCCGTGGTGCCCTGCGCCTCGCGCCGCAGCGCCGTCTGCACCAGCTCCTCCACGTCGTTGACCTTGCCGGTGGCGGCGAGCAGCGCGGCCATCTCGCGGATCGCCGCCTCCTTGTCACCGGCGGCCAGCTGGACCTTCACGGTCTGCCGGGTGAGGTAGCCGGAAAGGACCTCACCGGGCTGCTCCGGCTGCTCCGGCTGCTCCGGCGCGGGCGAGGCCACGGCGGGAGCCGTCGGCTCCTTCCGCGGCGACCCGGCCGCGACCGCCGCACCACTCGCGGTCGCCCCGGCCCCGGCGAGCACCGGCTCGGGTCCACCGGGTCCACCGGGCCCACCGGGTCCACCGAAGCCACCGGACCCACCCGGCGCGTCGACCAGCGGAGCCCCCCGCCGCTTGCGCTCGCTGAGATCGACCAGGGTCACGGTCGTGAGCGCGGTGACCACGGAACCGATGGCGAGGGCCACGAAGAACATCGGTACGCCGCCGACGGCGCCGAGGACCGCGACGATCGGCCCACCGTGCGGCACCGCGTCCTTCACGCTCGCCATACCGGCGATCGCACCGGCCACGGCACCGCCGAGCATGTTGGCGGGGATGACCTGTGCGGGCCGCGCGGCAGCGAACGGGATGGCGCCTTCCGAGATCCCGAAGAAGCCCATGAACAGTGACGCGAGTCCGGTCTCCCGCTCCTGCTCGGTGTAGAGCCGCTTGCGGAGCAGCGTCGCGAGACCCTGCCCGAGCGGCATGACGGGAATGGCGGCGGCGCACATGCCCATGACGGTCTGGTTGCCGGTCGCGATGAGCCCGGCGCCGAAGAGGAACGCCGTCTTGTTGACCGGACCGCCCATGTCGAACGCGATCATCAGCCCGAGGATCGCCCCGAGCAGGATCGCGCTCGTCCCGGTCATCCCGCTGAGCCAGCTCGTCAGATGCTCGAAGACCCACGAGATCGGCTTGCCGATGACGTAGATGAAGAACAGGCCGAGGGCGGACGTCGCGATGATGGGGATCACGATGATCGGCATGATCGGCTGAACGAACTTCGGAACCTTGACCTTCTTGATCCACAGCACCAGATAACCGGCGAGGAAGCCGGTGACGATGGCCCCGATGAAGCCCGCGCCCGCCTTGGAGTCGTACAGCTCACCGGTGTTGGCGATCCAGCCGCCGATCATGCCCGGCACCAGCGCGGGCCGGTCCCCGATCGCGTACGCGATGTATCCCGACAGGATCGGCACCATCAGCGTGAACCCGATGGTGCCGATCTGGTTCACGTGCATCCAGAACGAGTCGTCCGGGATGACGAGCCCGCCCTTGGGGTCGGTGTGCCCGCCGAGCGACAGCGAGATCGCGATCAGCAGACCGCCGACCACCACGAACGGAATCATGTACGAGACGCCGTTCATCAGCGCCTTGTACGCGACGCTCCGCTCCCGGCCGCCTCCACCACCCGCGCCGGACGACTGCTCGGCGGAACCGCCACCCGCGCCACCGCCGTGCACAGGCGCGCTCCGCACCTGCTCGATCAGCTGCTCCGGGCGGCTGATGCCCTCGGAGACCCCGACGGACAGCACCCGCTTACCGGCGAAGCGGCTGCGGTCCACATCCTTGTCGGCTGCGATGATGATGCCGTCGGCTTCTCTGACATCGTTGTCAGAGAGAACGTTCTCGGCCCCGATGGAGCCCTGCGTCTCCACCTTCATGTCGATACCGAGGCTCTCCGCCGCCTGCGAGAGCTTCTCTGCCGCCATATACGTGTGAGCGATGCCGGTCGGACAAGCGGTCACCGCGAGCAGCTTCAACCTCCGCTGCCCGCTGCTCGGCCCGCCTATGGGGGGATCGGCCGGACTGGTCACGTGGATCTCCTAACGCCTTCGCCGAACAAGATCGCGCAAATGTTCCCGATCTCAAGGCATCCTGCAACACATAAGCGCAGGATCAAAAGCGCAAAGGTCCCATATCGTCCGGGTCTGACGATCTATCCACCAGACACGGTGTGGCCGGAGGCGGGCTGGGGCTTACTGGGCCAATCGGTGTAGCTTGGGGACGAGCCAGACGTCGCTGCTGATGGCGGTCGGGCGGTCCACGCACGCACGGACTGTCCGAGGGAGAGAGGGCCTCCGACGGACTGCGCTGCGCGCGTCCGTGCACCCGTGTGCCCGACGCCGCAGGTCAGCCATGTCCACCCTCGATCAATCCCACGAGGAGCAGCTCACTCATGACTCTCATCAACGGCCAGGACTTCAAGGTCGCCGATCTCTCGCTGGCCGCGTTCGGCCGCAAGGAGATCACCCTCGCCGAGCACGAGATGCCCGGTCTGATGTCGATCCGCAAGGAGTTCGCCGCCACCCGGCCGCTGGCCGGGGCCCGCATCATGGGCTCGCTGCACATGACGGTGCAGACGGCCGTCCTCATCGAGACCCTGGTCGCGCTGGGCGCGGAGGTCCGCTGGGTGTCCTGCAACATTTTCTCCACCCAGGACCACGCCGCCGCCGCCATCGCGGTCGGCCCCGACGGCACCCCGGAAGACCCCCAGGGCATCCCGGTCTTCGCCTGGAAGGGCGAGACTCTCGAGGAGTACTGGTGGTGCACGGAGCAGGCGCTGACCTGGCCGGGCACCCCCACCGGCGGCCCGAACATGATCCTGGACGACGGCGGCGACGCCACCCTGCTGGTGCACAAGGGCGTCGAGTACGAGAAGGCCGGGAAGGTCCCGGCCGTCGAGTCGGCGGAGAACGACGAGCACCGCGTCATCCTGCAGCTGCTGAACCGCACCATCAGCGAGGGTTCGCAGAAGTGGACCCAGCTCGCCTCGGAGATCCGCGGGGTGACCGAGGAGACCACCACCGGCGTGCACCGCCTGTACGAGATGCACCGCGAGGGCACCCTCCTCTTCCCGGCGATCAATGTGAACGACGCGGTGACGAAGTCGAAGTTCGACAACAAGTACGGCTGCCG